>NZ_JBFAXK010000015.1:0-217978 GCF_040680715.1 Nocardia sp. NPDC051981 | reverse complement strand
AAAACGCTCGACTGGGACAACCCAGCCGAGCGTCTCGCTATGCTCTTGTCCACCACCAACTAGCAGCGGTGTTGCGACGACCCCCAGAATCCGCCTCCGTGGCGGGGGCGCGTTCGTTGCGAGCCCGGATCCGGCCTCGGGACGTATCCTCCCGGCGCGCTAGCCCTTGGACGGGCGGCGCTGCGGCTTGGGGGCGGTGACGCCGTCGGCGAGGCGGCGGGCCTTGACCAGGAAGGCGGTGTGGCCCTGCATGCGGTGTTCGGGGCGCACCGCGAGGCCGACCACGTGCCAGGGGCGGACCATGGATTCCCAGGCGGTGGGCTCGGTCCAGCAGCCCTGGCGACGCAGCGCCTCGACCACCTCGGAGAGCTGGGTCGTGGTGGCCACGTAGGCGAGGAAGACGCCGCCGGGGATCAGGGCCTTGGAGACGGCCTCGAGCGCGTCCCACGGCTTGAGCATGTCGAGGACGACGCGGTCGACCTGTTCGCCGGCGTAGTCCGCCACGTCACCGAGGGTGAGTTCCCAGTTGTCGGGGCGTTCGCCGAAGAAGCGCTCGACATTCTTGACCGCGTGCTCGGCGTGGTCGTCGCGGATCTCCCAGGAGATGACCTTGCCCTCGGGGCCGACCGCGCGCAGCAGCGAGCAGGTCAGCGCGCCCGAGCCGGCGCCGGCCTCCAGGACCTTCGCGCCGGGGAACATGTCTCCCTCGTGGACGATCTGGGCGGAGTCCTTGGGGTAGATGACCGCCGCGCCGCGCGGCATGGACAGCACGTAGTCGGTCAGCAGCGGGCGCAGGGCCAGGTAGGGGGTGCCCTTGGCGGAGTTCACCACGCAGCCCTCGTCGGCGCCGATGAGGTCGTCGTGGTTGATGTGGCCGGCGTGGGTGTGGAATTCCTTGCCCGTCTCCAGGATCACCGTGAACTTGCGCCCCTTGGCGTCGGTCAGCTGTACCCGGTCACCGATCTGGAATGGGCCGGTCCGTCTGGCCGTCATGAATCTCCGTTCTGCGTGGTTGTGGTGAAGTCGTGCGTCGCCGCGAATGCGCTGCGCCGGATTCGTCCGCACCTTGTCGGTGCTTGCGTTTAGCCTGCCAGGTATGTCGGTTGACGTGATCAGTACCCCGGAGACAGAGCGGTTCGCTCCCCGTGGCCCCGCCCTTTCCCCCTCGCGCGCAATCGATTTCAAGCAGTGCCCGTTGAAATACCGGCTGCGGGTCATCGACCAGATTCCGGAACCGCCCTCGCGGGCGGCGGTGCGCGGCACGGTGGTCCACGCCGTACTGGAGGCACTGTTCGGGCTGCCCGCCACCGGGCGGGATGCCGAGGCCGCTGCCGCTCTCGTCGAACCCGCGTGGACGGGGGTTCGCGAGTCGCGGCCCGAGGTGGAGTCGCTGATTCCGGCCGAGGAGCTGCCCGGGTTCCTGGCCGAGGTACGCAAGCTGGTGGGCGTGTACTTCCGGCTGGAGGATCCGTCCGGCTTCGATCCGGAGTCGTGCGAGACCTTCATCGAGGCCGACCTCCCCGACGGCACGCCGTTGCGTGGCATCGTGGACCGCATCGACCGCTCGGCCGACGGGGAACTGCACGTCATCGACTACAAGACCGGCCGCGCCCCGGGCCTCGCCTACGAGACCCGGGCCCTGTTCCAGCTGAAGTTCTATGCCCTGGTCCTGCTGCGCACCCAGGGCCGGGCGCCGGCGGAACTGCGGCTGATGTACCTCGCCGACGGTGTCACCCTCACCTACGCGCCGGACCCGGAGGAATTGCTGCGCTTCGAGCGGATCCTGTCGGCGCTGTGGGCCGCCATCGTGACCGCCGCCGAGACCGGGGAGTTCCCGCCCAGCCCGAGCTGGCTGTGCGAGTACTGCGATTTCAAGCGACTATGCCCCGAATTCGGCGGCACCCCACCGCCTTTCCCGTCCGGCGAGGACGAACCGGAATCCGGCCCGTCCTGACCCGACCGGAATCAGAAGGCGCGGCAGGACCGGATATCGGTGGCCAGGATCGCCTTGGCGCCCAGGTCCGCGAGCTGGTCCATGAGCTCGTTGCCGTTCTTGCGCGGCACCAGCGCGCGCACCGCGACCCACTCGGGATCGGTGAGCGGCGACACGGTCGGCGACTCCAGCCCGGGGGTGATCTTGACCGCCTCCTCGAGCAGCGCCTTGGGGCAGTCGTAGTCCAGCATCAGGTACTGCTGGGCGAAGACCACGCCCTGGATGCGGGCGACGAGCTGGTTGCGGGCCTTGTCGTGCTGGTCGGCGCCCTTGGCCTCGATGAGCACGCCCTCCGAGGAGCACAGCGACTCGCCGAAGGCGACCAGGTTGTGCTGGCGCAGGGTGCGGCCGGAGCCGACCACGTCGGCGATGGCGTCGGCGACGCCGAGCTGGATGGAGATCTCGACCGCGCCGTCGAGGCGGATGACCTCGGCCTCGATGCCGTGCCTGGCCAGGTCCGTCAGCACCAGGTTCGGGTAGGAGGTGGCGATGCGCTTGTCGTAGAGGTCCTCGACCTTCCATTCGCGCCCGGCCGGGGCGGCGTAGCGGAAGGTGGAGCGGCCGAAGCCGAGGGCGAGCCGTTCCTGCACGGGCGCACCGGAATCCAGGGCCAGGTCGCGGCCGGTGATGCCGAGGTCGAGCTCGCCGGAGCCGACGTAGATGGCGATGTCCTTGGGCCGCAGGAAATAGAACTCGACCTGGTTGACCGGGTCCAGCACGCTCAGCTCACGGGAGTCGGTGCGCTTGCGGTAGCCCGCCTCGGACAGGATGGCGAGGGCGGATTCGGAGAGTGCGCCCTTGTTGGGGACGGCGACGCGAAGCATTGGGAGGTCCTTTCGGAACGGGGAGGGAAGACGTGTCGACAGGGGGCTGAGCGGAACGGTGCGCCGCACCCAGCCCTTGAATGGGCACAGCGTGCGGCGCACCGGCGCATCACAGATGTCGGTACACGTCCTCGAGCCGCAGCCCGCGGCCCACCATCAGCACCTGCACCCAGTAGAGCAGCTGCGAGATCTCCTCGGAGAGTTCCTCATCGCTCTGGTACTCGGCCGCGATCCAGACCTCGCCGGCTTCCTCGAGCACCTTCTTGCCCTGCGCATGCACGCCGGCGTCCAGGGCGGCGACGGTGCCCGACCCCTCGGGGCGGTTGGCGGCACGATCCTGCAGCTCGGCGAACAGGGCTTCGAAAGATTTCACGGGGAGTGATTCTTTCAGACGGGCGCACACTCCCCGCAATCGGTTATACGGTGAGCAGTTCGGCGAGTTCGGTGACCGCCCCGCGCAGCTGCTCGGCGAAGTCGTGCATCTGCTGGGCGACGTGCTTGGGCGTGGCCAGGTAGAGGTTCCAGCGGTCGGGCAGCAGCACGTAGGCGATGCCGATGCATTTGGGGCTGGTGGAGCCGAACCCGAAGTACTGGATGTTCACCGACGGCGCGGAGCTGGTGCTCAGGTAGTCGTCGCGGGTGACGGTCCAGCCGGGGCTGTCGTAGAAGGCCATCGGGGCCGTCGCGCCGAGCTGTTCGCCGCGGCGCCGCTGGATCCACTGCAGTTCCCACAGGTGCTGCTCGGGGGCCTCGCCGCGCTGGCATTCCTGGGCGCGGCGCACGTGTGCCTCGGCGGCGGTGCGCAGGGCCACCAGTTTGCGGTCCCGGTCCACGGCCGGATCCTCCATGGCGGCAACGAAGTCCAGCATCTCCTGGGTGATCACGCGCATGGCCTCGGTGCGGCCGTTGCGGAATTGGCGGGTGGCGATGGATTCGTAGGTGGCGCCGTTGAGCCCCTTGCTGCGGCGGTGGGCGAGCTGATAGCTCAGCTGCGCGAAGGCGTCCGGGGAGATGCCCAGCCGCTTGGCGCGGTTGGTGCCGAAGTCGAACGACACCGTGGTGGTGGCGTTGTCGGCGGCGTACTGCGCGAAAGACGCGGCGGCGGAGGCGATCTCGGTCTTGGACTCCGGGCCGAGGACGAACTCGACGGGTTCGATGGCGGGCAGGCCCTGCGCCTGTGCGCCCGACTGTGCGACGTGGTCGCTCACCGGCGCCTCGAGCAGGGTATCGACGAAGGACAGGATGGTGGTGCCGTCCAGGCCGCAGTGCTCGACATTGATGCCGGCCTCGCCGTCGGCGAAGACGATGAACGACACCGACTTGTCGAACCAGCGGTTGCCGCTGTCGCCGTGCAGCAGCTGGTCGCAGGCGTGCAGGGTGTCGCGCGGCGCGAAGTCCTCGAGGCAGACGCAGAACAGCGCGGTCTCGATGGTGTCGAAGGCGGCGGCATTGGCGGGCCGCAGAGCCGCGTAGACCGGCGCCCAGTCGGCGCGGGCGAGGGTGGTGAGGTGCCCGGGCGAGGTATTGGTGGCGGCGCGCCGAGCACCGGCCTTCATGACGGCGCGCAGGCCGTCGGCGAGGTCCTCGGGGGTGTAGGGGACGCCGCCGGGGCCGATGACGTCCATGCGGAACATGGTGCCGCGGTAGAAGACCACGATGTGGCGGGCGTCCGAGGGTCCGGGCCAGGCATCGCTGTAGGGCACCCGCACGGTGTCCTGTGGCGCGTCCGGTATGCGCGTCTCGGAGAACAGGAACTTGTTCTGCGCCATGTTGAGTCGCGTGCCGCGCTGGGTGGCGGGCGGGATCTCCTCCTTGTCCAGGCGCAGCTTGTAGCCGACGGACGCGGCGATGAGGGCGGCGGCGCGCTCGCTCTGGTCGGCGCTGGTCGAGGAGGCGAGGGCGGTGTCGTCCCGGAACAGGAAGAAGAAGTTCGCATTCAACGCGATCCGGTCGCGGCGGCCCAGGTAGCGGGAGGGCCAGAACTCGTCGAGCCAGCTGCCCACGCCCGGGGTCTCGTCGAACCGCTGCAGATCGGCGTGCAGGGTGCGGGCGGGGCTGTCGGGGCGCAGCAGGTCCTCGACGGCGGCCGCGGTGGCGGCGTACTCGTCGGAGGTCAGCAGGGGCGCGCACCAGTGCAGGAAGCGGGTGCAGCTCTCCTCCAGGGTGGGCAGCGGGACGCGGGGCAGCTGCTCGTCGAAGGCGAAGGTGCTGTCGCTCAAGGGGTGTCCTCGTGGGTCGTCGGATAGGGGCAACCTGGCATTTGCACACGCGTGACCGTCCCCCTGGCGGTCACAGCACCCATTCTTGTCATCGAAACCGTCCGAGCGCCAGGCTTTCACCTGAAACCACACGGTCCGGACCAGATGTGGATTTACTGCGCCACAATAGTTTTCATGCGGGTTCCGGACTCACCCGGGATCGCCGATCTCTTTCAGCGCCCGCGACACCTCGTCGGCCTGCAGGTAGCAGCCGGACTGCTCGAATCCGCCGATGGTGTGGGTCTGGTAGTCGCCGTAGCCGATGCGCAGGAAGTCGTCGCCGCTGAGACCGTGCACGGTCCAGTCGAAGGCCACGCGGGCGCGGGCGACGACCGTGCGCAGCGCCATCAGGTGGTAGCTGCGTGCCACGAATTGGGCTGGGACACCACGCAATCCGATGCCGAGTGGGCGCGCCAGCGCATCGCGGCCGCCGAGGTCGACCACCATGCCGAGATCCGGATGCCGGTAGGGTTCGGATCGTCCGCCACGCAGGGTCGCCAGCAGGTTCTTGCCCAGGTGCCGGCCCTGGCGCATGGCGTGCTGGGCGGTGGGCGCGCACACCTTGTCGACGCCGTCGGTCAGATCAGGGACCGCGGCGGCGTCACCCATGGCCCACACGCCCTTCAGCCCGGGAACAGAGAGGTCGGCGTGCGCGATGATGCGTCCCTTGTCGGTTTCCGCGCCGAGGTGCCCGGCCAGCGGGCTCGGGGTGACGCCGGCGGTCCACAGCACGGTGCGGGAGGGGATGAATCGCCCATTGGTGAGTTTCACCCCGTTGGCCATCACTTCCGCCGCGGACGCTCCGGAGATGAGTTCGATTCCGCGTTCGGCCAGAATCTTTTTCGCCTCCGCGCCGAGCCGCTCGCCCAGCTCCGGCATGATGCGGTCGCCGTGCGTGACCAGGTGCCACCGCACCATGCCGCGTTCGGTCTCGGGGAAGAAGCGTTTGGCGGCGGCGTGGCAGACCTTGTTCAGGACCGCGGCGGTCTCGGTCCCGGCGTAGCCCGCGCCGATGGTGACGAAGTTGAGCCGTTCCCGGTCCCCGGCCAGCCCGCCGCGCAGGGCGGCGACGTCCAGCTGCCGCAGCACATGGTCGCGCAGGTACATCGCCTCCGGCAGGGTCTTCATGCCGAAGCCGTGTTCCTTGAGCCCGGGCACGTCCAGCACCCGGGTGATGGAGCCCGGGGCCAGGACGAGATGGTCGTACTCGAGGGCGGTTTCGCGCCCGGTGGATCGGCGCACCACCACCCGCCGGGTGTCGTGGTCCACCCCGACCGCCATGCCCGGCACCACCTCGGTGCGGCGCAGGATCCGGCGCAGGGATACCGAGACCGACCGGGGGTTGAGGGTGCCGGAGGCGACCTGTGGCAGCAGCGGGAGATACAAGAGTCCGGCGTCGGGCGAGACGAGCTGGACGAACGCCTCATCGGGCCGCACTCGGCGTTCCAGATATCGGGCGCACTCGACGCCCGCGAAACCACCGCCGATAATTACGATCTTCGCTGGTGCCACCGATTCACCGTAACAATCGCGGGGAGTTTTCAGGTGAATCCGGGATGTGAATTCGATGTGCGACGCGATTCAGTGTTCGGTCGCGACGCTGATTTTCGGCCGGGACAAGTACAGCTGGGCGTAGAGCCACCCGTCGGATTCGGCGCCGGCGGGGTCTATTCCGTTGTCCGCCAGGGTGTTCAGTACCCGTGCCTGCTCGTCCGCGGAGGCGAAGCGCCGCTGGCGGAACACACCGGGTGCGCGTTCGGTGCGATAGCCGAGGGTCTCCAGGTGGGCGGCGATGGGGTCGAAGGAGAACATGCGCAGCACGAAATGCGCCATCCAGGGCAGTTTTCCGCCGTGGGCGCGGGCCACCCGCAACAGGGTGCGTTCGGAGATGTAGCCGACGCAGCCGGTGGAGATGACCAGGTCCGCGGCGGCGAGGGTGCGGCGCTGGGCCTCGGTCGGGTCGCCCGACTCCAGGTCGGCGTGCACGGCGTCCTGGAGGAAGCCGGCGGCGCCGGCGTAGTCGAGGGCGGGGCGGGAGGCGTCCATGCCGATGAAGCGGACGCCGGGCAGCTGATCGTGGGTGTGCAGCAGCTGCCGGTCGCGGTCGATGAGCGCGGCGGTGTCGTCGGTGTCGCGACCGCGGTACCGTCCGGCCAGGTCGGTCATGGTGGTGTCCAGGCGCAGCAGGGCCGAGTTCACGCCGTAGGAGCAGCCGATATCGAGGACGGCGGGGGTGGCGATGCCGGTGGCCGACCGATACTCCGCGAGGAGCCGCTGGAAATGCGGTTTGGCCAATTCCGGTATCTGGTAATCCAATTCGGCCATGCGCGCGTAATACTCGCGTGGATCGGGGCGGTCGTAGATGTGGTCGAACGAGGCTTTTCCGGTGGAGCTGTGTAACGAAACCGGCACGCGCTGTTCCCTCTCAGTCGAGCAGTCGATCGCCGCGGACCTCACCGACGGCCAGATGATCCGGCAGTACCCGCCCGAACAGCTGCCGGGTCCGCTCGGCGGTGCCGATCAGTCCCGGGGTGTCGCTGTAGGCGAAGATCGCCGAATGTCGTTGCACCGTCCCGCCTACGGGCGCGACCCGGTGCAACGAGAATCTCCCCTGGAACAGCTGCAGATCCCCCGGCCGCAACTCCAGCCGCCGGATGAACCGCTCCCCCTGCCCCGTCAGCACGTCCCGCACATCCGCGAGGTGCTCCGCCTCCCGCGACCGGATGTTCGGGCAGTACTCGAACACCCCACCGCATTCCGGCTCCTGCGTGAGCATGCTGACGGTGAACTCGTTGGTATCGAAATGCCACGGATGCGACATTCCCGGCGCGACCACATTGAGGCACAACCCCGCCAGCGGATCGGTGTACTCGTGCAGCTCGGCCAGGCCGAAGCAATCCGAAACGAACCGCTGGAACCGGCGATCGGTGTACAACCGGTGGATCAGCGCGTCCGCGGGAATGAGATCCCTTGCCACGAACGCGTTCCCGCGGTGCAGCACGATCCGCCCCGGATGGTCGGGCGGCAGATCGGCATCGAGGGGAATGTTGTAGGCGTTGACGTCCTCCACGGTGTAATACGCGTGCGGAGCCAATGCCACCCCCTCGCCACGCAGGGTATTCAGCAGCTCGGGCCTGATGAACCCGCGCAGCACACAGCATCCATCCGCGGCCAGCTCGGCCCGCGCCTCGCCCACCGCCGCCAGCCACGCCGCAGTCCCGGGCGAGTCCAGCGGATACTTCCCGACATCCACTCCCGGCACCGGCCCCCCGCCCGCCGCCGCATCGGCTTCCCACGAGTCTGCCCGACCCCCGACCGCAACCATGCGGTCCATTCTTGCCGCCCGAACGGCCGACACGCCCGAGTTCCACTCCGATTGTGAATTCTCACTATTCCTGCGCCCCAGCAGGTTTCATGCGGTAACGGTCGTCCGCTTCGTGGCGGCCGCCATCGACTCCGGCGACTCTACGCCGTCCGGATCAGCCGATTCCACCGCCCCGGGCGAGTCCATCCCGCGCCAGCGCGACGCGGACATCGGGCGGTTGATTCCGGTTGCGCTACAACCGGATTCATGACGGTTGACAATGCTGCTCAACGGGGTACACCGGTAGTGAGAGGACCGGCGTGATGGGCAGTCAGGGATCGTGGGAGACCATCACCCGGGCGCTGAATCGGGTGTCCGGGCCGGGGAGACGCGGCACCGAGTGGACTACCTATCTGTGTCCGGTTCACGAGGCGGATGGGCGGCGGCATCGGCCTTCGCTGGGGGTCGTGTACAACCTGCAGCGGCAGCGGACGGTCGTCCGGTGTTTCGCCGGGTGTTCGGATGAGGAGGTGCTGGAGCGGCTCGGGCTGCGGGTGCGGGACCTGTTCGATGCGCCGGCGGACCGACGGGGGCCACTGACGCGGGGGACGGTGGAGACGGGCCTGGCGGATCGGGCCATTTTGGCTGCGGGGCTGGCGCTTTCGATGCACAAGCGTGACTTCGGTCCGCCGATCGGACGGTCGCGGCGGGTGGCGGCGTATATCTACCGGTGGCCGGATGGCAGTCCGGCGGGCTGTGTGTTCCGGGTTCGGACGCTGCATCGGCAAGGGTATGTGAAGAGCTTCTATCAGCAGCGCCGGACCGAAACCGGTTGGGAGTACGGCGGATTCGAGCGGCTTCCGTTCCATCTGCCGGAGGTGATCGACGCCGTGGAGGACGGCCGTGACATCGTCGTCTGCGAGGGTGAGGCGGATGTTCTCACTGCCACACGTGCCGGGTTGACCGCCACCTGTAATGCGGGCGGGGCGAACGGGTGGCATCGGGAGCATGCCGAATGGCTGCGCGGTGCGCATCGGGTGTGGGTGGTCGCCGATCGGGATGCGCCGGGGTATCGGCATGCGGCGAAAGTTGCCGAGTCACTGGTTGATTGCGTGGATGAGCTGCGGGTGGTGCAGGCGCGGGACGGGAAGGATCTCACCGATCACTGCAGTGCGGGGCATCAGGTGTCGGAACTGGATCCGGTGCCCGTGCTGGACGAGCACTACCGCGGGCGGTGAGCACTATCGCGGGCGGTCAGCACGGTCGCGGGCGGTCGCTCGGCCGGCGGTGGTGACGGCGCGCTGGTAGCGGTCGATCAGGGTGCGCAGGGCGGCGACCAGATCGGGGGAATCGACGATGTCGAAGTCGGCGTCCAGCAGACCCAGGTAGAGGGCGAGCATTTCCGGGTGGTCGGAGCCGGGTTCGAAGGCGCAGCGGTTGTCGCCGAGTTCCTCGATGTCGATGGGGATCGGGATGCGGGCGCGGACGTGAGCGGCGGGGGCGTGCACGATCACGCGGGCACGGAAATGCCATGTCGCCGAGCCGATTCCGCGTTCGACGTAGGACGCGATCTCGGGGTCGGGCGGCAGGGGGCGCGGGGTGAAGCGCGGTCCGGCCGGTGGGCGCGGGTCCATGCGGTCGACGCGGAAGGTGCGCCAGTCGCCGCGGTCGAGGTCCCACGCCAGCAGGTACCAGCGCTGGCGGTGGTTGACGAGACGGTACGGCTCGACCGCACGCCGGGAGGATGCGCCCGAGTGGGTCCGATAGTCGAACCGCAGGCGTTCGTGGTCGCGGCACGCGGCGGCGATGGCGGTCAGCATGTCGGCGCGGACCCGGGGCCCGCGCATCGGAACCGGCAGCGCGTTCTGGAAGGCACTGACCCGATGCCGCAGCCGTGACGGCAGGATCTGTTGCAGCTTGGTGAGCGCGCGCAGGGACGTCTCCTCGATGCCGAGGACCGAACCGCTTGCGGCGGTGCGTAATCCGACGGCCACCGCGACGGCCTCGTCATCGTCGAGCAGCAGCGGCGGCAGCGCGCCACCGGCCCCGAGCCGGTATCCCCCGTCCACGCCGGGCCGCGCCTCCATCGGATAGCCGAGTTCGCGCAGCCGATCCATGTCCTTGCGGATCGTGCGCGGGGTGACCTCGAGCTGGGCGGCGAGTTCGGCCCCGGTCCAGTCGCGCCGGGATTGCAGCAGCGACAGCAGCCGCAGCAGGCGGGCGGAGGTTTCCAACATTTCTCGATGGTATCCGTGAATTGCGGAACGAACTGTTCCGCAATAGTTCATACCGTGGTGTCGAGCGGAAGATGCAGAGCCTCCGGCGAGGTTCTCCCGAGTGAACGGAACAGCCTGATGAGCACCGAGATTCGCCCCTTCACCCTCGACGTTCCCCAGTCCGACCTGGACTATCTGCACGACCGCCTGGACCGCGCCCGCTGGGCCGCCCAGCTGCCCGGCACCGGCTGGGAGCGCGGTATCCCCGAAACCGCCCTGCACGAGCTGGCCGACTATTGGCGCACCGAATTCGATTGGCGCGCACAGGAAGCCGAGCTCAATGCCTTCCCCCAGTTCACCACCGAGATCGACGGCCAGCGCATCCACTTCCTGCATGTCCGTTCCGAGCGCCCCGATGCCCGGCCGCTGCTGATCACCCACGGATTCCCCAGCTCGATCGCCGAGTTCATGGGCCTCATCGGCCTGCTCACCGACCCGGCCGAGGGCCCGGCCTTCCATGTGATCGCCCCGTCCCTGCCCGGCTACACCCTGTCCACCCCGCTGAGCGCCGTCGGCTGGACCATGGCCCGCGCCGCCCGCGCGTGGATCGAGCTCATGGCCCGCCTGGGTTACGACCGCTACGGCGTGCACGGCGGCGATGTCGGCAGCGGCGTCTCGGGCCTGGTCGCCGCCCTGGACCCCGAGCACGTCACCGGCGTCCACGTGGTCACCGACCCGCTCACCGCCGCCAATGTCGCCACCTTCCTGCCCGGTCTGGCCGACGGCCTGGACCCCAACGACCCGATCGACAAGGTCATCCTGGACCGGATGGACTCCTTCCGCCGCGAGGGTTCCGGCTACCTGGCCATCCAGAATTCCCGCCCCCAGACCATCGGCTACGGCCTGGTCGACTCCCCTCTGCTCCAATTGGCCTGGATCGCCGAGAAATTCGAGGCGTGGACCGACCTCCCCATCGACCGCGACCAACTCCTCACCACCGTCAGCCTCTACTGGTTCACCGGCTCCGGCGCGTCGGCCGCCCACACCCTCTACGAGCAGTCCCACTCCACCGAATGGGGCGCTCCCCCGTCGGTCCCGCAGGGCTTCGCCATCTTCGGCGCGGACGAGACCGTCCGCCGCGTCGTCCCCGCCCCCGCCGACGCCCATTGGACCGAATTCGAACGCGGCCTGCACTTCCCGGCCATGGAGGCCCCCGCCGACCTGGCCCGCGACCTCCAGACCTTCTTCGGTCCCCTGCGCTGACCCCGGCAAATGTGAATCGGCCCGGCGATACCGCCGGGCCGATTCACGTCATTCGGAAGCCATCCGCCGATCCAGCTCCGCCACAAGCCGTTTCGCCGCCACCATCCGATACGCGTCCTCGACGATCTCCCCGATCTCGTCCCACTCCACGGGCGTATCCAGATACACGCCGAGCCACCCCCGATGCCCCACATACGGGGGCCCGAAGAACCGCTCCGGCTCGGCGGCCACCAACTCCTCCTGCACCCCCGCCGGTGCCGCACACCAGAATCCGACCCGCTCGTCATGATGATGATCCGCGAACATCACGAACATCTTCTTCCCGCCCGCGAACCAGCACGGCTCCCCGTGACTGACCCGCTCGGTCACCTCGGGCAGCCCGGTGCACACACCCCGCAGCAACGCCAGCATGCTCTCCATACCCGCAGGCTAGGCGACGAACGACCCGCGGCCTTGGACGAATGGGAACCCCGGCGGGGTCATGGTGTTCGGAGTCAGCCGATTCCGGCGGGGACGAGATCGCCGAGGTCGGTCACGGTCAGCCCGACCAGGCTCTCCCGGAAGGTTCGGCCCGGGGCGTCCGGGACCGCGACCTCGCACGGCACCACCAGGAGTGCGCAGCCGGCCGCCTGGGCGGCGATCGAGCCGGTGGGCGAATCCTCGATGGCGACCGCGTTTTCCGGTGCGACGCCCAGGAGTTCGGCGGCGCGGAGGTAGACGTCCGGCGCGGGCTTGCCGTGGGGCACCTCGTCGGCGCAGACGGTGGCGCCGAAGAACTCGCGGCCGATGGTGTTCAGGCCGTACTCCGTCAGCGACCGCTTGGTGTTGGTGACCAGGGCCATCGGGATGCCTGCGGCCCGCACCATTTCCAGCGCTTCACGCGCGCCGGGACGCCAGGGCACCGGGCCGTGGAACAGTTCGGTGACCCGTCGCTCCATCCAGTCCGAGGCCGTGGCGACGGCCTCGGAGGTGTGCTCGATACCCAAGCCCTCGAACAGAATCCGGAAGGCGTTCGGACCGGACGCGCCGATCAGCGCGTGCCGCACCGTGTCGGTCAGCTCTCGCCCGTACTCGCCGGCCAGTTCGCGCAATGCCATGTCCCAGAGCTTTTCCGAGTCCAGCAGCGTTCCGTCCATGTCCCACAACACCGCGTCCAACCGCGCCACCGACTCGAACTCCTTCCGCACCACCTGAACCAAAAACCGGCTCCGCCGCGGGGCGGAGCCGGTTCAGCCTATCGGGGACCGATCACAGACCCGAGGCCGCGATCATCAGGTGCCCGGTCGAGGAGTCGACCTGGATCCACCGATTCTCGGTGGACACCTGCCCGTTCTTGAGCACGTAGGTCAGCGCCACCACCGCCCGGTTGTCGCCGTTGGGCGTGATCGCGCCCACGCTCACCGACGAGATGCCGCCCCAGAACTGCGCGTACGCGTTGTAGCCGCCCGTGGAGGACTGGTAGCCGGGCGACAGCATCGACCACGCACCGCTCACATTGCCGGGGAGCATGCTGTAGTAGCCCTGGATGAACGAGGCCACCGAGGTCGCCGGCGGCGGGCCGAACGGTGTGGTCGAGGACGGCGGCACGGTGGTCGTGCTCGGCCGGGCCGAGGAGGTGGGCGACGAAGTCGGCGCGGGCGTGGTGGTCGGGGCGTGGGTGGCCGCACCCGCCTCGCCGGTGCGCGTGGGCTGCTGGGTGCCGCCGTCGGCCTGGCCCATATTGTCCGGGGATGTCGCTGGAATCGGCGAGGCTCCCGCGCCGACCGAGCCGCCGTTGTTCGCCAGCGGCTGGCTGCCGCCACCGCTGTTGTGGCTGACCGACATGGCGATCACGACGGCCACCACGAGCGCGGCCACCACACCGGCCGCCACCAGCACCAGCCGCCGCGGATTCCGATCCGCGCCACCGGTTTTCGCTCCCCCGGTCGCGCCCGGCGGCGGCGTGCCCGGCACCGTCCCGCGCAGCGGCGACACGTCCCGGGCCATGTCGACGTGCACGGTGGCGTCGGTGGCATTGCTGGGCGCGCCGCTGCGCGAGGTCGACATCACCGTCGTGGCGGCCGAACCGTCCACGGCGGCAGCGGCACTCATCGCGGGCAACACCTTGGTCTGCTGGATCGGCACGGCCGGGGCCCGCCCCTCCGCCACCGCCTGCAGCCGTTCCGCCGCCTGCACCATGGTCGGCCGGTCCGCGCCCTCGGCCGCGAGCAGGTCCATCAGTACCGGCGCGAGCGCCGCGGCATGGGTCGGCGGGGGCACCTGGGCGCGCGCCACCGAGTGCAGCACCGCCAGGGGGTTGTCGCCCTCACCGAAGGGCGGCTTCCCCTCGACCGCCGCGTAAAGCGTTGAGCCCAGGGCGAACACGTCGGAGGTCGGCTCCGGGTTCTCGCCCCGCGCCACCTCCGGCGACAGGTAGGCGGGCGTGCCCGCCAGGAACCCCGTGGAGGTGACGGTCACGTCCCCGGTGGCCCGCGAGATGCCGAAGTCGGTGATCTTCACCGTCCCGTCGTCGGCCACCAGGATATTGGCGGGCTTGACATCCCGGTGCACGATCCCGGCCTTGTGTGCCGCGGCCAGCGCGTCGGCCACCTTGGCCCCGATCCGCGCCACCTCGACCGGCTCGAGTCGCCCCTTCTCCCGCATGAGCGCCGCCAGGCTGACGGCGTCCACGTATTCCATGACGAGCCAGGGCTGGCCGTCCTCCTCCGCCACGTCGAACACGGTGACGGCGTTGGGATGATGCAGTCGCGCCGCGATGCGCCCCTCACGCATCGCCCGCATCCTGGCCTCGACGGCCTGCGACCGGGTCAGCCCCGGTGTCAGCAGCAATTGCTTGACCGCGACCGTGCGCCGCAGCCGAACATCGGTCGCGCGCCAGACGACCCCCATAGCACCGGTGCCGATCGGATCCGTTAGCCGGTACCGCCCCGCAATCAGCCGGTCTGCGCTCATGTGGTTGTGCCCCTCCTGCTGGCTTTCGCGCCGAGCACCCCTGCAACTCTGCGCGAAAGCCCGGAAATCTGGTGAAGATACTAAGCGTTGAAGTACTTGGCTTCCGGATGCAGCAGCACGAACGCATCCGTGGACTGCTCCGGATGCAGTTGCAACTCCTCGGACAAGATCACTCCGATCCGACGGGCGTCCAGCAATTCCACGAGTTTGGCCCGATCCTCGAGATCCGGGCAGGCACCGTAGCCGAACGAGTACCGTGCGCCACGGTATCCGAGTTTGAAGTAATCCAACACATCGGCGGGATCCTCGTCGGCGACCGAATGTCCTTCCAGTGTGAGCTCTTCCCGAATCCGGCGGTGCCAAAACTCGGCGAGTGCCTCGGTCAGTTGCACGCCGATGCCGTGCACCTCGAGATAGTCGCGGTAATTGTCGCCCGCGAACAGCACATTGGCGAAGTCGGCAATGGGCTTACCCATGGTGACCAGCTGGAAGGGCAGCACATCCACCTGCCCGGTCTGCTTCGCGTACTCGCGTGAGCGAATGAAATCGGCGATGCAGAGGAACCTGTCGCGTTGCTGACGCGGGAATGTGAACCGGAAGCGTTCCGGCGCATCGGGATTCGGCTCGGTGAGAACAATCACATCGTCACCCTCGGAGACGGCCGGGAAATAGCCGTACACCACCGCGGCATGCTGCAGCACACCCTCGGCGGTCAGCCGGTCCAGCCAGTACCGCAGGCGCGGACGGCCTTCGGTCTCCACCAGCTCCTCGTACGACGGTCCCTCGCCGCCGCGCTGGCCGCGCAGGCCCCACTGACCCAGGAACAGCGCCCGCTCGTCGAGCAGGCTCGAGTACTCGTTGACCGACAGGCCCTTCACGATGCGCGAACCCCAGAACGGCGGCGTCGGCACCGGCAGCTCCGCGGCCACATCCGAGCGCTCGGGCACCTCGACCGGCACCTCGGCGGCCTTGCGCTGCTCGGCGATCCGCTTGGACCGCTCGTGCCGGGCCTTGCGCTCGGTGGCCTTCGCGCGGGCGGCGATGGCCTCGGGAGAATCCGGGTCGGCCGCGCCGCCGCGCTTGAGGGTCATGATCTCGTCCATGAGCCGCAGGCCCTCGAAGGCGTCACGCGCGTAGTGCACCTCGCCGTCGTAGACCGCGGTGAGGTCGTTCTCCACGTACGCGCGGGTCAGTGCCGCGCCGCCCAGCAGCACCGGGAACTGTTCCGCGACACCGCGGCCGTTGAGCTCCTCGAGGTTCTCCTTCATGACCACGGTGGACTTCACCAGCAGCCCGGACATGCCGATGACATCGGCCTTCTTGTCCACGGCGGCATCCAGGATCGTCGAAATCGGTTGCTTGATACCGAGATTCACGACCTCGTAGCCATTGTTGGACAGGATGATGTCCACCAGGTTCTTGCCGATGTCGTGCACGTCGCCCTTGACGGTGGCCAGTACGATGCGGCCCTTGCCGGAATCGTCGGTGGCCTCCATGTGCGGTTCCAGGTAGGCGACCGCGGTCTTCATGGTCTCGGCCGACTGCAGCACGAACGGCAGCTGCATCTGCCCCGAACCGAACAGCTCGCCAACGGTCTTCATGCCCGCCAGCAGCGTCTCGTTGATGATCTGCAGCGGCGGCACCTCGGCCATGGCGGCATCCAGATCGGCATCCATGCCGGCCTTCTCGCCGTCCACGATGCGCCGCTCGAGCCGCTCGAACAGCGGCAGCGCCGCGAGTTCCTCGGCCCGAGACGCCTTCGACGAGGCCGCCGACACGCCCTCGAACAGCGCCATCAGCTTCTGCAGCGGGTCGTAGTCCTCGGTGCGCCGGTCGTAGACCAGATCCAGCGCCGTCTGCCGCTGCTCCTCCGGAATCCGCGACATGGGCAGGATCTTCGAGGCGTGCACGATGGCCGAATCCAGGCCCGCCTCGACGCATTCGTTCATGAATACCGAGTTGAGCACCTGCCGCGCGGCCGCGTTCAGGCCGAAGGAGATGTTCGAAAGGCCCAGCGTGGTCTGCACATTCGGGTGCCGCTTCTTGAGTTCGCGGATGGCCTCGATGGTTTCGACGCCATCGCGCCGGGACTCCTCCTGGCCGGTGCCCAGGGTGAAGGTCAGCGTGTCGATGATGATGTCGGACTCGTCGAGCCCCCAGTTGCCGGTGATATCGGCGATCAGACGCTCGGCGATCTCCACCTTCTTCTCGGCGGTGCGCGCCTGGCCCTCCTCGTCGATGGTCAGCGCCACCACGGCCGCACCGTGTTCGGCGACCAGCGCCATGGTCTGCTGGAACCGCGAATCCGGCCCCGCGCCGTCCTCGTAGTTCACCGAGTTGATGGCGCAGCGCCCGCCCAGATGCTCCAAACCGGCCTTCAGCACCGGGGTTTCGGTGGAGTCCAGCATGATCGGCAGGGTGGACGCGGTCGCCAGCCGGGAGGCCAGCTCGGTCATGTCGGCGGTGCCGTCGCGGCCCACGTAGTCCACGCACAGGTCCAGCATGTGGGCGCCGTCGCGGGTCTGGTCCTTGGCGATGTCCAGGCACTTCTGCCAGTCGCCGGCCAGCATGGCGTCCCGGAAAGCCTTGGAGCCGTTGGCATTCGTGCGCTCACCGATCATCAGGACCGAGGCGTCCTGCTCGAACGGCACCGAGCTGTAGATCGACGACACGCTCGGCTCGTGCACCGGATCCCGCTTGGCCTGCTGGACCTCGCGCACCGCCTCGGCCACCTGCCGGATGTGCTCGGGCGTGGTACCACAGCAGCCGCCGACCAGCGACAAACCGAACTCGGAGACGAACTGCGAGAGCGCGACCGCGAGCTCCTCCGGCGTGAGCGGGTATTCCGCGCCGTTCGCGCCGAGGATCGGCAGACCGGCGTTCGGCATGACCGACACCGGCAGCTGCGCGTGCTTGGACAGATGCCGCAGATGCTCGCTCATCTCGTCCGGGCCGGTAGCGCAGTTCAGGCCGATCATGTCGATGCCGAGCTTCTCGAGTGCGGTCAGCGCCGCACCGATCTCGGAGCCGACCAGCATGGTGCCGGTGGTCTCCATGGTCACGTGCGTGATGATCGGGATCCGGCGCCCGGCCTGGTCCATGGCCCGGTGACTGCCGGTGACCGCGGCCTTGACCTGCAGCAGGTCCTGGCAGGTCTCGATGAGGATGGCGTCGGCGCCGCCGTCGAGCATGCCGAGCGCGGCCTCGCTGTAGGCGTCGCGCAGGGCGGCGTAGGGCGCGTGGCCCAGGGTGGGCAGCTTGGTGCCCGGGCCCATGGAACCCAGCACGTACCGGGGAGTCCCGTCGGCGGACGGTCCCATCTCGTCGGCCACCTCGCGGGCGAGGCGGGTGCCGCGCTCGGACAGGTCGCGAATGCGGTCGGCGATGTCGTAATCGGCCAGGTTGGGCAGGTTGCACCCGAAGGTATTGGTCTCGACGGCGTCGGCGCCGGCCTCGAAATAGGCCCGGTGGATATGGCGCAGCACGTCGGGGCGGGTGTCGTTGAGGATTTCGTTGCATCCCTCGAGGCCGCGGAAATCGTCGAGAGTGAGATCCGCAGCCTGCAGCATCGTGCCCATCGCACCGTCCCCGATCACGACACGCCGTCTGAGCGTGTCCAAGAGGGTGGTGTCGAATTCGGCGCGGCTGCGTACAGACATGTACTCAAGAGTAGTGGGAGACGCGGACAATCCCTGCGTCGGTGTGGGGCGCCACCCCAACTCCTACATTGCGCGTCGCATGCACACTGCGTCTACGCACACCGTAGGCTGACCGGGTGAACGCCAGTGAATCCCCGGTGCCACCCGAATCGGACCTGCCTACGCTGCGGGATCCGGTGCTCGTGGCCGCCTTCGAAGGCTGGAACGATGCGGCCGATGCCGCCAGTGGCGCGGTCGAGCATCTGGAACTGATCTGGGACGCGCAGCCGCTGGCCGAGCTCGACTCCGAGGACTACTACGACTATCAGGTGAACCGGCCGACGGTCCGGCAGGTGGACGGGGTGACCCGCGAGATCCAGTGGCCCTCGGCCATGCTGTCGGTCTGCTCGCCCCCGGGCAGCGATCGGGACGTCGTGCTCCTGCGGGGCGTCGAACCGAATATGCGCTGGCGCAGCTTCTGCAACGACATCCTCGAATTCGTCGAGCAGCTCGGGGTGTCCACGGTGGTGATCCTGGGCGCGCTGCTGGCCGACACCCCGCACACCCGGCCGGTTCCGGTCACCGGGACCGCTTACAACAAGGAAGCCGCGGAGCGCTTCAACCTGGAGCAGACCCGCTACGAGGGACCGACCGGTATTACCGGAGTGCTGCAGGACGCGTGCGTGCGCGCGGGCGTCCCGGCCATCTCCTTCTGGGCGGCGGTGCCGCACTACGTCTCCCAGCCGCCCAACCCCAAGGCCATCATCGCCCTGCTACACCGGGTCGAGGATGTCCTCGATGTCGAGGTGCCGCTCGGCGGTCTGCCCGAGCAGGCCGAGGAGTGGGAGGGCGCGGTCAACGAGATGACCGCCGGCGACGAGGAGATCGCCGAGTACGTGCGCTCGCTCGAGGAGCGCGGCGATGCCGAGGTCGACATCAACGACGCCATGGCCAAGATCGACGGTGACGCCATCGCGGCCGAGTTCGAGAAGTATCTGCGCCGCCGCGGACGGGGCGGCTTCGGTCTCTGAGACCGGGCTTCCGGCATCGAAACCATTGCCGCACCTGCGTTCACGCGCAGGTGCGGCGTTCGTTTCGACGGCTAGTGCTCTACGGCCCAGATCTTGACGGAGGCCTCGTGGGCCAGCTTCGCGATCAGCAGGTCGCGCGGAATGGTCTGCCCCGCAAGGTGATCGAGCGACGGCACCACCACGTGATGGGCATCGGCACGCTTGAGTTCGGCCGTCAGCTCCGCGAACGCGGTGCCGTCGCCGGGGGTCGATTCATGGAACGTGGCGGCGAAGCAGAGGCCGGCGGACCGAGCGAGCCCGCACATGGCGTTCTCCAGCTCTTCGCTGCGGCCGTCGGCGAGATCGTCACGCACGTACCCATAGATCAACGCTTCCACCCGAACCTCCGTTGGATTGGGGATCGCTGTCATGAATGTGCCCTGTTGAACAGTTTGGTGTAATCACGAATGCAATTGCAGATGTCAACCCACTGACATCGAGATGCCCTATCCGGGTCCATCCTTCGTTAACTGGTGAGATACTACAGAGCGTGTCCGCCGCTGACGATCGACCTGTCTGGGCCGTCCGAATGCGTGCCGAACGTGATACTCGGGGGTGGTCTCAAGCGGACGCGATCCGTGCCATGCGGGGCAAATCGAGCCACAATCTGCCAACGGACAGCACACTTCTGCGCAACTGGCGGCGCTGGGAGTCCGGGGAATCGCGGCCGGACGATTTCTACGCTCCGATCATCGCGGCGGCTTTCGATACGGTGACGGCCGCCTTCTTTCCCAAGGCGCGGCCCAATCGCGACGACGAGATGCTCTCGGCCACGGGGATGGACACGCTGGAATTCATTGGGCGGCTACGTATGTCCGATGTGTCCGCCTCTACGCTCGACGCCATTCGCATCACCGCTGATCGGCTGTGTTCGGAGTATCCGTGCGCCGATCCGCACGAGTTGCATGCCGAGGGCACGGCGTGGCTGCGGCGCATCACTTCGCTACTGGACGGTCGCTTGACTCTCGCGCAGCATCGGGAGGTCCTGGTGCTGGCCGGATGGGTTGCCCTGCTGATCGGTTGCGTCGATTACGATCTCGGCTGGCGCACCGCCGCCGAGGCGACCCGCCGGGCCGCGCTCTCCCTCGGCCAGGAGGCCGAGCACGCCGAAATCATCGGCTGGGGAGCCGAAATGGCCGCCTGGTTCGCACTCACGCAGGCCAACTACCGGGGTGCCATCGAGACCGCCGAGGCCGCGCACGCCACCACCGACCACCTGGGCGTCGGCGTCCAGCTGGCCGCACAGCGCGCCAAGGCGTGGGCGCGGCTCGGTGACCGCCGCGAGGTGGAAAAGGCGCTCGCCCAGGGCCGTTCGATCCTGGACACCCTCGAGCATCCATCCGATCTGGACAATCACTTCGTGGTCGATCCGCAGAAGTTCGACTTCTACGCCATGGACTGCTGCCGGGTAGCCGGGGAGGACCGGCTGGCGGAAAACTATGCCCGGCAGGTGATCTTGACCTCCACCTGCCCCGACGGCAGCATCCGCAAACCCATGCGGGTCGCCGAGGCGCACCTGACGCTGGCGGTGGTCGCCATCCGCGATCGCAATCTGGAGCTCGCCCTCGACGAGGGCGTGCGGGCCTTCGCAAGCAAACGCCGCTCGCTGCCCTCGCTCATTTGGATCGCGGGTGAGACGGCGCGGGAGATGATCGAGCGCTTCCCCGGCGATCCGCGCACCCGGACCTATCTGGATCAGCTGCGCGCACTCGCCGCGGGCTGACACTTCCCTCGCAGCACGCCGAGACATCCCTCGCAGCGCGCCGGGACACCCCTCGGCGCGCGCCCACCGGTTACGCTCACGCGCATGGACTTCAGCCTGTGGACCTGCGCTGCCCGAGGGCACGAGACCTACGCCCCCACCGAGCCCGAGCTCGCGGCACGCCTCCACGTCCCCACCCCGGCGGGTGAATCCTGGCGCTGCCTGCGTTGCGGGGATTTCGTGCCCGGCGAGCCGCGTCGCAGCGGTCCGGCCGACGACGCGCCCGAGGTACCGCGCGGGCATCTGCTGCGCGACCGGATCATCATGCGGCTGCTGGCGGCCGAGCGGATCGTCCGGGCACTGGTGCTGATCCTGCTCGGCGCGGGCGTGCTGAAGCTGCGCGGTTCGCGCGAGCACTGGAAGGCCAACTGGGACAAGGATCTTCCGCTCATCCGCCAGCTGGCGGACCAGATCGGTTTCAACCCTGACCATTCCAAGATCATCAAGGGCATCGACAAAGCGTTCACCTTCTCCCCCACCGTGCTCACCTGGGTGGCGGTGGCGCTGTTCGCCTATGCCGCGATCCAGCTCACCGAGGCGGTGGGCCTCTGGCTGGTCAAGCGCTGGGGCGAGTACTTCGCGGTCATCGCTACCAGCATCTTCCTGCCGCTGGAGATCTACGAGCTCACCGAGAGGATCACCTTCCTGCGGGCGGCGGCGCTGATCGTCAACCTGGCGGCGGTGATCTGGCTGCTGTGGAGCAAATCGCTGTTCGGGCTCAACGGCGGTGCCGCCAAGTACTACGCCGAACACCACTCCGAGAGCTTGATGACGGTCGAACGTGCCGCCGTGGCAGCCGAATCCGAGCGGCCGACCGAACGCATCGACACCCAGCGCGCACACTGACCCGGCCGGGCCCGCATCACTCGGGCACGCCGAGCTTGGGCCAGGGTGGGCCAGGATTTGATCAGTTCGTCGCGGAAGACGGCCCAGGCAACCGGAACGCTGTAACCCCCACATCTATTCATGTGTGTCGCGGCGTGACGCCCCCCGGTAACTCCCGTCACGCCGCGGCATTCCACCGCGCGGAGTACTACGGGGTGACGATGTTGAAGTTCGGGTCGGGCTTGTCCATGACGTCCTTCAACTGCTTCAGCTTGGCCGGGTCGCCGCTGACCTTGATCGCGCCGGCCTGGATCTCCTTCACGATGTCCTTGGTTCCGGTCATGGTGGCGATCAGCTCCAGCCGGGACAGGGTGAAGGTGGCGTCCGGGGCCGGACCCTTGAAGTCGGCGGGGATCATGTAGTGGATGAGCACGCCGTTGCGGAGCTCGGTGCGGTAGATCCGGTTCTGGTCGGTAATGATCCAGTCGTTGACCAGATGCAGGTCCCACGCCTTGGGGCCGTTGATCAGGAACGCCGCGGAGTCGAAGACCTGGTCCACGCTCAGGGCGCTGATCATGCCGGCGGAGTTGGCCTTGGTCGGGGTGCCGAAGGTGCCGTTGCGCAGCTCGTACGCGCCGGAGAGGAAGAAATTGCGCCAGGTGGCGTTCTCCGAGCCGTAGCCGAGCTGCTCGAAAGCGCTGGCCTGCAGCATCTTCGCCTTCTCATTGTCCGGGTCGGCGAAGATCAGGTAGTTGAGAACCTGGACGCACCAGCGGTAATCGCCGTCGGAGTAGGCCTTGCGGGCCACCTTCAACGCCCCGCTCGCACCGCCCATGGCGTCCACGTGCCGCTTGCCGGAATCGACCGGCGGGTGCTCCCACAGGTGCGCCGGGTTGCCGTCGAACCAGCCCATGTAGCGCTGGTAGATGGCCTTCACATCGTGACTGACCGAACCGTAGTAGCCGTGGTTGTACCACTTGCTCTCGATGGCCGGCGGCATCTGGATCAGCTCGGCGATCTCGATGCCGGTGTAGCCCTGGTTCAGCATGCGCAGGGTCTGGTCGTGCAGGTAGGCGTAGGTATCCCGTTGCAGCGACAGCCATTCGGTGACCTTGTCCGCTTCCCACATGGGCCAGTGGTGCGAGGCGAAGGCGACGTCGTACTTGTCGGAGAACATGGTGATGGTCTCGGTCAGGTACTGCGACCACACGTGCGCGTCGCGAACCAGCGCGCCGCGCAGGGTGACCAGGTTGTGCAGGGTGTGGGTGGCGTTCTCCGCCATGCACATCGCACGGAAGTCGGGGAAGTAGAAGTTCATCTCCGACGGCGCCTCGGTGCCCGGGGTGATCTGGAAGACGACCTTGATCCCGTCGATGGTCTCCTCCTGGCCGGTGTGGGTGACGTCCCGGTTCGGCGGGATGAGGCTCACGGTGCCGAGCGAGGTGGTCATGCCCAGGCCCGCGCCGACCTGGCCCTTCACACCACGCGGCAGCGCCGCGCCGTACATGTAGGCCGAGCGGCGGGCCATGGCGGTGCCGGCGAAGACGTTCTCCTCGACCGCGTGCTCCACGAAGCCCTGCGGCGCGATCACCGGAATCCGGCCCGAGGCAGCGTCTTCCAGGCTGATGACACCCAGGGCGCCGCCGAAGTGGTCGACGTGGGAGTGGGTGTAGATCATGCCGGTCACCGGCTTCTGGCCGCGGTGCGCGAAGTACAGGTCCATGCCCGCCTTGGCGGTCTCGGTCGAGATCAGCGGGTCGATGACGATGATGCCGGTTCTGCCCTCGATGATCGTCATGTTCGACAGGTCGAGACCGCGGATCTGGTAGATGCCCGGAACCACTTCGTAGAGGCCCTGTTTCACCACCAGCTGCGACTGCCGCCACAGCGAGGGGTGCACGGAGTTGGGGCAGGTGCCCTGAATGAATCCGTAGGAATCGTTGTCCCACACCACTTTTCCAGTGGCGTCCCGCACCACGCCCGGGTCGAGCTCAGCGATGAAGCCCCTGTCGGTGTCGGTGAAGTCCTGCTTGTCGCCGAAGGGCAACGCGGATTGCGCCTGATGCTGCTGGTCGACGATGCGACCGCTCGGATCGACCGGATCCGTGCTGATCCGCTCGGCGGCGGAACCGTTGTCGCCGTTGCTGTCACACCCGGCGGCCGCGGCGCCGACACCGGCGGCCACGAGTGCGGCCGCGCCCACCCCGAACACCCCCCGCCGCGACACCGTGAAGCCACCCGGCTTGCGGTCGTCGCCGTTGTTCGTGAGGTCCGCGTCGGTCATCAGCGCTCTCCTGTCTCCATGCGGTCGATATGCCGGACAGCAGGAGTAACCGATCATTCGCCGCCGTTCTGCCGTCGCTGCCACAGTACATCACTATTGCAGTGTTGCTGCAATATAGTGGCCGTGTGACACCACCCATGACCCCGTGAACCCTCCACCGGACCTGCGTGCAGGCGCTCCGGCCAGATGTGATCGGATTCTCGTCATGAGCGAGGGCAAAGGCGACGGCCCACGGCGGCGGCGCAATCCGGAACAGACCCGCAGGGCGATCATCGAGGGCCTGCTGTCGGCAGTCCACGACGGCGAGTTCGACCCCACCACCCGCAGCATCGCCGAGCGCGCCGGAGTGTCGGAACGCAGTATCTTCGTGCACTTCCCGACCCGGACAGCGCTGATCACCGCGGCGGTGGATCAGCAGTCCGAGCAGGTCGAGGCGCTGCTGACCGAGATCGATCCGGAACTGCCACTGGCCCAGCGCATCGAGGCGGTGGTACGCCAGAGCGAGGCCATCTTCACGCTGCAGCGCGAGCCCCGGGTGCTCGGGCTCATCGAATCCCTGCGCACCCCGGCGGTGGACACCCGGATGCGGTTGACCGACAAGCGGATTCGGGACGCGCTCACCCGTGCCTTCGCACCGGAACTGGACCACGCCGAGGGCGAGCAGCTGCTCGATCTCGTCGACGCCACCGTGGGCTGGCCGTACCGCCACCACCTGATGGACCGGCGCGGCCTGTCCAAACGCGCCGCCTCCGAGGCGGTCGGCCGCGCGCTCACCGCCATGCTCACCCTCGAACGCTGAACCGGCCGAGCACCGTTGGCGACCGCCGCGCCGAGCACGGATCCCCGCCGCACCCGTCGCGGGTGACTCGGGGATCCGGAACTCAGCGAACCTTCATGCGTTGCCGCTACGTTGCTGATGACGCCGCGACTACGGAGTCACGATGTCGAAGTCCGGGTCGGGCTGGTCGAAGAGGCCCACCAGTTTGACGAAGGCCTGGACATCACCGTCGATCCTGAGCCGTCCGGCCTGTACGGCCGCCTGCAGGTCCTCGCCCGCGAGCAGCATGCCGATCAGGGTGGGCCGGGTGAGGGTGAAGGTGACGTCGGGGGCCGGCAGCTGGTCACCGTCGCGGCGATCCCAGTGCAACAGCACGCCGTTGCGCAGCTGCAGCCGGACGGTGCGGTTCTCGTCGGTGAAAACCCAGTCGCTGGCGGTCTTTTCGTGCCAGGCCCTGGGACCGTCGAGCCGCAGCGCCATGCCGTCGAAGACCTGGTCCACGGTGAGCGCCGCCATCATGGACGGCGAGCCGGCCTTGGTCGGCGTACCGAACTTGCCGTTGCGGAGCTCGTAGGCGCCCGAGAGGAAGAAATTGCGCCACGGGCCGTTCTCCGCGCCGAAGGCGAGCTGTTCGAAGGCGTCGGCCTGCAGCGCCTTGGCGGCCTGGTTGGACGGGTCGGCGAAGATCACGTAGTTGACCGCCTGCACGACCCACCGGTAGTCGCCCTCGTCGAAGGACTTGCGCGCCTTGCGCAGCACCTCGTCCGCACCGCCCATGAACTCCACGTGCCGCTTGGCCCCCTCGACCGGCGGGTGCTCCCACAGATGGGCCGGATTGCCGTCGAACCAGCCCATGTACCGCTGATAGATGGCCTTCACATTGTGGCTGACCGACCCGTAGTAGCCGTGCGCGGCCCACGAATCGACCAGTGCCGGAGGCATTTCCATCATCTCGGCGATCTCGCTGCCCACGTAGCCCTGGTTGAGCCGGCGCAGGGTCTGATCGTGCAGGTAGGCGTACAGGTCGCGCTGCGACTCCAGGTACTCGACCAGCCGCTCGGCGCCCCAGGTGGGCCAGTGGTGCGAGGCGAAGACGACGTCGCTCTCGCAGCCGTACAGGTTGATCGACTCGGTGAGGTAGGTGGACCACACGTGCGGGTCACGCACCAGCGCACCGCGCAGCGTCAGCAGGTTGTGCAGCGTGTGGGTCGCGTTCTCCGCCATGCAGAGTGCGCGGAAGTCCGGGAAGTGGAAGTTCATCTCCGACGGCGCCTCGGTGCCGGGGGTGATCTGGAAGACGATGCGCACTCCGTCGATCGTCTGCTCCTGCCCGGTGTGGGTGATGTCGAGAGTCGGAGCGATCAGCGTGACGGCGCCCGTCGAGGTGGTCTGCCCCAGCCCCGCACCGACCTGGCCCTTCGGACCGCGCGGCAGCGCCGCGCCGTACATGTAGGCCGCGCGCCGGGCCATGGCGGTGCCCGCGTAGACGTTCTCGGCGACAGCGTGTTCGAGGAATCCGGCCGGCGCCACCACCGGCACCCGCCCGGACTCGGCATCCTCAACGGTCATCACACCCATCGCACCGCCGAAATGATCGACGTGCGAATGGGTGTAGATCATGCCCGTCACCGCCTTCCGGCCGCGATGCGCGAAATACAGGTCCATGCCCGCCTTCGCGGTCTCCGCCGAGATCAACGGGTCGATGACGATGACACCGGTGTCGCCCTCGATGATCGTCATATTCGACAGATCCAAGCCGCGAATCTGGTAGATGCCGGGAACCACCTCGTACAGGCCCTGTTTCATCACCAGGCCCGACTGCCGCCACAGCGACGGGTGCACCGAGCTGGGGCAGGAGCCCTGCAGGAAGCTGTAGGAGTCGTCGTCCCAGACCACAGTCCCCTTGTCGTCCTTGACGATTCCGGGTTCCAGCTTGGCGATGAAGCCGCGGTCGGCGTCCTGCTGGTCGGCGGTGTTGTCGAACGGAAGCTCTTTCAGGGCACGCTGGTTCTGCTCGATGATGACCGTGCTCGGTTCGGTGACCGCACTCACTGTCCGCCTCCTGTCACTGCCGGGATCTCCGACGTCGATGGGATCGAAAAGGCTTGCTGCTTACCGGGATCGGTGAGACCGATGACGAGCGCCACCCCGCACACCACCAGTACCGCGACCGTCGCGATGGCGATGACCCGCGAGCCGTGCGCCCAGTGCCCGTGATGCAGCGAGTTGTTGCGCAGGAAGCTGAGCCCCGCGACGAACATGAGTCCGACCGCCGAGAGAGCGGGCGCGATGGCCGCCGGATGCCAGCCGCTGGTCGCCGCATGATTGACGAACAGCACCCCGGTCCCCATCGCGGCGATCGCGGTGCGCCGCCAGGCCAGCGCGGTGCGCTCGGCGGGGTAGGCGGGCGGCGCGGTCACGGCCACACCGTCGCGATCGCCGCGAAGATGGAGACGATCGCGATGCCGCCCGCGAGAATCGGGACGAGCATCGTGTTCCCCAGCGGCTCACCGCGCACCATCCGGTCCTGGACGTCGCGCCAGTGCGTGTACGCGCCGGCGGCCAGCACGACCGCGAGCACGATGCAGCTGAGCGAGAGCAGCCGCCGCACCCCGGCGTGATGGAACGGCTGCACCAGCGTGTGCACCGCGACACCGGCGGCCAGCAGACCGAGCGCGGTGCGGATCCACGCGAGAAAGGTTCGTTCGTTCGCCAGGGTGAACCGGTAGTCGAGCTCCGGGTGTTCCGTGTCGCCGCTGTCCTGGGGTTGGTTCTCCACTGTCACCACCTGTCCGGTGTCGCGATCGCGGTCCGACTACAGCAAATGATCAGTAAGGGCGATCATTCCACGAATCGGCGACGGGGTTCGATACTCGACACACGACGAGCGCGGCAAGTGACGCATCCTTCGCAATCCGACCGGCGGGGCCGACCCACAACTGCGGGCAAACGCCCGCAATTCACGGCCATCGCGCCGCGTGGTCCCGTACCATCCCGGTGCTGGACGACCGCCAGCCCGCGCCCCTCCTTGCCGAATATCGCGTCGGCCGGCACCCGCACGTCCTTCAGCACGACGTGGTTGTGGGCCGGTACTGCATGGCGTGCCTCCGGCATGAAATCCATTGTTCGGCAGGTCAACACGGCACCGGAGTTGCTGACGGCGCTCGCGGATCTGCTGGAGACGACCGTCCTGCCCGCGCTCCACCCCCTTCCTCGTTCCGGTCGGCACGCCCGGTTTTCCGAATCGCCGAATTCCTGTGGACGTTCAATATGCCCACCGACCATGGTCCAACCGGCTGTGCTGTGAAGCGGCCGACCGCGCCATGCAAATCCACCGCGGGCTCGGCTATTCCCGCCACACCGTTCGAGCACATCTACCGGCATCACCGGCGTTATCGGATAACCGAGGGCATCGAGGAGATTCCGATGCGGCGCGTGGCCGGGTACCACTTCGGTTTCATGCGGCAGGCTGCGCCCAAGGGGCTGTGACTCACTTCAGCAGCCGTTGCTCGTTCGCGACGGCGACCGCCGCGGCGCGATTGTCGACGCCCAGCTTGTCGTAGATTCGCCCCAGGTGCGTCTTCACGGTCGCCTCACTGACATGCAGCGCCCGGGCGATTTCCCGATTCCCCAGCCCCTGCGACAGCTGGCCGAGAATATCCAGTTCCCGGGCCGTCAACGTGGGCTGCGGGTTTCGCATGCGGTTGAGCACCCGGTCCGCGATGGGCGGGGACAGTGCCGTACGCCCTTGCGCGGCCGCGTGAATCGCCGCGAACAGCTCCTCGGGGCGTTCGGCCTTGAGCAGATAGCCCGTCGCGCCGGCGGCGATGGCGCGGGTGATGTCGGCGTCGGTGTCGTAGGTGGTGAGCACCAGCACGTGCGGGGTCGCACCAGCGCCCGCGGTGATGCGGCGGGTGGCCTCGATGCCGTCCATGTCGCCGCCGAGCTGGAGGTCCATGAGCACGACGTCCGGCTGGAGACGCTCGGCGAGGGCGACCACCTCCGGGCCGCTGCCCGCTTCGCCGACGACGTCGATGCCGGGTGTACTGCCCAGCAGCGCGCGCAGGCCGGCGCGGACGACCACGTGGTCGTCGCAGATCACCAGGCGGACAGGCGTTTCGGCTTCGGTCACGAACGCTCCAGGGGGACTTCGGCGGAGACGACGGTGCCGTCTCCGGGCGCCGATTCGACGGTGAGGGTGCCGCCCAGCTGGCGCAGGCGGGCACGCATGGCGGGCAGGCCGTGGCCGCGGTCGGCGGTGGTGGCGGTCTCGGCGGGGTCGAAACCCCGTCCGTCATCCGCGATGTCGAGGACGAGCCGGTCACCGAGGTCGGTCAGGGTGATGGTGACCGCGGTCGCGGCCGCATGCTCGCGCGCATTCGCCAACGCCCCCTGCGCGATTCGCAGGACCGCCGCCGCCACGCCCGCGGGCAGTCCCACCGGCGCGCCCTCCACATGGATGCGCACGCTGAGCGAGTCGCCGCTCTCCCGTTCGGCCATCGCCTCCAGCGCCGCGACCAGCGATCCCGCCGCGGCCAGATCCGTGGGCGCGAGGTCGTGCACGAAGCGCCGCGCCTCGGCGAGGTTGTATTCCGCCACGGCTGCCGCGCTGTGCACGTGCTCGCGAGCCTGGTCCGGTTCGCTGTCCCAGATCCGGTCGGCCGCCTGCAGCAGCATGCGCTGGCTCGAAAGTCCTTGGGCCAGGGTGTCGTGGATCTCCATCGCGAGACGCTGCCGTTCGGCGAGGGTGCCTTCGCGGCGTTCGGTGGCCGCGAGTTCCCGCCGGGTGGCGCGCAGGTCGTCGATGAGTGCGGCCTGCCGTTCGGTCTGGCGGATCAGGCCGACGAACAGCGCGGTGCTGAGGGCGGCGACGGCGGGCGGGGCCAGCAGCAGGTTGGGATCGGCCCAGCCCGCGAGTTTCAACTGAGCGAAGACCACGAGCGCGGTCAGCCCGGCGACCAGCGCGAGGGCGACACGCAGCGGGAGGATGCGCAGGCCGGTGTAGAGCAGCGGCACCGCGCACCAAGCGAAACTCGGTGCGAGGACGACCAATACCGCCCACACGGTCACCAGCAGCGCGAACAGCAGCACGCGACGGGAGGCACGCAGTTCGCTCAGCACATAGAGCACGGCCAGTCCGAGTGAGAGTCCGATCACCCACGGCATGCGCGCGCTGTCGGGGTGGCGGAGCACGAACCGCAGCATCGACGCGGCCAGCAGGACGTAGAAAGCGCTGTGCACGATGGTGCCCAGCAACCGGGTGTCGTCACGGGGCTGCACGCTCACCTGCTCCGGAGACGGCATGCGGGCACCTCCTCGGCGGCAGCGACGTGGGTAAACCACTCGGTGGCATGGACAAACACCCTCATTCTGCCGTGCCCCATCCGCTCCCGGGGTCATCCGATCGGTTGATACGGGGATCAGCCGGACCGCGCGTGAATTCCCAGCCGCTGCGTCGATGTGCCCGGCCGGCCTGGGCAGCAAGCTGGAATACGAACAGAGCGAACAGCTTTCACCCGAGAATCCGTGGAGGACATCATGACCACCCCGCAGCAGTCCAGCTCCAACCGCAAGCGCCTCGTCATCGGGGGCGCGGCCGCGGCGGTCGTGGCCGCCGGGGTGATCGGCGTGGTGTCGGTCAACGCACAGGATCCGGATCCGGGCAGCAAGGCCCCGGTGGCGGCCGATGTCGCCAATGGCAACCTGCAGCAGAGCACCCATCTGACCATTGCCGCCGCCACCAAGGCCGCGCAGGCCGCACTGGATGCCGCGGTGAAGGAGAACCAGCACGTGACGGTCGCCGTGGTGGATCGCGACGGCAATACCGTCGTCACGTTGCGCGGCGACGGCGCCGGGCCGCAGTCCTACTCGTCCGCGCAGCAGAAGGCGTTCACCGCGGTCTCCTGGAACGCGCCGACCTCGCAGCTGGCCAAGCGCCTCGACAGTGCGCCGCAGCTGGCCGATATCCAGGGCACCCTGTTCCTCGCGGGCGGCGCCCCGGTGGCCGCCAAGGGTGGCGCGCCGATCGCGGGCATCGGGGTCGCGGGGGCGCCGAGCGGTGATCAGGACGAGAAGTTCGCGCAGGCGGGGGTGGCCGCGCTCGGTAACTGACCGGCGATCGCGGACCAGGAATCGGTCATCGGAGGGCCGGATCGGGCGCGCCGACACTCGGCACGATTCCGAACCGGTCGGGAGGGAGTACTAACCTTCTCCCGGTGACCGAGTCCGCTGACGGATTGCTGCCCGGCCCGAAGGGGGCCGGGTCCGAGGAGATTCCGAGCGCGGAGAGGCGGAGCGACGCCGACCGACTGCGTCTGTTCTCCTTCGCCACCGCCGAGAAACGGGCCGATTACCTGTGGGTGTTGCGGGCCTTCGACGCCGCCCGCGCCGCCTACGTGGTGCTGTTGCACGCCTCCGACGTCGCCGACTCGCTCGATCGTTGCCCGGGCGCGCCCGCACTGACCGCCACCGAGGTGGGTCCGCTGCTGGAGCAGTTGCACCAGTGGGGTGTGCTGGAACGCAGTTACGACGGGACCCGGGCGGCGACGCTGGCCGAGTATCGGAACCGGCATTTCGTCTATCAGTTCTCGCAGGCGGGTTATCAGGCATATCGGGCGGTTTCGGATGTGCTGGAGGCGCGACTGGACGAGGCCGCGCTCTCCCGGCTGGTGCTGCCGGAGCTGCTGGCGGATCTGCACACCCTCGCCGAGGCCAACAAGAGCGCGGACGCGCCGCGTGTCTACCGGGTACTGAACCGGCTGGACCGGGCGCTGTCGGATCTGGCCGAGCGAGCGGCGCACTTCTATCTGACGCTCGGCGATCTGGTGCGGACCACCGAGGCCACCCCCGAAGCCTTCCTCGCGCACAAGGACGCGCTGCTGGCGCACATGCGCGAATTCTCCATGGACCTGGCGCGTTTCGCACCGCGGCTGGCCGCCGCCATTCGCGAGGTGGAGCACACCGGGGTCGAGGATCTCATCGAACGCGCGGCCCGCTGTGACGAGCGGGTGCTGCTGGATACCGCTGAGCGCCAAGCGGATTGGCGGGCGCGCTGGCAGGGACTGCGAGGCTGGTTCATCAGTGATGACGAGGGCGGGCTCACCGAATGCGAGCGCCTACGCGAAGCGACCATGAGCGCCATTGCGGCCGTGCTCTCACTGCTGCGCCGGGTCACCGAGACCCGCAAAGGCGGAGTCAGCCGGGAATCGGCGCTGCGACACCTCGCCGGATGGTTCACCGCCGCCCCGACCGCCGAGGCCGCGCACGCACTCTACGACGCCGTCTTCGGATTGGGCCGTCCCCGCCATCTGGCCATGCGGCACCCGGACGCCGATGTGATTCCGGCCATCCGATCCTGGTGGGACGCACCACCTTTGGAGATAGCCCGCACCCTCGCCGAGACCGGGCGGCCACCGACACCGGGTGCGCCCGCCCGGCTGCAACGCAATGACGCGGGGATTCGCCGCCTGCGCCAGGTACAGCTCGATGCCCAGCGGGCCCGCGCCGAGGCCGCACGCTCGCTGGCCGCCGCCGACCTCTACGACCGGGAGCTGGACGAGGGCGAGACCGAGGTGCTGCTCAAACTGCTCGACGCCGCGTCCACGGCGTGGGTGCCGGTGAGCGGGCGGGTTCCGGGCACCTCCGGTTCCGACAACGGCGTGACACTCACCGTGTCCGAGCATGAGGGGTCCACGCTCGTCCGAACGTCCAAGGGCGTGCTCCACCTCAACAACCGGCGACTCGAGGTTCGCGAGACCGCTGCCCTGCGCGGTCGCAAATCCCCTGCCGCGCAGTCGAATCGGCCGGATCCTTCGGTCACGCCCGCCGGCGGCACTGTCGGCGGCGGGGAGGTGGGCTGATGCACGCGCGAAGTATCGACTCGCTCGCGCTGGACAGTTATCAGCGTGCGGCGCGGGTGATTCTGGCCAATCACCTGGTCACCCGCACGTATCCGGATCGCATTGCGCTGCCGCTGCTACGGCGGTGGGCGACGGAGCTGCGGGAGGATCTGGCCGAGCTGTTCGGGTATCGGCTGGAGGTCACCGAGACCACGGCGCGGCTCTTCCCGGTGCTGGATCGCCTCGACGCCGGACGGCCTGCGCGGACCACCGGTGATCGGCTGTTCGATCGCCGCCGCTACGCCTACCTCGCCTTGGCCCTGGCCGCGCTGGGTCGCGCCGGGGATCAGATCACGTTGTCGGAGTTGGCCGATCAGGTGGCCGCCTACACCGAACGGGTGGAGGGCCTCGAGCTCGCGCCGGATCGGGCCGCGGATCGGGATGCGTTCGTCGACGCGGTCGGCTGGCTGGCGGCGCGCGGCGCGGTCACCCTGGCCGACGGCGATGCCGGGGGCTGGGCGAGCGACCCGGAGGCCGGTGAGGCGCTCTACGACATCGACCGATCGGTGGTCTTCGCGCTGTTCCGGCCGCCCCGGGCGCTGCAGCATCTCCAGAGCGTCACCGGACTGCTCGGCGAGGAGGCGGGCGGATCCGATACCCGTTCCCCCGCACTGGCGTTGGCGGCACGCGAGGTCCGGCGGGCCCTGGTCGAGCAGCCCGTGGTCTACGCCGACGAGCTCGCCGAGCCGCAGCGCTCGCTGCTGGGGCAGGAGAAGCTGGTCGCCGAGGTCGAGTACCTCACCGGGCTGCGGGCCGAGCGACGGGCGGAAGGCGTTGCGCTGATCGACAGTTCGGGGCGGCTGTCGGATGTGCGGTTCCCGGGCACGGGCACGCTCGCGCAGGTGGCGCTGCTGCTGGCGGGTGAGATCGCGGATCTGGTGCTGGACATCGACAATCCGGTCGAACGCCGGCCGCGGCCGGACCGTCCGCTGCTGGATCTGGTGGAGCAGCTCGACACCGCCATTCCGTCGAATACCGTGTTCGCTCCGCTCGCGGATCCGGTGGATGTCTTCGGGCCGCACGAGGATTCGGACGTGGAAGCGGCCGAGCCCGAGATCCCCGACTTCCCGTTCCTCGAGTCGTCCTGGATCCGCGACACCGTGCAGATGCTGACCGACCGCTACGGCAACACCTTCGCCGCCCAGTGGCAGGCCGATGTGCCGGGCCTGACCACCGAGGCGGTCTCGCTGCTGGAGCGGCTCCGGCTGGTGGAGCCGGTCGACGGCGGCCTGCTCATCCTGCCCGCGCTGGCCCGGTACCGGGGCGCGATCGTCACCGTCCGCACCCGCGCGGAGACCGAATTGTTCATCTCCCCCACACAACTCGGCGCGAACGCCGTGCCTGCGGACAGCTCGACAGCGCCCGCGGACAGCTCGACAGAGAAGGGATCCGGGAACTGATGGCCGACCACATTCACGGTGGAGTGCGCTTCGTCCCCACCCGGGCGGGCATCATCAACCTGTGGGACTACCGCGACCAGGAGTTCTGCTTCGCCGACGGGCGGCTGGTACTGCGCGGGCCCAACGGCTCGGGCAAGACCAAGGCCCTCGAGGTCCTGTTCCCCTTCGTGCTGGACGGTCGGATCGAGCCGCGGCGGCTCAATCCGTTCGCGGGTGAAGAGCGCACCATGAAGTCGAACCTGCTCTACCGCAAGCAGGAATCGGCCTACTCGTACGTGTGGATGGAGTTCGCGCGCGGCAGCTGGACCGGGCCGGAGACGGTCACCATCGGCATCGGCATGCGCGCCACCCGCTCCAACGACAAGGTGACCCGCTGGTACTTCGTCGCCGACGGCCGGGTGGGCGTGGACTTCTCGCTACTGGGCCCCGACGACCGGCCGCTGACCCGCAAGCAGCTGGCCGAGCAGATCGGCTCCGACGCCATCGTGGACCGGCCGGTCGAGTACCGGGCGGCCATCGACGCCCGCATGTTCGGGCTCGGGCAGCAGCGCTACGACCAGCTCATCAATCTGATCCTGACGCTGCGCCGCCCGCAGCTGGCCAAGAACCTGGACCCGCGCGGCCTCTCGCAGGCGCTCACCGACGGTCTGCGCCCGCTGGACGAGCAGCTGATCCTGGACGCCGCCCGCTCCTTCAGCGATATGGAGGAGGTCGGGCGCACCCTCGAGGGCCTGGTCCAGGCCGACACCGCGACCCGCGATTTCGTCAACGTCTACCGCAAATACCTTGCCGTGCAGGCGAAGACGGACATCGACCAGGTGCGGGTGCGTCTGGACGCGGTCACCCACTCCAGCACCGCCCTGCACGCGGCCGCCGCCCTGCGCAAGCGCCGCGACACCGAGCGCGCGGCCGCCGAGACCCGCGCCGAGGACGCCGACCGCGCCTACGAGCAGGCCCTCGCCGACCGGGAAACCCTCCAGCGTTCCAGCGCTTACGAGGGCAAGCAGCAGCTCGACGATCTCGCCGGCGCCGTCCGCCGGCTGGAAACCTCCGCCGCCGTGCACAGCGACAAGGCCCTCAAGTCCCGTCAGACCGTGGACCAGCGGCTCGAGGAATCCGAACGCGCCCAGGCCGCCGTCACCAACGCCGCCTCCGCACTGTCCCGCGGCGAGGACGAACTCCGCACCGCCGCAGAGGAAGCCGGCATCGGCTGGTCGGCGCTGCCCGAATCGGCCCGCGCCGAGCACCTCACCACCACCGTCCGCTCCCACGCCGAGGAGCGCGACGCCGACGTCCGTGCCGTCCGCCGCGCCCTCACCCTGGTCGACCAGGCCGTCACCGAACGCACCCGGGCCGAACGCGCCGCACAGCGCGCGGTCGAACTGCGCGAATCCGCCGCCGCCGAACTGGCCGAGGCCGAAGCCGCAGTGGCCCTGGCCCGGTCGAACACCGCTGTGTCCCTGCGCGACTGGTGGGACACGCACCGCGACGTGTATGCGCCGATTCGCAACGGCCTGTTCGAGGCGCTCGACGACGCCTTCGGGCACGTCGGCGCCGAGCACGCCCCGCGCCCGGCCGGCGGCGGCAAGAAGGCCGCGATGGGGGCCGGGTCTCGCACCGGCGGCGATACGGCGGCCCAGGACGGGACCGGGAAGGCGGGCGGAAAGCGTTCGGCGACAGGACCGGATGGCGGCGGACCGGTCGACACGGCTGCGACCGGCCCGGGATCGGGCGACGTGTTCGACGACGGCTCGGTTCCGGCCACACCGGCCGAAGTGCTCGCCGAACGTACCGAGCCGCTGACCGAGGAGATCCGGGCGCGGCGGCAGGAGGCGCGGGCGCGGGCGGCCCAGGCGACCGCACGGGCGGGCGAACTGCGCGTCGAGCGGGAGCGGGTCGCGGCCGAACGCGACGACGCGCCACCGGCTTTCGCCGCGCGGACCGATGCGCGGCCGGATCGGACGGGCGCGCCGCTGTGGCGATTGGTGCGTTTCGCCGACGGCGTCGGTGCGCACGAGGCAGCCGGGATCGAGGCTGCGCTACAGGCCGCCAACCTGCTCGACGCCTGGGTGTGCGCGGATGCCGAACTGCCGGACCATGCTTCGGACCAGTTCCTCACGCCGCTGCCGCAGCAGTTGCGCCCCACCGGCCGCACGCTCGCCGATGTGCTTGTCGTCGAGGATGATTCGGACACGCTGACCGTGCCGCGCCGGATCGTCTCCGGCATTCTGGCGTCCATCGCGCTGCACGAGGTCGCCGGGTCGGTCATGGCCGGCGGCGCGGATGGCAAGGGGCGCACTGTCACCGGGACCGAGGCACAGCCTGTCGGTGCGGAGGGGCAGCTCACCATCGCCACCGACGGCCGGTTCCGGCAGGGGGTGCAGGTCGGCCGGCACGTCAAATCCGACGCCGAGTTCATCGGCACCACCGCCCGCGCGCGCCGGCGCGAGTTGCGGCTGGCTGAGCTGGCCGCTGCCATCGAAACGGCTGTGGGCGAGGCCGATACCGCCGAAGCCGACGAACAGGCCGCCACCGCGGAGCTGGGGCGGATTTCGGCGGCGGCCAAGGCACTGCCGCGGACCACGGCGGTCACCGCCGCGCTGCGCAGCGTCGCCGAGGCGGCGGGCATGCTGCGCTCGCGCTCGGAGGCGGCGGGCCAGGCCGAGCGGGATCTGGATCAGGCCGTGGCGGAATACACCAACGCGGACAAGAAGGTTCGGGCCATCGCGGCCGATCATCGCGCGCCGCGCGATCCTGCCGAGCTGGATGCGCTGGCGGCCGCTGTCCGCCATTTCGAGAACGCCGGGACGGCGCTGCTGCGCTTGCGCGGCGATCATCAGCGCGAGCACGAGCGGGCCCGGGAGGCCGGGGACCGGCTCGAGGAAGCCAAGGACCTGGCCGAGGCATTCGCGGAAGAGTCCGAGGCCGCGCGCGCCGGGTACGAGGAGCAGCTGCGCAAACTGGAGACACTGCGTGAGGCGCTCGGCGCGGGCGCCGCGGATATCGATCGCGAGCTGGACGCGGCCCGGGAGAAGATCGAGGCGGCGCGCGCGGAGCAGAAGGCCGCCCGCAAGGCCGCGGCCGAGGCCATCGAGGCCGTGGGCACCGCCGAGGGCGCGCACCGCGCCGCCCACGACACACTGGGCACCGCGCTCACCGAATTGCTCGCCGACGTCCGTCATCTGGCCCCGTACGCGCGCCCGGATCTGCTGAGCCTGCTGGGCGCCCCCGTCGACAGCCGCTGGCCCAGCAGCGATGCCGCGTGGTCGACGCCGGAGCAGCTGCTGTACCGGATCGAGAACGGCGATCCGGAGCAGGAGCCCACGGTGCTGCCCGCCGAGGTGTCCGCCCTTTTCGAGAATCTCGCCGCCGCAACCGCTTCGGTGCGCGCGGGCGAGGCGGCCCGCAAGTCCACCCGCAGCGCGGTCACCACCGCCCTGCAGGAGTTCGACGCCGCGCTGACCGCCGCCCGCCAGGACTATCGCCTGCACTGGGATGCCGCCGACGGCCTCACCGTGGTGCAGGTGCACGACGACCACGGCCTGTCCGCGCTGGCCGATTTCGCCGAGCGCATCGGCGCGGCCCGCCGCGACCAGGAGCTGCTGCTCACCGATGCCGAACGCCGCATCCTGGAGGACGCGCTGCTGACCGGCCTGGCCCAGCAGATCCACGAACGCACCTGCGACGCCCGCGATCTCATCTCCCGCATGGGCGCGGAGATGAGGCAGCGCCGCATGTCCTCCGGCAACACCATCGGCGTGCACTGGGTGCTGGCCGACAATCTCGCCGAGCCGGCCCGCGCGGTCTGCAAGCTCCTGGACCGCGACTCCGCCGAGCTCACCCCCGAGGACCTGTCCACCATCCGTGCCTATTTCGCCGCGGAGATCCGCACCGCGCGCGCCGCCCACCCGGAGCGCTCGTTCCCCGAGATCCTCGCGGCCACCCTCGATTACCGCGCCTGGCGCGTCTTCTCGTTCACCATCGTCACCGCCGACGGCGCCGAGGACCGCCTCACCGTCGCCCGGCACAGCGCCCTCTCCGGCGGCGAACAGTCGGTGTCCCTGCACCTTCCGCTCTTCGCCGCCGCCCACGTCATGCTCGATTCGGCCGACCCGCAGGCCCCCCGCCTGCTGGCCCTGGACGAGGCCTTCGCCGGTGTCGACGACAACGGCCGCAGCGAACTGCTCGGCCTGTCCGTCCAATTCGATCTCGACCTCTTCATGACCGGCTACGACCTCTGGATCACCTACCCCCACGTCCCCGCCTGCGCCCACTACGATCTGGCCCACTCCGCCGCCGAGAACACCGTCAGCGCAACCCTGCTGGTCTGGGACTCCGACGATCTCCTGGCCGAACACGACGGCACCGACCTCACCACCGCCCTCGGCTCCCCCAACCGCCGCCGCCTCCCCCACGGCCTGGAGGGCGCGATCCCGATGGACGAGGAACTCGAGACGATCAGCTGACTCCCGAGCCCCACGCCGAATCCTCCACCGTCCGCCCGTCTTTCGATCCTTCGCCCACGCAGCTTCGCGCATGCGGGTCTCGGTTCCTGCGCGATGCGACCGGGTCCTATATGGTGGTGCCCGAACTCCGGTCGGCAACCCCTCTGGACAGCCGATCGGACGACGTCTCCGTACTGCCCTGACTCCCACTCAATTCCGCGTGTCGCAGCGCGGCGCGCCGTAAGGATTGGACCATCGGCAAATCAACAGTTTCGCGGTTGGGCGTGTATCGACTAGAAATGTTCTCCGTGCCTACCGGAATCACCTGTCAGCCATCGGGACTCCCTGGACGGGGGACCAATTGACGATCGAACATCCGCGCGAGGACGAGGTCACCCAGCTGGCGCAACGGGTCGAGAAGGCCCGGGGGCGGCTGGCATACCAATACGATCCCGCTCTCACCGATGCACTGTCGGAGACCGAGCTCGTCGCCGAGCGCGAGCTGGCCGAGCGCATCCGCGAGCAGGAGCGGGCGCAGCGCTGGAAACAGGCCGAGGCCGCGGCATCAGCGGCCGATCGGGCCCGACAGACCACCATAGAGATTGAGAAGGCCGACATTCGCGACTTGCTGCTGGCGCGCAAGGCGATCGCTGCTCAGCGGCGGGAATCGAGCCCGCACGCCAAACTGGCGTCCCTGTACAAGCATCGGGCGTGGAGTCAGCGCGCGCTCGCCGGCGTGGTCGCGGCCGGCATGCTCTGGTCCGCGGTCAACGTGCAGCACAACATCGCCCCGGGCGGGGCGAGCGATCCGCTGTACTGGTTCAGCTACCTGCTCGAAGGCATGATCAGCGTCTGCCTCGTGATCATCATGATCGGCACCAACAAGGTTGCCGAGTGGGGCGTGATCGACAGCCGCCGCCAGGTCGTGGTGGCCGAGTTCGCGCTGCTGGGCCTGACCGTCATGCTCAACACCTACCCGTACCTGAAGAACGGCAGCTGGTATGAAGTGGCCGTGCACGCCATCGCACCGGTGATGATCGGTGTGGCGCTGCTGATCCACAATGCCGCGGCCGGTCGGTACGGTCTGGCCATCGTGCGTGCCACGGACCAGATCCGGGATCTGCCGGACCCGGGCGAACAGATCCGCCGCTCCATGCCCACCGTCGTCTCCTGGCCCGGCCGCCCTTCCCCCTCGGCGGTGCCGACTCCCACCCCGGCCCTTCCCGCGGCTCCCGCTGAGCCCGAGAAGACCGTCGATGCCGAAGCCGAGGTGGTCGAGCCCCGACCTGCCCGGGCCGAAAGCCAGTCGGACACCGCGAAACCCGCCGACAAGGAGCGCCGCTCCGCCACCGGCAAGAGCCGCAAGACCGAAGAAGGGGACGACCGTTCCCCGCTCGCCGATCTCACCGATCCCGTCCCGCCGCTGAATGTCTATGACACCGGCCAGTTCCGGATCGCCGAGACCCTCGAGCAGGAACTCGCCGAACTGCAGGCCGCCCGCCGCCGCGCCCGCGCCGCGTCGCGCTCCCGCAACGGCAGCTCCCTCGACGACTGAAACCCTCCGCGCCGAATCGGCCGCCGCTGCACCAGCTCCGGCCGATCCGCCCGCCAGCACCCCGGTGACCCGCAGCCAGCGGCACCGGGGTGGCGTCATTTTCCGGGCCTGATCCGCGGTCTCGCGGTTGATCGTCGTGGTCGCGAGCGACCGGCCGGATCGCCGGGTCTGGTACCGAACCGGCTCAGTGAGCGCCCGGGCGGGCGGTATCGGCGGGCACCACTACGGCAGAGCGCGGCTGGGCCGGAGTGCCCGCGTGCTGGAGGTAGCCGAGCCAGCCGGTGCCGACGAAGACGGCCAGCAGTACCGCGGTGGGCAGTTCGAAAATCAGCCAGCTGGTAGCGAATACGACTTCTCGGGCAGGTTGGGCGGGGCGCCGGGTAACGCGAACGGGTGGGCGCTGGTGCTGGAGTGTGCCGTGATTCGTACGGTACTGCCCGCCCTGCCTGCCCACCATGCCTCCGTTGCTAGAGAAGTGCCGAACCCAGGATGCCGAACCCGCGGCGCGCCCACAGCGGTGAACGAAGGGACATCGCGATATCCGATCGGGCCTGGGTAGGTCATCCAGGTGAGGTGGCGCGCACTCGCATCAGGCAGTATGCCGAACAGCGCGGGAGTTGTGGGCGTATTGACCGGACCTACCGGTGCGTCAACCGGTGTGTTGCCGGTCAACTCGCCGAGGGCTCCGCGCACAGGCCGGAGAAATCACGCCGGACGACATGATTGCGATCGACAAAACTGCCCAGTGCGTGATCGGGGTGCATGCCCAGGTACTGGCTGCGGGTGCGCGTGCTCCAGCGCCGCGCCGCCTCGGACCGGGTCTTGCAGAAGTTCACCATGTAGCCGCCCTCGTAGATCCGCACCAGGGTGTACCCGCCCGGATACTCCTTGACCGCGCCCACCTCGAGGAATTCCACACCGATCCCGGAATCGGGGCGGCTCAGCCGATTCCGGTGCGTGTGGCCGCTGTGGTGCAGGAACACCCCGGGCGCGGTGGCGTAGAGGGCGTGCAGCGCGGCCGCGTTGAACCTGTCCAGCACGAAGCCGGGCCCACCCGGATTGCTCACCGCCGCATGCCTGGTCACCGGGTGGTGACCGAAGATCAGTGTCGGCCGGTCGGGTTCGCCGCGCAGCAGTTCGCGCAGGTGGGCCAGCTGCGCCGGGTCGAGGGTGCCGCCGGCGCCGCGCACCCGGGTGGTGTCGAGCCCGATGAGCCGCAGGCCGCCCACGAAGTATTCGACGAGCCGGTCCCGGGCATGGAACACCTGACCCCAGTGGTCGGTCTCCTCCGGCGGCCGGACATCGTGATTTCCCCTGCACACGAAGTAATCCCGGCCCAGATTGCCCCACTGGTCCAGACTGTCCCGGACTCCACGCGACTGCTCGGCCGTTCCCGAATCGGTCAGATCGCCCGCGACCACCAAATGGTCCGCCCCGCGATCCGGCAGGCGCAGATCCTCCAGCATGGCCTGCAGCATGAACTCCGGATACTCGTCGGTGCTGTGCCGCAGTCCGTCGAAGAGTCCCGCGAACAGCCCACTGGCCGGTTCGCCGTAGTGCAGGTCGTTGGCCAGGGCGAGGGTCCGCAGCAGTCGCCCCGGCGGCGGCGTCAAGGTGGTGAAAACGCCGGTGGATTCAGGTGTTCCGGACCGTCGCGTCACCAGCGTCCGGGCGGGCACCGCGCGCTGCCCGTCGGAGTACGCCTCGAATCGATAGGCGCGCCCCGGTTCCAGATCCCGGACCTCGGCGTAGTGGTACGCCGTTCGCATGCCCTCGAAGACCAGGACACGGGGCCGCCCGCGCCCGTCGGCGGGGACGATGCGCAACTCGGTGTCGGCGGGCGCGGGCCGCAGTCGCCCCGCCCGGTTCCATGTCCGGGTCGTCCAGGTGATGACGGCCGAATGATCGGTCACCGTCACGACTTCCAGATCCGAGGCCACCACGGCCTCGCGCTGCGCCCGCCGCGCCTGGGCGGCGAACACCGGGCGCGGCGTGCGCACGGCGACAGCCGCCGCCCCGCTCGCCGCATTGGCCAGCCACATGGTCCGAAGTCGCGGTTCCAGCATCACATCTCCGTCCGCCGTGATCCCTCAGCCGCGACGGTACGGTCGCCAGTTGAACCGCCAGGTGCCCGGACATGACCGATCAGCTTCCGGTTCCGGACATTCAGGTCATCTCCGGGCGGCCAGGCCTCAGAACGGCTTGGTCGGCAGGTACTTTCCGTCCAGCGTGATGACCGCGCGCTCGCCGCCCTCCGGATCGGCGACCTTCTTGACGTCGAGCTTGAAGTTGATGGCGGAGATGATGCCGTCCCCGAACTGCTCGTGCACCAGGGCCTTCAGCGTGGTGCCGTAGACCTGCAGCATCTCGTAGAAGCGGTAGATGGTCGGATCGGTCGGCACGCCACCGGGAATCGAGCCGCGCAGCGGGATGGTCTGCAGTAGCCGGGCGGCGTCGTCGTCGAGCTCGAGCAGTTCGGCCACCGCGAGCGCGGACTTCTCCGGCAGCGGGTGCTGGCCCAGCACCGCGGCGGTGACGAAGGCGACCGACAGGCCGGCCGCGTCGGCGATCTGCTGCCAGGTCAGGTCCTTGGCGATCTTGGCGGCGACGGCCGCATCGGCCAGCGCCTCGCGGGCGGTCGGATCGAACTGTGCGTGCACCATGGCGGTGCCTCCTTTCGGGAAGCCGTTTCGCGGAAGCGAAATCGGAGGTCGGATTTCGGAGAGAGCGGGGAATCAGGCGGCGAGAGTGCTGAACTCGCCCCCGGCACCGAGCGCCTCGACGCGGCCGGTGCCGATGTCGTACACCCAGCCGTGCAGGGTGAGGGTCCGCCGGGACAGCGCCGCGCCCGGGCCACCGCGGGATGGGTGGCGAGGTTGGCCAGCTGTGCCACCACATTGTGGCGAACCAGCGCGGATACCGCTGCGGCGCCGGTGATGTCGGGGTCGACCAGCGCCCGGGCGGCGTCGGCGTGCCCCAGCCAGCCCGCGACCGCGGGCAGCGTCGACAGGTCCTGCCCCTCGGACAGCGCGGTCATGGCGCCGCAGGCCGAGTGCCCGCACACCACGATGTCGGTGACGCCGAGGACACCCACCGCGTACTCGATGCTCGCCACCACACCGTCCGTCGCGCCCGGGGTGTGCGGCGGCACCAGATTGCCGGCGGTGCGGATGACGAAGAGTTCCCCGGCCTCGGCGGAGGTGATCAGTTCCGGCACCACGCGGGCATCGGAGCACCCGACGAACAGCGCGCCCGGCCGGTGATCACCGGCGAGGCGGGCGAACAGCCCGGCCTTGGCGGGGAAGACATCGCGCTGGAACCGCCCGAGACCGGCTGCGAGATTCGGCATGGGAACTCCTCTCCGAGGCTCGACGACCCCTGTGGGCCGACCTGCTCCACCTTGCCTGAGCTCTAGCTATAGTGTCCAAGACTTGATATCGATCCTGCCGATTACTGCAATCTATAGACGGTTGCCCATTGCCCACACCCTTCGCGGGCCCCAACCCATCCTTCACCCGCCGGGCCACCCTCATGCCGCCCGGAGTGCTGGCGGGTGGCGTGTGGTGTGTGGACGCTGCTGCGCACCCGGGCCGAGCCGTGTCGTGCGAAATAATCCACGGGCACAGCGAAGTTGGTTTTCGCACAGTCGAAAGCTGGTGGAAGGGCGTCGGTCTCACCCGTCGGCGGCAGTGCGCCCACGATCCATGGGACGAGGGGGTCAGCGGTCGCTGGCGTCGGGGAGGCGGGCGGGGCAGGGGCCGTCGGGGTTGGTGGCGAGTTCGTAGTGCCACCATTCGTTGTCGTACATGCGGCACAGACCCCAGTGGGAGCCGTTGTCCTCCAGCCACTGTGCGCCCTCGCGGGGGCCCACGTCGATGGCTTCGCCGGTGACGTGGGTGGATTCGTTAGGGGGGAGCACCCAGCGGCGGGCGGCCTCGGGGCTGCCGTAGGTCTGGAGGCCGTCCTCCCAGAGGGCTTCCTGTTCGGCGGGGCTGCGGTAGCCGGAGGTGATCCAGAGGGAGACGCCGGCATTGTGGGCTTCGGTGGCGGCGTCGTTGTAGGCGGCGGCGAGGCGGGGGTCCAGGCCGTCGGTGCCGGCGGCGACGGCTTTGGCGGCGGGCAGGCCATCGGCGGTGGGTGCCGAGTCCGAAAGCTGTTGGGCGGCAGCGTGTGCCGCGGTGAGTGAGCCGCCCATCAGACCGGCGCTGGCCAGGACGGCCACGGCGGCCGCCCTGCGGGTTCCCGGCGGTCGCCGCCGGGCGGTCGAGAGGTCAGGGCTCCGCGCACGCATCCACTTGTCTCCTGGCTCGACGGTCATGGTCGCCGGCTGCTCGCGTCGGGCAGGCGGGCCGGGCAGGCGAAGCCCGGGAGGGTGGCCAGTTCGAAGTGCCACCATTCGTTGTCGTACATGCGGCACAGGCCCCACCGGTTGCCGGTCGCCTCGAGCCAGGCCGCGCCCTCACGCGGGCCGACGTCGATGGCCCGGCCCGTGACATGGGTGGATTCGCTGGGCGGCAGCACCCAGCGACGGGCGGCGCCGGGGCTCCCGTAGGTGCGAATTCCGTCCTCCCACAGGGCTTGCTGCTCGGCGGGGGTGCGGTAGCCGGAGACGATCCACAGCGGCACACCCTGACCCTGCGCCTCGGCGAGCGCGAATTTGTAGGCCAGCGCCAGCCACGGGTCCAGGCCATCGGTTTCGCTCGCGACCGGGGTGGCGAGCGGGCCGCTGCTCACGGCGGGCGCGGGTGCGGCGTGCGCGAGGGGCAGTGCGCCGCAGAGCATTCCGGCCCCGGCGGCCAGCGCGAGAACCGCGTAGCGGCCGCCGCGACGCCGGGCGGAAGGCACCGGATCGGGGTGGTGCCGAATTTCGATCCGGTGGGCCCTCCGCATTCGCATGCCTCCTGGCGTCAGACGCGTTCCTTGGACCGCTCGCGCACGCGCAGGGCGATCGGCTTCGAGGTCTCGGCGAAGAAGTCGTTGCCCTTGTCGTCGACGACGATGAAGGCGGGGAAGTCCTCGACCTCGATCTTCCACACGGCTTCCATGCCGAGCTCAGGGTATTCGAGGACCTCCACGGACTTGATGCAGTCCAGCGCGAGTCGCGCGGCGGGACCGCCGATCGACCCGAGGTAGAAGCCGCCGTGCTCCTTGCACGCCTTGGTGACCTGTGCGGAGCGGTTGCCCTTGGCCAGCATGACGTGTGAGCCGCCCGCCGCCTGGAACTGGTCGACGTAGGAGTCCATGCGACCGGCGGTGGTGGGACCGAAGGAGCCCGAGGCGTAGCCGTCGGGCGTCTTGGCGGGACCGGCGTAGTAGACGGCCATGTCGCGCATGTACTGCGGCATCGGCTCGCCCGCGTCGAGGCGCTCCTTGATCTTGGCGTGCGCGATGTCGCGCGCCACCACCAGCGGGCCGGTCAGCGAGAGCCGGGTCTTCACCGGGTACTTCGACAGCTCGTTGCGGATCTCCGACATCGGCCGGTTCAGGTCGATCTCGACGACGTCGCCGCCGAGGATGGCGTCGGTCTGCTCCGGAAGGTACTGCGCCGGTTCACGTTCCAGCTGCTCGAGGAACACGCCCTCGGGGGTGATCTTGGCCAGCGCCTGGCGGTCGGCCGAGCAGGACACCGCGATGGCGACCGGGCAGGAGGCGCCGTGGCGCGGCAGGCGGATCACGCGCACGTCGTGGCAGAAGTACTTGCCGCCGAACTGCGCACCGATACCGAAGGACTGGGTCAGCTTGAAGACCTGCTCCTCCAGTTCGAGGTCGCGGAAGCCGTGCGCGGCCATCGAACCCTCGGTCGGCATGTTGTCCAGGTAGTGCGCCGAGGCGTACTTGGCTGTCTTCAGGGCGAATTCGGCCGATGTGCCGCCGATGACGACCGCCAGATGGTACGGCGGGCAGGCCGCGGTGCCGAGGGAACGGATCTTCTCGTCCAGGAACTCCAGCATGCGATCGGGGTTCAGGATCGCCTTGGTCTCCTGGTACAGGAACGACTTGTTGGCCGAGCCACCGCCCTTGGCCATGTACAGGAACTTGTAGGACGGATGCGCGGGATCGCCTGCCTGCGAGTACAACTCGACCTGCGCGGGCAGGTTGTTGCCGGTGTTCTTCTCGTCCCACATGGTGATCGGGGCGAGCTGCGAGTAGCGCAGGTTCAGCTTGGTGTACGCGTCGAACACGCCGCGCGAAATCCATTCCGCGTCATCGGCTCCGGTGAGCACGCCCTCGGACTTCTTGCCCATCACGATGGCGGTGCCGGTGTCCTGGCACATGGGCAGGATGCCGCCCGCGGAGATATTGACGTTCTTGAGCAGGTCCAGTGCCACGAACCGGTCGTTGCCGCTGGACTCCGGGTCGTCGATGATCTTGCGCAGCTGCGCCAGATGCGCCGGCCGCAGGTAGTGGCTGATGTCGTGCATCGCCTCCGCGGTGAGCATGCGCAGCACCTCGGGCTCCACCTGCAGGAAGGTCCGCCCACCCGCCTCGAACGTGCTCACGCCCTCGGTGGTGAGCAGCCGGTACGGCGTCTCGTCCGTACCGATGGGCAGCAGATCCGAGTACAGGAAATCAGGCGCGGTCACGAATCGGACTCCTCGAGCAGGGCTGGGGGCTGGTCAGCCGACGGTTCAAGCAGAGTGACTGTACCGACCCGTGCGTACCCGCCGATGACCAGGCCCGGCCATGTTCGCTCGTTTGCAAGCGCGTTCGATGCTGCGCACGACGCGGCGACGAGCACCATGGGTCGTGGTCGACGACACCGCAATCCGCGACAGGATGCCGCGAACAGGTACATGTTGCACCTTCAACCGAGCAGGTGTTACCTGTGCATGATGCGCTTGTCGGCGGCGGGGAGGATTTAGCATGACAACGGAACCCGGGAGTGGAACTGTGGCCGAACCCCGCTGGCTCGATGATGTCGAGATGCGCGCCTGGCTGGGATTCGTATTCACCCGCGACCTCATCGCCGCCGCGGTCGGGCGGGACTCCCTCCGCGAATCCAATCTGACGTACGTGGAATACACCGTGCTGGCCCGGCTCGCCGACGCCCCGGACCACCGGCGCAGTTTCGCCGAACTCGCGGCCGTGCTGGAGTGGTCGCAGAGTCGGCTCTCGCATCAGATCACCCGGATGGAGAAGCGCGGCCTGGTCGCCCGCGAATCCATTCCCGACGACGCCCGCCGCACCGCCGCGGTCCTCACCGAAAAGGGCGCGCAGGTGCTCGATTCCGCCGCACCCTCGCATGTCGAGAGTGTGCGGCGTCACATGGTGGATGTGCTCGATCGTGGCCAGCTCACGGCGCTGGCAGATATCTACGACACACTGCTGGCCCATCACCGCAGACCGGAAACCCGCGACGAGCACACCTGACCCCGAATTCGCAGCCCACCAGCGTTTGGTTTGGCACCCATCGGGTACTGGGTAAGACTAGGCTCGGCACCGGCTTCCGACGGCGGTCGGCACCGAGCACACGACCGGTTAACGGTCGTAGAAGTGAGCACCCGACCTGGCCTTAGCGAAAGGGGCAGGAGTTTTCATGTCCGACGTGTCCATCGGTCTCTCGGCGGATTCGCTGCCCGCGGGTTCCGTCGACAACCTGCTTCCGCAGCTCGTCGAGCACCTGCGGCAGAACCGCACCGAACTGCGCGAGGAGTGGGCCCGTCGCATCACCGATGCCCAGCTGCTCACCGCCATGACGCCCGAGGAAATCTTCTCCGAGGCCACCTCCGTCTACGACAACTACGTCGAGGTGCTCGAGACCGGTAGCGTCGAGGCACTTCAGGCCTACGCGCGCGACCTGTCCGAGCGCATCATCCCCCGAGGAGTCGAGACCGACGAGGTCGTCGGCATCGTGCTCCTGCTGCGAGACGTGCTGGCGCGCAGCCTCTTCGAGAAATACCAGTCCGACTTCGAGCTGCTGAAGCTGGTGCTCGACGCCTACGAACCGGCCGCGAACCGCATCGCCAACACCGTGGCCGTCTCCTTCGTGCAGGAGCGCGAGCGCGTCATCCGCCAGCAGCAGGAGGCGATTCGCGAGCTGTCCACGCCCGTTCTCCAGGTGCGTGAGCAGCTGCTGATCCTCCCCATCATCGGTGTGCTGGACTCGCAGCGCGCGCGTCAGCTCACCGAGCAGCTGCTGCGCGCGATTCGCGCCAACCGCGCCAAGGTCGTCGTCATCGATATCACCGGTGTGCCCGCGATCGACTCCACGGTCGCCAACCACCTGGTGCAGACCGTCGACGCGTCGGGCCTCATGGGCGCCAATGTCATCATTACCGGCCTGTCGTCGGAGATCGCACTTACCCTGGTGACCATCGGCCTGGATCTGTCGAAGATGAACGCCGTCGGTGACCTCCAGGGCGGCATCGAGGAGGCGGAGCGGTTGCTCGGCTACGAGGTGTCGCGCGTCACCGATCGCGACGGACGGTAATCAGGGCGGGTCAGATGCCGGTACCCATTCTGAAGCAGGGCACCTATCTCATTGCGTCGGTGCAGTCAGCGCTCACCGACGCGGATACCGAACGCCTGCAAGACGATCTGATGACCTACGTCAGCAGATACCGAGCCCAGGGCATCATCGTCGATGTCACCGCAATCGACGTAATGGACTCCTTTGCCGCTAGATCGCTGCGTACTATCGCCCACATGACCAAGCTGCGGGGGGCGGAAACGGTCATCGTGGGCCTACAACCCGAAGTCGCTTTCGCCATGGTGCAATTGGGTCTCACCTTCGAGGACATGCACACCGCGCTGGACCTCGAGGAGGGCCTGTCCTGGCTCAACAAGAAGATCAGGAGCCGAGGCCAACGAGACGGTCGTGAACGTGGCCGCTGACGACGTGGTGATCGCGGTGAACGTGTCGAACGACATCGTGACCGCTCGGCAAGCGGGGCTGGAGTTGGCTGCCAAACTCGGCTTCTCGCTCTCCGATCGCACCATGATCGCGACCGCCATTTCCGAAGTGGCGCGCAATATCACGAGCTACGCGGGCACCGGGGAGATCCGGCTGGCCGTGCAGGATCGGGACGGCCGGCGCTCGATGGTGGTGCAGGCCAAGGACAGCGGGCCCGGTATTCCCGACATTCCGCGCGCGATGGAGGACGGCTTCTCCACCGGACGCGGTCTGGGGCTTGGTCTTCCGGGCGCCAAGCGACTGATGGACGGCATGGTCATCAATTCCAGGCCGGGACACGGCACCCTCGTCGAAATGTGGAAGTGGGTGCCCACCGGTGCGTGAGGACGGTTTCATCGGCGCGGTCGAATGGGCCGTCGCCGGTCGCGCACTGCCCGGGCAACGGGTTTCGGGCGACCGATCGGTCGTGCTCGACGCGGGCGGAGGCTCGGTGCTCTTCGCCGTACTGGACGGTCTCGGCCATGGCGCGGCGGCGGCCGACGCATCCGATCGGGCGGCACAGGTGCTGGCCGAGAACCGCGCCGAGCCGCTGGATGTGTTGTTGCTGCTGTGCCATCGCGCCATGTCCGACACCCGGGGCGCGGCGGTCTCGCTGGCGCTGTTCGACTCTCGCGACCGGGTGCACTGGCTGGGCGTCGGCAATGTCGAATCCCGCATCGTCGCGGCGGCTCCCGGCCAACCGGCCATCCGCGCCACGGCCCTGCTCTCGGGCGGCATCGTCGGCTACCTGCTGCCGCCGAACCTGCAGCCGCAGACCGTGGCCGTGCGCCCCGGCGACCTGCTGCTCATGTCCACCGACGGCATCACCAGCAGTTTCGCCGACGCCGTCGACCTGTCCAAGCCGACCGCGGAGATCACCGCCGAGATCCTGGCCCGCCACGCCAAGGACACCGACGACGCGCTCGTGCTCGCGGCCCGCCACCGCGGGCAATCCCATCCCTCCCAACCCATTCCGAGTGTGAAGCCATGAGCGAGAACCCGGCATGACCGGTCGAGGCCCGGAGGCGGAAGCTTGCGTAACCACGCAGGGCCTGCGCTCATGCCCATGGAGCCGAGCGTGAGTACGGTACTGGCCGCGTTTCGCGAGGCGTACGCCGCCGCGCTCCGGCTGCACCTGCGCGCCCCCAATCAGAACACGCTGGCCGAGGGCTACGAGCTCGGGCGGCGGGCGCTGGTGGAGGGCGTGAGCATCCTCGACCTCACCGAGCACCACTTCCGGCTGCTCGAACTCGAGGGCCTGGGACCCGCGCCCGACGGCACCGACCGCACCGAGGCTGCGCTGGAGTTCCTGCTGCAGACCATGGCGGCGCTGGACGTCGCCACCCGCGGCTTCCTGGACGGGACCAGGCGCTACGAGCAACAGCGTTCGCGCGCCGACGATCTCGCGGGCCGCGACGCCTTCCGCACGGCGCTGGTGGAGTCGCTGCAGGACGGGTTCTTCGTCGTCGACGCCCAGGGCACGCTGGTCGAGGTCAACTCGGCATTCGGCGCGCTCACCGGCTATGGGCCCGACGGGATTCCGTATCCGCTCCCCCATCCCTGGACCGTGCCCGAGGCGCCGCGCTACCCGGATCTGGGCACCGACGCGGCCCGCTTCGTGATGCCCATCCGCCACCGCGACGGGCGGCTGCTGTGGCTCGCGGTGTCGACGTCCTCGCTGGTGAAACCCGAGAACGGGGAACGGATCGTCGTCGGCACACTGCGCGATGTGACCGCCGAGCACGACGCCCAGGCCCGCGACCAGGCGGTCTCCCGGCTGGCCACGGCGGTCGGCGCGGCCACCAGCGTGGTCGAGGTGCTCACCGTCGGCCTGGAGGAGCTGCGGCGCGCTATCGGCGCGGAGGCCGCGGTGGTCTCGGTCTGGCCCAACCATCACGCCGGCCCGGAACTGTATGTCTCCGAGGACAATCCGTACACCGGCGCGGGCCTTGCCCCGCACGACACCCAGCCCATCCGCCGACGCGGGGAGGCCGAGCCGACCGAGGGCCGCGAATCCCGGCGCGTCCTGGACGCCCGGGCCCGCGCCCTGCTCGATCGCGCCCGATTGCAGCCCGGCCGCACCATGTTCGCCATCCCCGAGGGGGCGGCGAGTTCGGAGGGCATCGTGGCGCCGCTCGGCGAGAGCGGCGACTCGGCGCTGTGGCTGCGCTTCGCCGCGCCACGCGTGATCACACCCGGTGACTGGGCGCTGTTCTCGCTGCTGGTCGGACATCTGAGCCTGGCCGTGCAGCGGGCGCGCAACTTCGACCAGGCCCGTTCCACCTCGCTCACCCTGCAGCGCGCCATGCTCGGCCCGATCGAACTGCCGCCGCGCTTCTCGGTGCACTACGAGCCCGCCCTGCCCCCGCTGGAAATCGGCGGCGACTGGTACGACGTGGTGCGGCTCGAGGACGGCACCATCGGCGTCGTGGTCGGCGACTGTGTCGGCCGTGGTCTCTCGGCGGCGGTGGTGATGGGCCAATTACGCACGGCCGCACGGGCTCTGCTGCTGCGCGGCGCGGGCCCGGCCCAGCTGCTTGCCGAACTGGACACGGTGGCCTCCCGCATTCCGGGGGCGATGTGCACCACCGTATGCGCGGCCATCCTGGACCCGGTGCGCGGGCTGGTGCGCTACTCCAACGCCGGGCACATGCCCCCGGTGCTGGCCGAGCCCGCCAAGCGCGGCCGGCTGCTGGAGGGCGGTCGCGCAGTCCCGTTGGCCACCTTCGATATTCCGCGCCGCCCGGAGGCCACGACGGCCATGGCTCCGGGCTCCACCCTGGTCCTGTTCACCGACGGCCTGGTCGAGCAGCGCGGGGTCGACATCGATGACCGCTTCGTCGAACTCGCCGACGAATTGTCGCGCGTGGCCGGGCAATTGCCGCGCGAGGTGGCCGATTCGGTGCTGTCGCGGCTGCGGCCCGCCGCCGGCTACGACGATGACGTGGCCATGGTCGTCTACCGGCAGCCGCCCGGGCCGCTGCGCCTGGACGTGCCCGCCGAAGCCCGTGAACTGTCCGGCATCCGGCGCGCGCTGCGTTTCTGGCTCACCGCCGCCGCGGTGCCGCACGACACGGCGGTCGATCTGGTCGCGGCCGCGAACGAAGCCTGTAGCAACAGCATCGAGCACGCGTACCTGGGCGGCGAACCCGGCCGGGTGCGGCTCAGCGCGGACTGCGGCGTGGACACCCTCACCATCGAGGTGTCCGATACCGGTGTGTGGCGGCCGCTGCCCGCGGATCCCGGTCACCGGGGCCGCGGCATCGCCATGATGCGTGCGCTCACCGATGAGCTCGACATCGACAATTCCGGTCCGGGCACCCGGGTGCGGATGTCGGTGCGACTAATGGCCGTTTCATTTTCGGCGGCCGGGCGCATGTGAATCTGGGCCCGCCGGCACAAATTCGGCGGGCGGTTTCGGAGGACTCCGAAAGAGTGCGGTAGCTGCGGTTTTCGCTATAAGGCCCGCTACCGAACCAGTACCGATGTGGTAGACGATGCAGCACGAACGGACGGATCATGGCAGATTTAACAAATGTGACCACTACTTCCGGAGACGGCTATCCCTTCGCCGAAACGATGACCACCTCGGTCACCCCGCACGCTGAGGCCACCGTGCTCACCGTGACCGGCGAAGTCGATCTGGCGACCGCCCCCGCCCTCGAGAGCGCGATCGACGCGGCCCTCGCGGGCAAGCCCGCCGCACTGGTGATCGACCTGTCCGCGGTCAGCTTCCTGGCCTCGGCGGGCATGGCGGTGCTGGTGGGCGTCCACAAGCGCGCCGGGGGCACCCGCCTCGTGGTGGTGGCCGACGGGCCTGCCACCAGCCGCCAGTTGAAGATGACCAGCCTGGACCAGGTGTTCTCGCTGCATTCCACCCTGGACGAAGCGCTCAGCGCGCTGCGCTGAGGGTATTGCCCGCACACCGCTGCGGGCCGCCCGTGAACGACGAAGCCGAGTCCGGGTTCATTCCGGACTCGGCTTCGCGGCGTTCACGGCTCGGTCAGAGGAGCTCGCGCAGCTGCTCGATCAGCTTCACGCGCTCGGCCGCGGTGCCGGCCATCGGGACCACGTTCAGCACGGTCACACCGGCCTCGCGGAAGGCCGCGATCCGCTCCTTCACGAATCCGGCCGAACCGATCAGGTTGATGTCGCGGACCAGATCGTCCGGAACCACCTTGGCGGCCTCTTCCTTGCGGCCCGCCAGGTACAGCTCCTGGATCCGATCGGCCTCGGCGCCGTAGCCGTACTTGGTGGCCAGCGCGTGGTAGAAGTTCTTGCCCTTGGCGCCCATGCCGCCGATGTAGAGGGCCAGGTGCGGCTTGACCCCGTCGCGCCAGCTGTCGACATTGTCACCGATGGCCAGCGCGGGGCCGGCGAACACCTCGAGGTCGCCCAGCGCCGGATCACGCTTGGCCAGACCGGCTTTCAGCGAGTCGCCCCACACCAGGTCGGCCTTCTCGGGCAGGAAGAAGATGGGCTGCCAGCCCTCGGCGATCTCGGCCGCCAGCTCCACGTTCTTCGGACCCAGCGCGGCCAGCAGCACCGGAATGTTCTCGCGCACAGGGTGATTGATGAGCTTGAGCGGCTTGCCCAGGCCGGTGCCCTGCCCCTCGGGCAGCGGGATGTTGTAGTACTTGCCGCTGTGCTCGAGGCGTTCGCGCTTCCAGACCTTGCGGCAGATCTCGAGCACCTCGCGGGTGCGGCCGATCGGCGCGTCGTAATTCACGCCGTGGAAGCCCTCGATGACCTGCGGGCCGGAGGCGCCCAGGCCCAGGATGAAGCGGCCGTCGGAGACGTAGTCCAGGCCCGCCGCGGTCATGGCGGTCAGCGTGGGCGTGCGGGTGTAGAGCTGCAGGATGCCCGAGGCCAGCTGCACCCGGTCGGTCTTCGCGGCCAGGTATCCGAGCGCGCTCACGGCGTCGAACGAATACGCCTCGGGCACGAACACGATGTCGAGGCCCGCCCGTTCGAGGTCGGCGACCTCGGCGGCGGTCTCCTTGAAGCCGTCGGTGTAATTGATCGACAGTCCGATACGCATGTCCGGGACCTTACTCACCGGTCGGCACACCGACAGCGGGCGGGTTGCCGCACACGGCCCCGCGACCGGTACGGTAAGCGGCGAAATCACCTGAATTCGCCGTACTGCCAAGGGAGGCCACCCCTCATGACTCAGGACACCACCACCTTCGGTGATTCGACACTGCGGGGGTACCTGGGTGAACTGGCAGCCAAGGTGCCCGCTCCCGGCGGCGGCGCGGTCGCGGCGCTGCACGCGGCCCAGGGCGCGGCCCTGGTCGCCATGGTCGCGCGGTACACCACCCGGGCCAAGGATGCCGAGAATCGCCCGGTCATCGACCGGATCATCGCGGCCGCGGACGTGGCCCGCGAGCGCTCCCTGGCCCTGGCCGACGCCGACGCCGCCGCCTTCACCGCGGTCGGCGCGGCCTACAAGCTGCCCAAGGAGTCCGAGGCCGAGCAGGCCGCCCGCGGCGAGGCCATCACCGCCGCGCTGCTGCAGGCCGCCCGGGTGCCCGCCGCCGTGGTCGCCGAGGCCGACGAAATCGTCTCCCTGGCAACGGAACTGCTGCCCATCGGCAACCCCAACGTGGTGACCGACATCGGCGCGGCGGCCGACTGCGCCCGGTCCGCGGCGGCCAGCTCGCAGCTGAACATCGCCATCAATGTGACATCGCTGGACGGCACGGCCGCCGCCGAGTTCGCGCCGGTGCTGAAGCAGATCGAGGAGGTCATCGCCCGCGCCGATGCCCTGCACAACGATGTGGTCGCGGCCATCACCCGCTGACCACGCACATTGGCCTGCACTGTGCCCCGTTCCGTTATGGAACGGGGCACAGTCAGTTTCCGGCCCTCTACCTGGTGATACGAACTTCGCATAACCCCCACGCCGGGACAATGGTTACGAACCGGGTACATTTCCAGATGGGACTGATGACCAAGTCATAGTCTGAGAAACCCTGCCCCACACCCTCTCGAAGGGATGGAAGAATGCGGAAACCGATTCGCTCCCTGTTCGTCGCAAGCTTCGTCGCCGCGGCGGCCGCGTTCGGAACCGGAGCCGCGGGTGCGGCCTTCGAAACGCCCAATCTCCCAGCCGTCCAAGCCATTACGCCGGCCTCAGGTCAGGTGGTGGGCATCGCGGCCCCCGTGACCGTCCAGTTCGCCGACGCGGTCACCGATCGCGCCGCCGCCGAACGCTCCGTCGACGTCCGCGCGCAGGACTCCCTCGCCGGCCACTTCACCTGGATCGACGACCGCCAGCTGATGTGGCAACCCGCGAACTACCTGCCCGCCCGCTCGCCGATCACGGTCAGCGCTGGACGCGAGCAGGCCAAGTTCCAGACCAATGGCGGCACCACCGCCGATGCGGACATGTCGGCGCACACGTTCACGGTCTGGGTGGACGGCGTCGCCCGCACCATGCCCGCGTCGATGGGTAAGCCCGGGCGCGAAACACCGGTCGGAACCTTCCCGGTGCTGTCCCGCGAGCGCTCGGTCACCTTCGACTCCCGGACCATCGGCATCCCGCTCAACGATCCGGAGGGCTACCTGCTCACCGGCGAGTTCGCCGAGCGCCTGACCTGGGGTGGCGTCTACGTCCACTCCGCACCCTGGTCCGTGGATTCCCAGGGCAACTCGAACGTCAGCCACGGCTGCATCAACCTCGCCCCCGCCGACGCCGAGTGGTACTTCGACAACGTCTCCGTCGGCGACCCCGTCACCACGCACTGGTGACCGGTACCGGTCAGGACAAGATCAGGGAGCTCCCGGCGTGGGGAATCGGACGGATTCCCGCGCTGAGAGCTCCCTGATTCGCTGTTGTCAGCGGCCGTTCTCGGCGGCCTGGACCACGTGGCGCATGAGGAGTGCGGTGGTGACGGGGCCGACGCCGCCGGGGACGGGGCTCAGGGCGGCGGCCTTGCCGGTGACCGAGGCCGCGTTCACGTCGCCGGTGATGTTGCCGTTCTCGTCCTCGTTCGTGCCGACATCGATGACGACCGCGCCCTCGCGCACGTGGTCGGCGGTGATGAGGCCCGCGCGGCCGACCGCCGCGACGACGACGTCGGCGGCCGAGGTCACCGCGGGCAGGTCGGTCGTGCGGGAGTGGGCGATGGTGACGGTCGCGTTCTCGGCGAGCAGCAGCTGAAGCAGGGGCTTGCCGACCACATTGGAGCGGCCGACGACCGCGACAAGCCGGCCGGCGAGCGGGATCTCGTGGAACTTGGCCAGTTCCACGACCGCCTCCGAGGTGGCGGGCGGGAAGCCGGGCAGACCCGCGGCGAGCAGGCCCAGCGAAAGCGGGCTGACGCCGTCCACATCCTTCTCGGCGGCGATGGCGGAGCTGACGTCGTCGAGACCGACACCCTTGGGCAGCGGGGTCTGCAGCATGATGGCGTCCACCGACGGGTCCTGCGACAGCTCGGTGAGCTTGGCGCGGATCTGCTCGGCGGTGGCGTCGACACCGAGATCGACGTTCTCGCAAGCGATTCCATTGCGCTCGGCGGCACGGTTGAGGGACTTCACGTACCAGGCGCTGGCGGGGTCGTCGTTCGGGATCACGAGGGCCAGGCGGGGGGCGGCGCCCTGCTCGGTGAGGGCGGCGGCGCGCTGCTTGGTGTCGGCGTTGATGGCGGCGGCGAGTTCCTTGCCGATGAGCGAAGTCGTATCCACGGGTGCACAGTTTATCCCGAGTCCCGGCCGCGCCCTCCCCGCGCACACCGGAGACCGGGCGGGCGATGCGTTCCGGGACGACACGTGACACCGCATGCTTCGCGCGTTCCCACTATGGATTCGGGCAAAACGGCGAAATCAGTTCGGCAAATACCCGACAACCAGGGTGGGCAGTCGTATCGTGTCTCCATTCGATGGGAGCCAATAGCCAGCTAATTCCATGGATAGCCAGCAACCAAGCAATGCGTGACACCCCCGAAAGGTCGACAGCAGTGCAGATCGCCAGGCGTTTTTCCATCATGCTCGCGGCGGCGGCCGCCGCCTTCACCATCCTCGGCAGCGGCGCCGCGCACGCGAACCCCGCTGCGCTGTACAACTCCGCGCAGGACAATTTCACCGCCGGCAATGAGGCGGCCGGGCTGGACGACCTGCGCCAATTGCTCAGTGAATCACCGGATGACGCGCAGGCGCTGGCGCTGCAGGCGATCTGGTCGGACTACACCGGCGACATCATCACCCGCGAGGTGGCGCTGAACCGCCTCAACGGCATCGACGGACGGCTCGCGGACGACACCCGGACGCTGTTCCGGGCCATCGGCGCCGCGGTGGGCACACTGCCCAATCCGATTCCTGCGATCGCGGGACCGCAGACCGGCATCGCGGTGCTCGGCTACGGCCTGCTCCCCGACGGGTCCATGCGGCCCGAGCTGGTCAACCGGATGCAGGCGGCCTGGCTGCAGGCGATCGCCTCGCCCCTGTCGCCGATCCTGGTGACCGGCGGCAATCCGCAGAACGGGATCACCGAGGCGGCGGCCATGCAGGGCTGGCTGATCGGGCACGGCATTCCCGCCGGCCGCATCGTGGCCGACCACCGCGCCGCGTCGACCGTGCAGAACGCGCTGTTCGGCGCGCAGATGCTGAGGGACGCGGGCGCGACCAGCGCCATTGTGGTGACCTCCCCCAACCACATTCGCCGCGCCGTGGCCGACTTCATCGTCGCCGGAATGCCGGTCATCGGCGCGACCACCTCCCTCGAGCAGCTCGTCTCGCAACTGCCGCCGCCAGCGCGCAGCAGCCAGCGCGGCATCTACCTCGACACCACCCGCACCTTGCGGATCCCCGCCGAACGCTGATCCCCACGCCCGGACCCCGCTCGAACGGGGCGGCCGTCCGGGCGTGCACAATGACGGGGTGACTCTTTCCGCCACCGAAACGCTGGTCGCGCGGCTCCGCGCGGCCGGGTGTGTGTTCGCGGAGGACGAGGCCGCGCTGCTACTCGATGCGGCCACCGGCGCCGACCACCTGGAATCGCTTGTCACGCAGCGCATCGCCGGGTTCCCGCTGGAACATCTGCTGGGGTGGGCGGAGTTCCGCGGCCTCAGGGTTGCGGTCGGGCCGGGCGTTTTCGTCCCACGGCAACGCACGAGCTTTCTGGTCGAACAGGCTATCGCCCTGGGCCACAGCATGATCCGGCCACCCGTGTCCACTGGTATCGCACACGACAGCGCGGCGACTGACGCTGCTGCCGGCACCACCATTGCCGCTACCCGTGAGCAGCCTGTCCGGTCGCGAACACTGACGGACCCGGCCGAGACCACCGTCGCTCACGCGGATTCGACACTGGTGGCGCTCGATATGTGTTGCGGCTGTGGGGCTCTGGGATTGGCATTCGCGAAAGAAATGGCGGAGGAAGGTATTCGGGTCGAGCTGACTGCGGCCGATATCGAGCCTGCGGCAGTGGCTTGCGCGCGGGCGAATCTCGGCGTGGTGGGGGCGCGGGTCGTGGAGGGCGATCTGTTCGACGCTGTGCCCGCGGATCTGCGCGAGCGCGTGCATATTCTGCTGGCGAATACGCCCTATGTGCCGTCGGAGGACATTGCGTGGATGCCACCCGAGGCGCGCGATCACGAGCCTCGGCGGGCGCTCGACGGCGGTGCGGACGGGTTGGACGTACTGCGGCGGATTGCCGCCGTGGCGGGTGAATGGCTCTGTGCCGGTGGGCATCTGCTCGTGGAGGAGAGCGAGGAGCAGGCTCCGGTCGCCGCCGGGATCATGCGGGAATACGGGCTGTCGGCTCGGATCGTGGAGTGCGAGGACATGGGGGCGACCGTGGTGATCGGTACGCGCGCATGAGTATTCGCGGTGTGCTGTTCGATGTCGATGACACACTCATCGACTATTCCGCGACGGTGCGGATCGGATTCCTGCGGCATCTCGCGGCGGAACAACTCCTGGATCGCGTCGAGTCGCCGGAGGCGGCGTTGGCGCTGTGGCGGGCGATCGAGGAGGAAGAGTATCCGCGGTTCCTGGCCCGTGAACACACCTTCAAGGGACAGCAGCGGGTACGGACCGAGCGATTTCTCGCTCGCCTGGGCATGACTACCGACGATCCGGTCGCATGGTTCGCCCGCTATGCGGTACACCGGGATTCCGCGTGGTCGGCCTTCCCGGATGCCGCGCCGGTACTGGAGCGGTTCGCCGGGCGGATGGCGCTCGGCGTGGTGTCGAACGCCTCCCAGCCGTACCAGATCGGGAAGCTGCGCACGGTCGGGCTGCTGCACCACTTCGGGGACGCCATCCTGTGCTCGGACGAATTCGGTGCGGCCAAGCCCGATCCGGCGATCTTCCGCGCGGGATGCGAGATGCTCGGGCTGCCGCCGGAGCAGGTGGCGTACGTCGGCGACAGGTACGACTGGGACGCACTGGGCGCCAGAAATGCCGGGCTGCGGGCCTATTGGCTGGTCCGCAGCGGGCCGGGGGTCACCCCGGCCGACGGGATCACGGTCATTCGCTCACTGGCGGAGCTGGATTCGCCGGCCGGGTGAATCTCTCAGCCCGCCTCGAGCGATTTCCGGATCTCGGCCTGGATCTCGAGCTGCGCCCGGGCCGCGGTCAGGCCCGCGCTCACGTCGGCGGCGGTGCGCTGGGTGGCGGCCGAAACATACTGTGCCACCGCCGCTTCGATGGATTCCACCGCCGTGGTCGCGGTCACCAGCTGATCGCCGCGGGTGGCGGCGGGCAGGGCGGCCATGGCGACCAGGCGGTCGTCCCAGGCCAGGGCGGCCTGCTCGAGTTCGGCGCGCAGCACGATGGTGGTGGCGTCGTCGAGGACATCGGCGGTGTGCAGGGCCGTCATGGCGTCGCGCAGGCGGCGGTGCAGGCGCGGTTCCGGATCGTGCGAGCCCGCCCAGGAGGCGGGGGCGCGGGTGGGGGCGCCGGGGACGACCTGGTTGGCGGCCGCGATCGCGGTCTTCTGACGGGAGGACACCAGCATCACGCCACCCACGGCGGCCCCGATCGCGATCAGCACGATCAGCACGACAATCAACATGGTCGGCTCACTTTCGTCGGTCGGTCAGCGGTGGGTGGTGGGATGCGGCGGGGCGACGGTCGAGTGGCTCGGTCCGGTCGGATGCGCCGGGGTGTGATGGCCGTGCACCTTGCTGTACACCAGGATCACCGTGAGGATGATCGCGAGCACCGCCAGGATCGCGGCGATGATCTTCACCTTGCTCCACGGGCGGTCGCCGGACACCTGGCCGGTGAGGCCGTTGATGTACACCTGGTAGGTCTTGTCCATGTAGACGACCGTCAGCAGCCAGATCGGCAGCAGCAGATGCTTGTACGCCAGCCAGTTCCAGTTGGTGTTGAGCTGGTGGATGCGCTGATGGTCACCGCCGATATCGCCGCGCACGGTGGATTCGATCGCCGACTCCATCCGCTGCTGCGCTTCCGGGAGCGACTGCTCGGCATCATTGTCGTAGGTGCGGCACAGGTGCCCGGCCACGAATTCCGGTGAATAGGCGCGCGCCTGCTCCACCGGCCACGGTTCCAGCGCCCGAATCCGGTCGCGGTTCATATTGTCATTGGCCAGCACCGGCAGATCCGCGAATTCATTGGCGACCTCACCCGCCACCGGATACCACCGGGTCCGGGTCTCGTAGATCGGATCCCCGTCCGAATCCGTCCCGACCCGCACCTGATAGTCGTCGCCGCGCTCGCCCTGATACCAGCTCTGGGTATCGGCGTCGTAGGTGAAATACGCGGTGTACAGGCTGGAGAACGCCCCGATCCGCCGATATTTCCGGAAGTTCGACGGCGCGAACCACCGCCCTGACACCCACTTCTCGACCAGCTCCCGAGCCTGCTTCTCCCCCACGAGGAACGGCACCACACCGTCCACCGGCAGCCGGGCCGGCGCATTGTGCACATCATCGCGCTGAATGGGCGTGGCACAGTACGGGCACCGAGTAGCGGTGAGACTCCCATTGAACCCGGTTGTCCCACCACAGTTCTGGCACTTCACCTCCCACTCCCCCGTCACCTGCGGCCCCGCCGCATGCGCCTGCAACTCCCGCAATGCCGCGATCGCCGGCCCCAACTCCCGAGCCTGAACCGCCACATCCGGCGCCGTCACCGGAGACCGATTCCCGCAACTGGGACACAGCAGATCCTGCCCCACCGGATCGAACACCAACTGCGCCCCACACGAAGAACACGGATACGTCCGAGTCAACTCCGTCTGATGCAACATCGCCCGATCCGGCACCCCCGGCCCCGGCTGCGCTACTGGACTTTCCGCCCCGACCGCCCCGCCGTCTCCGACTCCCGGAACAACAATGACCGGCGCCACGATCATAGGCTGCGGCATCGCACCCATGGGCCCCTGCCCCGGATTCCCCGCCCCGAACCCACCCGGCAACGGCGGCGGCCCAGCCGTCACCCCGGCACCCGGAAGCGGCGGCGGCGCAACGGTTCCCGGCCCAGCAGCAGCCGAAGGCGCCGCAACGGACGCCGATGGCCATCTGCCCTGCTGCTCGCCCGGACCACCGGGCAGTGGCGGCGGCCCGCCAAGCCCACCTGTCCCTGGCGAAGGCGGCGCAGCAACTGCTGATCCAGCGCCGGCGATCGGCGGCGGCATGGGAGCCGACGTTCGTGCCGGAGCCTCGGACCCCGGAAGCGGCGCCGGTGCAACGGTTCCCGGCCCGGCAGCAGCGACCGGCGGCGGGCCGAAGTTCTGCGGCGGGGCGGCCTGCGGCATGGGCGGGACGCCGCCGGGCCCACCAGCAGCGGACGGAAGTCCCGGCGGCGCAGCGGGGGCTGACAACGGCCCCCATTGCTCCCCGGCTCCGACACCTGGCAGTGGCGGCGGGGCCGCTCCGCGCTGTGGCATGGGTGGGACACCACCCTCACTCGGCGCGGAGGTCGGCAGCGGGGGTGGACCGGCCAGAGCCTGCCCGAAGTTCTGGGGCGGGGCGGATTGCGGCATGGGCGGGACTCCACCTTGTCCGCCGTCGGCAGGTGGAAAATTCGGCGGCACAGGCGATCCTGCGCTGGGACCGCCCGGGAACGGGGGTTGCGCGGGAGGGAGGCCGCCTGGGCCCTGGTCGCGGGCCGGTCGCGGCGGCGTCCATGGCTGGGGGTCTGCCGCGCGTGGGGTGGCGGCAGAGTCGCTACCCGGGAGCGGCGGCGGGCCGGAGGGGTGTGGGGGCTGGTTGTCGTTCATCTGGGCTCACTCGGTGCGGCGGACTCGCGGGTCACGCATTGCGGTGGAAGGGATTTCGGGACGCACCGAGTCGTCGGGCGTTGGGTTCCAGCGGGGTACGGCGGCGGACCCGTCGGCAGTCGAGGGTGCCGACGGGTGCGGCCGGGCTGGGTAGGAAGGCTGCTACTGCGGAGGCAAGGGCGGCGGGGTGCCCGGGAGCGGGGGCGGGGTGGCGAAGAGGGGCTGGAGGGCGGGGACGGAGCCGGCGGGTTGCCAGCCGGGCATGCCCTCGGTCCAGACGTTGGTGTCGCGGGTCAGCTGGCCGGACGAGACGTACTGGCGTAGTTGGTCGATGGCGAAGGGGCCCGCGGCCTGGCCGGCGTTGTCGAAGTGGAACTGCTGCTGGCCGGGGAGCGGCGGCGGGGCCGCCTGCTGAGGCGCGGCGGGCTGCGCGTAGCCACCCTGCTGAGGCTGGGCGTAGCCGGGTTGCTGGGGCTGGGCGATGCTGCTCTGCATGGCGCCGGCCATCTGGCCGCCGAGGACCACGCCCATACCGGCCTGCATGGCGGCTCCCATTCCGCCGCCGGGATTCTGGGCGGCGGCGAGCATGGCGTCAGCGGCCTGCATCTGCTGGTAGCGGTTGAGGTCGACATTGTTCATGAAGCCGCCGGCTTCGACACCACGCGCCACGCCGCGGGTCATGGCCTGCTGGATCTCCTCCGGCAGGGAGATCGTCATGGTGACGCCCTCGACCCCGATGCCGAAACCGGACAGGCGCTGACCGACGAATTCACGCAGCTTGTCGGACAATTCGACCTGGCGGCCCTGCAGATCGATGGCGCCCAGGCCGCTGGCCAGCACCATGTCGGAGAAGGCCAGCGCGACATTGGCGCGCAGCTGCTCGCTGAGCACGTCGGCGTCGACCTCGGCATTGGTGCCGATCATCTGGCGCAGGAACACCTCGATGTCGGTGACACGGACGTTCGCGGTGCCGTTGGCGCGGATCTGCACCATGCGGAAGTCGGGGTCGCGCACGGTGACCGGTTGCGGTGTGCCCCAGCGCATGTCGGTGACGGCACGGGTGTTCACGTAGTACACCTCGGACCGGAACGGCGAGTTGAAGCCGTGCCGCCAGGCCTGCAGGGTGGACATGATCGGCATGTTCTCGGTGGTCAGCTGGTAGTGGCCGGGACCGAACTTGTCGGCCAGCTGCCCGCGGTAGACGAAGACCGCCTGCTGCCCCTCCCGGACGATCAGCTCCGCGCCGTTCTTGATCTCGTTCTCGTAGCGGGGAAACCGCCACGCCAGCGTGGTGCGAGTGTCATCCAACCATTCGATGACGTCGACGAATTCGCCGCGGATCATGTCGAACAGGCCCATTGAGTTCTCTTTCCTCCCTCGGGCGCTGCGCCCGACCCCGGCCGAGTATGGCACAGGGTCGCCGGCGCGCGCGGTCACCGTCGTGTGGCTATCGAGCCAACCACAGGCAGTGTTAATCATTCATGAACGACCATGGCCCGCGCGAGCTTTCCCACGCGGGCCATATCAATCCGCTACCAAATCCCCGTGGCGCCCAGGGCTCATCGCGCTGTCCCGCCACCGAGCCACGCTATCTTGCCGGAGAACTGGATCCGGCCGGTCCGGATCAGGCGGGAGAGTCGAGTTCCCCGGCCACCACACCGGCGGTGAAGGCGTCCCACTCACTGGGGGCGAACACCAGCGCTGGGCCGGTCGGGTTCTTGGAGTCACGAATCCCGACCTTGCCCGAATCGAGAAACGCGACCTCTACACATTGGGAACCGGTTTCGCTGTAGCTGCTCTTGAACCAGCGTGCCCCGGACAGGTCACCGTTCACGATCGAACTCCCTTGCTATCTGGCGGACCAGGTCTCGCGTTCGCACTTCATCCAGCGTTTTTGCCCGAACGGCCTCGGCCAACTCACTGTATCGCTGGACGTCCTCGAGCCTCTCCACGTACAGATCGCTGGTCAGCCGACCCTCGACGTAGACGACCGGCGGCTCGACCTGGTTGTTCCTGGCGTCGGTGCCAAAGTCCAACAGCACGAACGGGCCGTGCTGGAAACCCCAGGTGTAGCCGGCCGCATACGGTTGGACCCGCAAGGTCACGTTCGACCTGGTACTCAGGTCGGCGAGATGCTTGAGCTGTGCGGCCATCACCCGCTTGCCACCAACGACCCGACGCAGCGCCGCTTCGTTCAGCAACACTTCGACCGCCAGCGGATTGGCCTTCCGGGTCACGATCACCTGACGCTTCAACCGAATATCGATGCGCCGCTGGATGTCTTCATCGTTCTCGAAGCCCGGGAAGGCGCGGAAAACCGCACGCGCGTAGTCAGACGTTTGCAGCAGTCCGGGTATCTGTTCCTGATAGGTGACCAGACGGCGGGCGGAACGCTCCATGCCGACATACATGTTGAACGCATCACTGAAAAGCCCGCCGAGGGAGAAGATCCCGTCCTCGTCCTTGGCCGTCGCCGCCCGGAACGCCAGACCGACCGCCTGCTCGGTCTCGTCGGCATCCACCTCATAGAGCATGCACAGCTCCCGCACGTCCTGCCGGCGCGGCTTGACCGTGCGACTGGCCTCGAGTCGTTGTAATGCGTTGAAGCTGAGCTGAACCTGGACCGCGGCCTGCTCAAGGGTCAGCCCGGTCGCCTGACGCCGTTCCCGCAGAAACCTGCCCAGTTGCCGCCGCAACAGGGTCGGCGACACATCCTCTGCCATCGATGCTCCCCCTGAAAAGTGAATACATCCGCCAACAGAATCTGAATGCTGGATCGCCTTGGATCCGCATCCCGCCTTGGGATTTCAGACTACCTAATCTGAATATTCAGATTCCGCGTTTTCAGAAACGCCCACGGTGGTGTGCTTGGGCTCCAACGACGACACACAGGTAGGTGACTATGTCCGGCAACAACCCGTGGTCTGTGCAGGCGATCATCGACCGCATCGAACGAGAGAAGCGACAAGCCGCCGACACCGCACCCCCATCGATCGAGAGCGCTACGGTCGGGTATTCGGTGCGCGGGCTGTGGTCGTGCTACTCCGATCCCGGCGAACTGACTGCCGCACAAGCACATATCGCGATGCAACTGCATCTCCAATGCGGAGTCGAGAGCTGTGCGGTGCGGTGGCGGGCGCGCACCGCCCTGGTCGCATCCGGGCGCATGGTCCCCGAGCCCCGTGCGGCGCGAACACCGCCGACCGCGCACAAATCCCTGTTCACCCTGCTACGGGCCGCTGTATTCGGCTACAGCACACTGCTTTTCGGTGGTCGCCATGCCCTGCGATGACCCGGACCTGATCGAGATCCAGGTCATCCAGGACGTCCTCGACACCATCGAAACCCGTCTGCGCTACCGCGAACGCCACGGTTGGCGTTTGACCGTCCCTCGCTCCCGCGTCTACGCAACCGTGCTGCACGCGGTCATCGTCAGCGCCCGCGAATCCCACCGCCTCCCAGCCACCCTCGACCGCGCCGCCATTCTCGACACCATCCTCGACGGCATCGAACCCGCGAGCCACGATGCCGCCGGCCGACCGATCGACGACGTCATCGACCGCCACACGGTGCCCGTGAACTGAATCCGGCCGGCGGATCGATGAAGGCACCGGGCCGAGTCGGCCATCACCTGCATGGCTGGGATCCTGCAGCGACGCTGGCGCTACCGCGGCGGTCAACACGCCAACGGCGTCTACGACCGCATCACGTGGAGCTTCATCCGTGACGTAGCGATGCCGGAAATCAGCAGATCGTGGCGTAAGGACTCCATTGCCCGCATACTCTCCGGGTTAGCCATTGGTCACGTTCACTTTCACTCCGGGGAACTTGTTGAAAACCCCAGTGTGACAGCAGATTCAGACGACATCACGGGAGTCGCTATCGCGCGAGGCCGCGACCCCCGGGCCCCGCCTACTCGCCCGACCCGCCGCCGACGGGGGTTATCGTCTGCATGACGTCGGTGCCGCTGAAGGAGTTGCTCGCCCCTGACAGGGACGCGCATGCGGAAGTTGCGCGAAGCCCGGACGCCGTCTCGGTCGCCACGTCGGCAGGGTCACGATCCGCGTGCCGCTACACCCGGGTCGGGAATGCGTCGATCGCCGACCTGGAATAGCCGGCCAGCCGCCCGGCCCGAGTGTGAAGCATGTGAAATCGGCTGACGCCGAACCTTTTTGCGGCAGTTTCTGCAACATCAGCACCCCGCGTGCTGCCTGGGCTGTGGCATCACCCCGGGAACCCGGCTGCTGCCTGACCGAGCTGAGGCATCGTGGATGTCGCCTGTGGGGTTGGGCAACAACGTATACGATGTATCGCCGATACATCTATTATGCAATGTGCGCTATGTCAAGTTAGGTACCGGCCGCGGCTGATTCGAGCCCCCTATGTGTCGCCGACATCATCTGAGCACTGTTTCCCCTGATGCACGATGTCCTCGATCGAGCCTACCCAGCTGACGTGTCCGTCGGGACGAATATCTCCGCCATGCCCCACCATCCGGCCGCCCATCCCACCAGAACGAGCCAGGCCGGTATCCCGGAACCTGCTACCCAGCCCGAACAAGAGCCGTCCACCAACGCACCGGCAACCCGCCAATTCCCGCCCGGCTGCTATCCCCTGCAGGGTTGCTGACGCGACGCGGGCACGGCGAGCAGTTGCCACAGTAAAGCGTCACGCTTTACCGTGGTGGCATGGCGAAACTGAACATCAGCCTCCCGGACGCGACCGCCGAGGCCCTGCGCGAAAGTGCCGACGGCAACGTCAGTGCCGAGATCAACCGGGCCGTTCTCCAGCGGCTCGCGGACAAGGAGTTGCGGCGCATCGCCGCACACGAGCAGGACAACCCACCGAAATACAGTGATGCCGACCTGGTGCGCATCGGCATGGGCATGCCCCTGTGAGGGAACTGCGCCAGGGCGACACCTACACCATCGCAGCCGGTGACGGCTATCTGACAGTGGTAATCGTCGATGGCCAGGCGCTTCTGCGCCATCGTGATGTCGCCCTGGCGGTGCCGGTGGTCGACGCCCGCGAGATGCCGCAGGATCTGCGGATCTTCTCGGTGGGCTGGGACGAAGGCCGCGTGCTCGCGGTACACCGGTTCATACCCTGCGTGCGAGCGGTACTCGAGGCCGGGACCTACGACGGGACGGTGACCACCGAAATGCTCGACTTCATCAAGATGGTATTGGCCGTGCGATTCGACCTCTGACGGCCGAGCATCTGACGGTCCCGCACCAGATCGACTAGCCGAGGCGCACGGCAATCCACGAGGGAAGCGGCACAATCGGGCCTCTACGCTCAGCGGACGGCACGGTTTCGATCGCATCGACGGGTCGGCCGGCGAACGATCTCATCAGCGAGGCCACCCTCGAAGGACTCGAATCCGCCCGCGCCAGAGGATGACTCGGCGGCCGGCCGGGCCGGTCTCCGGGACCTCGTCCACGACGCGGGGTGTGCCGCGGTCGGCGTGGCGTCTTATCCAGCCAGCTCGAGCCGGGCCACCGCGTTGTCGGTGAGCCGACACACCTCATCGTCGCTCATCGCAAGTGCCGAGTACCCGACGCTGAGATCGAGGCCACCGAGCCGCTCGTTCGCGATCACGAACAGTGACGGGCCGAACATGTCGAGCGAAACGGCTCTGGTGACGTCCTCGAGCGTGTAGTCGCCGTAGGCGGCCTGCAGGCCGGAATCGCCGGTCGTGGTCACAGCAAGTCCGTCGAGGCGCCGGTCGTGCCGGATCCCTGGGCCGACTTCGTGCCGATACACTTCCCATCCCGGGAACTTCATCATCGAGGCGGACTCGTGGTCCTTCGCCAGGGCGGCGATCAGCTTGAACGAGACGTCACGGGCGGTTGCCCAAAAGTCGTCGGTAATCGGGTGCTCGGTGCGCAGGATGTCGACATAGCAACCGAAGGTCTCGTGCGCCCGCGCGAGTCTGCTGAGGCGACGAAGGTCGACCGTGGTCAACACGGTCATGGCATCGAGCCTGTACCGCTCGCGCATGGCAAGCAGGAAGGCTGCCGTTACCGCACCGTGAGGCGTCGTTCTGTTGGCTTTGACGGCATCCATGAGCGTTTCCGTTACGACGGGCTCGAGGTGCCGTGCCACTACACGCGTTTCTTTCTTCCGGTCGGGTACCGCCTGCTTGGGTAGCCGAATGGCCGGCGTATAGGTGGTCTTCTTGCCACTGCCGGACTTGCTGAGCAGGCTGTCCTCGATCGACGGGGGCAGCGTGGTGTCGAGCGGGGGTTTCAGTTGCGCCGCGGCTGGATCGGCGAGGAATTCGAGAAGCTGGCGAGCGAGCATGTTGGCGGACTGGGCGTCGAGCGTCGCGTGATCGGCGCAAATGACGATGTGGTTGAGGTCGGCGTCGGGCGACTGCCGCACCAGCGTTATCCGCAAGCGCGGATGGTTGCCCTTCGGGATCGGTGTGCGGATCTCAGCGGCGAAAACCGTGCGCCAAGCGTCCGGGTCGGTGTCCTCGAGCACCTTCAGCGGGATCTCCGTCGTGCCCTCGGTGTCGAACCAGGGCTGGCGATAGGCGAAGAACGGTATGTGCCGCCAGACCATCTTGCCGTAGCGGACATGAGCGCGAAGGATAGGGTGCTGGTTCTGTAGCCAGGCGAGCGCGCGCTTCACCAGCGCCGGATCGAGGCGGCCGCGCACATGCAGCACCTGCATGGTGATCAGCCCGCCATGGGCATGCAAATGGCTGAGCAGCTGTTCCTTTTCGCCCAGCGGGCGTGTATCGCCCAAGCCTTCCTCCCACGTTTTCGAATACCATTTCCAGGTCGCGCTGAAATTGGCTAACATGCCGACTACACAAGGGACTTAGTGATGAACGATGTCGAACGACCGATAGTCGAGTATATATCCGCCATGGTGGCCGAAACCGGCGGTGCGCCGGTCGATCGCGAGACCCCTTTGCTCGAGGCAGGCCTGCTGGACTCGATCAGTTTGGTAAAACTTGTGCATTTCCTCGAGGAGCGATTCGAGATCAGCATCCCGGACACGGAGATACGGCCGGAGCTGTTCGAATCGCCTGCGAACATAGCGGCCTATGTCTCGCAGCGAGCGGCTCAGCTCGCCTAGAGCTCACGCAGCCGCGCGCGGAGCACCTTGCCGGCCGCGCTCCGCGGCAGTGCGTCGATGAACGCGATCTCGTCCGGGACCTTCTGAACCGACAGCCTTTCGCGGGCATAGCGGATCAACTCATCGGCCGACACCTCCGCCCCTTTGACGACGAACGCGATCAGCCGATTGCCGTTGCGCGAGTCCGGGAGACCCGCCACTGCGGCTTCGGCGACAGCAGGCAAGGCCATGAGCGTCTCCTCCACCTCGATGGGGTCGATCTTGTAGCCGGATACCTCGATCAGCAGCTTGCTGCGGCCACGGATGAAGATGCGACCTTCTTCATCGAGCGAGGCAAGATCGCCGGTCCGGAACCAGCCCTCATCGAACGCCTCGGCATTGGCCACGGCATCGCCGAGATAGCCCTGCATGAGCGAGGATGATCTGATTTCCATTTCACCGACGGATGGGCCGAATTCGGTATCGAACGGGACGATGCGGACCCTGGCGTCGCCCGCGGGCTTGCCCACCGAGGCCCAGTTCGCGTCGAGATCGGCGGAGTTGTTGTGCGAGAACATGCTCGCTTCGGTCGAGCCGTAATCCTGACGAAGTGGGGTACCGAGGCGCTCGCGCACCGCTTCGAAGATCGGCCGTTTCAGCGCGACGCCGCCCGAGAAGGCCAGGCGCATCCTGAGGTCGAAACTGCCGGTCTGACCGGTGACGATTTCGTACATTGCCGGAACGGCGCCCATGACGGTGACGCGCTCGCGGACCATGGTGTCGAGCAGCTTCTTGCGCGAAAGCGCCAGTGGCAGGCGATCGCTCCAATAGAGCGTCGTTGCACCGCCGGCGACGGCTTGCGTAGCGCCCAGTAAGAAGCCCAGCGAGAAGTTGCCCGGCAGAATGTCCACGACGATATCGTCGGGCTGAATTTCCCAGGCTGTGCTGGCCCGTTCACCGTCAGCGACGAGCTCGGCATGGGTGTGCGGCACCACCTTGGGCAACCCGGTCGAGCCGGACGAGAAGAGGTAGAGCGCCGTTGTATCGCCTCCCAGTTTCGGCAGCCGAGGGGTTGCGCTTCCTTCAGGAAGGGCGCTCGTCAGAAGCAGGGGGATGCCGGGGGCTGCATCTGCGATCAGGGTCTCGGCAACAGCGGCAAGACCGGGAGTTGAGATGACTGCGCGGGGTCCGGTCTTCTGCGCGAGTGCGGCAAGTTCGGATCGCGTGGCCGTCTCGCCCAGAGGCATCGCGATGGCGCCGATGGCGAAGAGCGCGTGGGCGGTCACGAAAAGATCTGGCGAGTTCGGAATCAGCAGGGCAACGGGATCGCCGCGCCCGATGCCACGGTCGATAAGGCCGGCGGCGAGCCGGTCGATCCGCTCGACCAAAGCGGCGTAGGGCGTAAATGCTTCACCCTGCCGCAATCCGCTGGTGATCGGTGCCCGCGCTGTGAGCGCGAGCAGATTGTCGTAGATCATCTCTACTCCGCAGGGTCCGCCCCCTCTGTTCGTAAGGATAGAAGTGGGATGCGGCATCTACAAGCCATCAGCGATCACGCCGGCAAGTCAGTTGGAGAACGCCGGTATCGAACATCAAAGCTTCTGTCAGTTTCAGACCAAGCCTTTATCGTGGTTGCCATTGAAAAGGCCGGATGCCGCCGCCAAAAGGACCAGCGAGACAAGGAGGCTCACTTCAAGCCCAGGCGACGGCAGCTCAATTCCGTCCTGCCGCAATCGATTTCCGTGTCCGCGACGAGTTCTTCTCCGACGACGGCGCCGTACAGTCGATCGTCGAAGACCAAGGGTCCGAGTGTTCTCGAGCTCGGCGCGGGGAAGCAAACGAAGCAAAGAGGCACTCAATTTGGCATGGCAGACCCCGCAGTCGCGCGACCAGCGGCATGAAAATGCGTTGCGGCTGTGCCGTAATCGGGCCGAAATGACCCGAGTGTTTCGACTATCGGGGAAGTTGGGGCACGTCGAAATCCAGTGCGGTTGCGAGATTTATCGTTCTGCGGGGAGTGGCGCACTGCCGGGTCAGGCTTTGCAGATCAAGCCTGTCGTGGCGGGCTTGGAACAGGAACAGTGCGGCGGGATGCTGTCGTAGCTGATCGGTGTCGAGTCCGTCGGCGGTGTGGTGGGCGGCGGCGACCAGAGCGGGGAACGCCGACTGGAGCTCGGCTGCCCATTCCTCGACCGCTGTCAGCCAGGCGTGGGTGGCGGCATCGGATGTCGAGGAGAATCGTGCGATTGCCTCGCTCAGTTCCGGCCAGGTGTAGTCGGCCCACGGTTTGGTTTTCAGGACCGGCAACTGCCATTGGCGCCTGACCTCTGACCAGTGATCGCTATATGCCGGCACCGAGTGAATCGCGAAGTCCGGCAGGCTGAGTGCGGTCAGGGTTCCGCCGTGGCAGGCCCCGGTGTCCAGGCCCAAGATCCGGCTGTCGCGAATCAGTGGCTCGTTGCCGGTTACGTGGTGTCCGAACACGATTGGCTTGGCATCGGTGTAGTGGTCGTGCCAGACGCTGTCCGGGAACAGAGCACTGAGTTCGCGCTCACCGCGAGTGGAACCGCACAGGACCTCCGCACGCTGGTCGGCGAGCGGGATGCCGGGCACCATACCGGCATGGACAACGCGGACATGTTCGTTTTCGAAGTAGCACGGAAGCGTCCGCATCCAGTCGACCATGTCGGCATAACCATCGCCGACCTGCAGCCGGGTGATTTCCTGCGCGTAGGAGAAGATCCCGCGGACGTGTTTGCGTTCATGATTGCCCATGACCGCCACCGAGTTCGGGCGTTCACGAAAAAGGCCGACCACCTCGTGTGGTTTCGGGCCGCGGTCGACCAGGTCACCGACGCTGACGAGGAGATCGTCTCCAGTGAGTTCGACCTTCCCGAGTAGCTCGAGTAGCTCATCGAAGCAGCCGTGGATGTCGCCGATAACGACGGTGCGCCCCATCCGGACGACGGTAGCCGCGGATCGGTTCAGCGAGCAAAAGAATATCGCGGTTGTAACCGCACAGCATCCGGCAGTAACGGATATCTCTGGGCCGCAGTCGGTCTCGCCGCCAGCCACCCCGAGTCAGCCGGTCCGGCCAGAACGGTCAGCGGCAGTTCCGGACATTCAGACCGTCTTCGCCAACACCGAAGCGGTCCTCGCACTGGCCACCATCGCCCAGCACGTCGAGATGAACCCGGCGACCACCACGCCGATCCGCCCCCAATTCTCCTTCACCGGTGGCCCCAACGGGCCAGTCCCCTATGCACATCAGCACCCGAAACACCAACACGGCAGCCTTCGGATAGCGATCGAGCGCGGCCGGCGCGGTGGGGGTGTCGAGCTCAGGGTGCTCGTCGTCGATCAACTCACCCACCGATGGCCGACCCTGTATCCGATATTCGGTGCGGGTTCGGCCGACCTCGGATGGGCGCCGCCAGTGAATCTTCCGTCGTGCCACGCTGGCCAGATCGGTCAGCGTGGTCCGCGGCGCTACAGGACATCCGTCTACTACGGACTACAGAGGTAGACACGCTCGTCTGTCACGTCGGATTGCGCTGGCACCAATGGATCTCGGGCCGGAGGCATCATCGATGAGAGCGCAGTCCGCGCGAACCCCGGTCTGCGGGTTGCTCGGATCGCCGAGATGTATCAGCCGCCATTTGGGCCCAACGAACTTGATTGATGCGCCCAAGCGCCGCGGTGCGACCCGGAGGGGACAAATACCGCTCATCGGCTTCGTAAGACCGGTGTCAGGGCCGGGTCCCGGCCAGGATTCGATCCAGGTGCCCGGTGGGATGTTCCCTCGAGCGGCTGCCACTTCGCGCATCGCCTGGCCGACGATGGTGAATCCGTCCTGGACCCACCCGCGAAACTCTCGGCGTAGGTGCGGGTCTTCGCTACTGGCAATGGCCGTAAAACCGACTCGGTCGATCGCAGTGAGCTGTAGGGCTCGACGTCGCGCGGTCTCGGGGTTCGGCCAACCTGATCGCCGAGTGATCGCCAATACTGCGCATCCTCTGCTCACGAAGCTCAGCCGAAAGCCGGAGCGGCCAGGTCGCCACTCGCTGGAGGCAACCGGCCGAACACTGGTCATGGTTCGGGCTACGCGGTGAGATCAGTCGGCGATGGGGCGCATCGCCCGATCCGGCAGGATCCCGGCCTGGACGAGTTCGTCGTAGATCCGCTGCTGCTCATCGTCGAGGTTCGAGTACAGCATGTCGTACGCCAGTTCTTCCTCGGCGAGTACCGCGACCGGATCCCAGTCGTCACCGAGCGCCTCGAGGACGGCGCTGCGCCGTCGTACCTCGTCCAGCGTGAGGTCGTAAGCAAAATTGTGGTCGGCCATTTGGGCATCTCCAACCAGGTTCTTTCCAAAAACGAATTGACGACGATGCCCAACCACGCCGTCTCGGGCAATGACCTGCATCACGTTTCACGGTTCGACTTCGTCACATTTGATGCCCGTGCGCGGACTGGACCGCGGAGTAAATACGTCCGCATAATCGCCACGACACGTCCAGCGCTGAAATCGGGCGCGGCGACGCCACACCGCCAACAGAGCGGAACTCGCCAATGGCCGTCGCTAGGGCACGGGTGCTGTTGCCGGCCGCCCTGATGCTATTTGCCCCGACGCCAGAACCCCCGCACCGATCGAACCCGAACTGGGCCATACGACATCAGAGGCCGGTGGCGACGCGCTCGATATTCGGCATTTCCGTGCACTGCTGCACGCCCAGTCGGGTGAGATGACCTCAGCCCGTTGATCTTCGGAGCGCTCGCGCCGGCCGGTTCGGCCAGCGGGGTATGCGGCACCGGCGGATGATTGCGATCGATGGGTCTCAGCAGTCGCCGCGAATTAATGGTGGAAGAGTCGAATTCCGGTGCGGGCGAGGGTGATGCGGTGTTCGCGGCAAGCATCGGCGATGACATTTGATTGGAGAGCACCACCCGGCTCGATGACGAGCTCAACCCCGTGTTCGGCAGCAACGTCGATGTTGTCCCGGAACGGGAGATACCCGTCGGAGACCAGTGAGACGCCCGCGAGTTGATGAGCACAGCTGACCCGTTCAGCCTTTTCCAGGAACCTGTGGGATCGGGTGAGGCTCGAGACGAGCTCACGCGATTGTGCGGGAGTGAGAGTGCCTGCGGCGGTCGAGATCTGCCAATTCAACCGTTGCTGACGCGCCATCGTCGCAGGCAGTGGTATCTGCTGAACGGCGGGGTGTCGCCGCATCCACCAGGTGCGTACCTTACTTCCGGCGAGCAATGTGCAGTCGATTCGCGACTGCTGTCCGGCACCGATACTCATGCCGTCCCGGACGTAAACGACGGAATTGGACTGGGTGTACCGGGCGATCACCATGCCGAGCAGTGCATCGATCGTCGCGTTGCGGCTGATGGGGTCGCCGACAGCCACATGCAGCAGATCTTCGGTGATCGGCAAATGTCGCGGCCCTGTACAAAGCTGACGCCGAAGACAGTTCGAACCTCCGGCTTGGGTGGCTGGAATGCGGGATCGATCTCGAATACGACGAATCGCCCGCCCTTCTTGCGACCCAGTGCCGCTACGATTCCGGGGGCATAACCCGGCGCGATGATGCCATCGGAGACGGCCGAGGCCAACAGTTCGGCGAGTTCGAGATCAACCGGTTCGGACACCGCGATCATGTCGCGGTAGGACGAACGAGGATCGGCGTCGCGCGCCCGCACATAGGCCGCCGTGATCAGGCCGACCGAGCTGTCGCCCAATCCCCAACTGTCACGCATGGTTTCATCGAGGTCTCCGGCGAGCACCGCACCGGCTGGTGAGACGTGCTTGAACGATGCCGCAGCCGCCTTGCCTGTGGCGCGGCTGGCCTCGGCGACCAGTTGCCAGGCATTGAGCGCATCGAGGTAGTTGATCATCGACGCCGCACCGTGCACCACTCGAACATGGTCACCGCCAGCCGAAACCCGCGCGTGTTGATGTGGATTCATGCCGTAGCGCAAGTCCATTGCCACACCCCCTCTCTCGTCTCGAGATGGGGAGCACCCAGGCGTACGACGCTCCGAAACTGCGCTTCCTCGTGGTCGGCCCACGCAACGCCAGTCGCGATCGACCACACGGTAGCCCATGACAGACCGAACATCCAGACGGACCACGAAGCAAGGGATTTCGGCATCTGCGTGCGCTCGCGCGGCAGGCCCCGCAGCCGGCTCTAACCACACGACCAGCGGGAGACGAGCACGCTGCCATGCGCGCATGAACGGCCAACCCAACCGTTCTAAACGCGCACTACAGCTGAGGAATTGACGCGAAATTGCTGTTTTACAGCGGCTTGTGCGGGATTGCACCGGTCGGCCGAAGCTTGGCATTTGCGTGCGCTACCGGCCTCCGTACGGCGCTCGGGCCGTTGGGCTTCCGGCGCCGCGCGCCGACAGGTCGAACGGCGCGGGTGGCGGTCTTCCGTGCGTTCGCGCTGTGTGGCGACACGGGTCTACAGGTGGGCTTCGGATGGACCGTCGGCGGCTGCCATGAGTCGGCGGGCCAAGGCGCGCACGGCGTCGTTGAGTGCGTCGGGGTGTTCGATGACGAACGGGCGGTTCAGGCCGGCCAGGACGGGGGGAATCCAGTCGAGTTGTTCGGCTCGGATTCTGACCCGGACCCACGGGTGGGTGTCAGAGGGTGGTGAGTCGATCTCGTGCACGGTCGCGATCGCCGCGGGGAGCAGTGGGCGGACCTGGGTGAGGGTGCCCTGAACTCGGATCGAGACCTCATACCGATAGGGCGCCGTGGCAAGTGCGGACAGCAGATGCGCGGTCGGCTCGAATCCCGCTGGCGGAGTGAACGTTCCGGGCAGTGTTGTCACCGCCGTGATGCGGTCGAGCCGGAACTGACGTAGTTCGTCACTGTTGCTGTCCATCCCCGTCAGGTACCACCGGCCGGAGTGGGCGATGAGCCCGTACGGATGTACGGTCCGCTCACTGCGACGCCCGTTCCGGTCGGTGTAACCGATCGCGACCGGTTGGCGCTCGCGGGTGGCCTCGGCGAGCTGGAGGAGGACCGCGGTCTCGACGGCAACCTCCGAGCGGGCGTCGGCGGTGAATTCGGCGGTGTTGATCAGTGCGTCCAGCCGCGCCGTCAGGCGTGCGGGCAGGACGCGACGGAGTTTGGCCGTCACACTCTCGGCCGCGTGGGCGGCTGTTGTCGATTGACCGACGCCGCGGCTGGTGAGGAGTCCGAGCAACACAGCCACCGCTTCGTCATCGGTCAGCATCAGCGGCGGCATTCGGTACCCCCGAGCGAGGCGGTATCCCCCGTAGCGGCCACGCACCGATCGAACGGGGATCTCCAGGTCGGTGAGATGGGTGACGTATCGCCTGACGGTGCGTTCATCGACGCCGAGCCGTCCGGCGAGTTCGCCGACGGTGTGGGTGCCGCCGGCCTGCAACAGCTCGAGGAGTGCCAGCACTCGGGCGGTGGGGCGCGTCATCAGGAAATTCTCTCATCTATACCGGGCGGAAACTGTCCGGTATCGGCTCTAACGTGGCCTGTGGGCGGCGAACCCTCCGCCCCAACCAACAACAGGAGTACGCGATGAATCTCGTCTCGATCCGTCTGATCACCGGCGACATCCAACGACTGGTCGGCTTCTATCAGCACCTGACCGGTGTCGAAGCCACCTGGGCTACACCGGATTTCGCCGAAATCGTCACACCGTCCGGCACACTCGCGATCGGAAGCACCCGCACCGTCGCGTTGTTCGCGGCCGGCAGCGCGCACCCAGCCGACAACCACACCGCGATCATCGAGTTCCTGGTCCCCGACGTCGATGCCGACTACCAGCGCCTGCGGGACACGGTCGACGATTTCGTCAACGAGCCCACGACGATGCCGTGGGGCAATCGGTCATTGCTGCTTCGCGACCCCGACGGCAACCTGATCAACCTCTTCACCCCGGTCACCGCGCAGGCCGTCGCAAAATTTGCCCGCTGACATCCACTCGTCGGCCTGTGTGTGCGGGCACCTGTGAAACGCTCGGCCCATCGATCTTCCACAGGCCCGCGCCGGCCGGTTCGGGCCGCGGACTACGCGGCATAGCGCATATGGTCGTGCGTCCAGTCATCGAGTGCGATCGCACCAGATCTGGCTATCGCGGTCATAGCTCCGTGGCCCCGCCTCTCGCAAGGGCCGCTCCACCACTATGAATATCACAGGCCGACACCCGGCCTGAGTTGATGGCTTGCGCCACATGGCTTCTCGATTCGGAATCGCGCGATCCGCTACGGGTGGGCCGTGAACTGGTTCCGAGGCTGTGCTGGCCTCGTTCGACGAGAAGCCTTGTCAGAGGTGCGATTTGCGCGTTCAGACTGCGCGCGTCAGCCTCTGACCGGTACCCGGGGCCGACTGTCCGGAAACTGATTTGTCTGGTCGTCCGAGACGCTCAGTTCCATTTCCGTGGTGCTATCGACGCCGAACGAGCACCCCTGATCTTGGTGGATGCTCGTTCGGACCGGGGAGTCGACCGGCTTGTGCGTTCAGCGCGGCTGCTCGCGGGCTGCGGGGCCCTCGATCAACCCGTACTCGACAGCGGCGGAGGTGGTGAGTGTCCGTTGCTGTTCGAGGTCATGACGGATCCGATCTGTGTCGCGTCCGGTGAGTTCCGCCAGTCGAGCGAGCAGTGTGTCGAACATGGCTCGCGCGTGTTCGAGTCGTGGTTCGACACGACTGAGTCCGCCATCCAGACGCACCGACGGCTCCCGCAACACGAACTGGGCACTCCTGTAGGCGTAGCGGTGCTCGCACGATGCGAGCAGTCCCAGCGCTGCGCCGCCGAGCGTGCCACTCACATAGGCGCTGACGGGCGCGCGAAGCACGTCCAGCACATCGGTGACAGTGCTGGCGTCGAGCAGATCCGCTTCCAGCCCGTACATTTCGAGCCGGATCGGTCGGGCGCTCTCAGCGTCCAGCGTCAGCAATCGAGCGCACAGCTCGGTGGCAGCCGCGGCGTCCAAATGCCCGCGCGCGATGACCGTCCGCTGCATGAGCAACGCATCCGCCGGTCCCTCCGGGCGAGGATCGATCCATACCTGCGTCGAGGGCGGCGGGGCCGGAACAGGCTGCGGTTGTTCACGTTTCGCCGGGTAGAAGTTCGGAAACTCCGACGGCCAAGGCTGCCACTGAGAAGTAGGTGTGCTCGTCTCGATTCTCAAGGCTGTTCTCCGATCCGATTCGATTCAGCTGTCGTACTCGTCACTTGCAACGTGATGCGGCTGTCGACCGCAGCGGCATACCGCTGCAGCGTCGAGGTCCGCACATCGACGTTCTCCGTCTCCAACCGCGCCACCGCCGACTGCGACGTACCCATACGGGCGGCAACTTCGATCTGCGACAACCCCGCTGCCCGCCGCCGCTCCACCAGTTCAGCGATCAGCCGCGCACGATCCTCCGACATCTTGCGCAGCGCCATCTCCCGGAACCCGGGTAGCACCGGGAGAGGTTCCTCGCCCGGCGACTGGCTCACCTCCTCGCTCATACCTACAACGATATCTCACATTAGATATAACGCCAGGTCCTGAACCGAAGTGCGTCAGCTGCACCAACAAGAAGGATCCGACGAAATCCACGATCAGCACCGCCGCGCCTTCTCACGAGCTCATCGGCTACAGGCGACGGACCGGATTCGGTGCCGATGGACTCGGCGGTGCGGTGAGACCGGGAATCGATCACCGCCATGGTCCGCCGCGGCGCGATATCGCGGCGTGTGGATTTCCTTGCGCCGCAGAACGTTCCAGGTCTGTGATCGATCAGGCTATGAAACGTGTTCTAGTATCTCGATGAGCATCGCCGCGATGCGGAAGAAGACCGGGAGGGGCGCGGGAGATGACAGGTGCGGAGAATTCGCGAGCCGGGTTTTTCGAACCCCTCGACGATGGGTTCGTTCCGCTCGAAGCAGCACGGGGACCATGGGGACACGGCACGATCGGCGGCCAAGCGCTGACTGCGCTCGCCGCCCGGGAAGCGGAGCGCCACTGCCCGATCGAGGCGGCCGGATGCCGGCTCACTCTCGACTTCGTCAGGCCGACCACGTTCGACGCGATTCGAACGCGGACCGAACTCGTCCGATCGAGCACGCGAGTGACGCTCTTACATTTGGAGCTGCTCCAGTCGGATCGCGTGGTCGTCCGGGCCTCGGCGCTGTTCGTTCGTCCCCTGGACACGGACAGGGCAGATGGCAATGCCTGGACATCCGCTTCGGAATTTTCGCGCCCGGGCATCGTAGTGAGCTCTGGGGAGGCGATCGCGCCGGCGCCGATGTTGAGCAGCGCTGGGTATCCAGACGACTGGTCGGCCAACTTCGCTGACCACCGGAACAATGCCCGCAAACGGATGTGGACACCGACGATGATCTCCGCTGTCGCAGGTGAGAAGGCGACCCCCTTCACTCGTGTCGCCACGCTGGCGGAGGCTACGAGTTTCATCACCAACTGGGACGGGGACAGCGTGCCCTTCATCAACGTCGATGTCACCCTGAACCTGTACCGAATGCCCGAATCGGACGGGTTGGGCCTGGAATCGAACGGACAACACGCGGCGGACGGCATCGCTATCGGGTCCGCCACACTCTATGACGAATACGGCGTCCTCGGAGTATCTTCCGTCACCGCGGTAGCAAACACCCACCGGCAGGTTCACTTTTAGATTTAGTTGCCCGAACCACCCAGCAGCTGTACGTGCGTCGCGTGAACTAGTGACCACACCATCTTCATGCCAACCCACAACGTCCTGCACTCGACAGTAGCGGATGTTCCTGTGCCGCAGTCGGTCTCATCGTCATCTGCGCCGCACTGGCCGGTGTGGCAAGCGCGGTACGTGTTGCGGGATGGGGATGTTGGTTGATCAGCGTGCGGCCGACGCGTGGCGTGCGACCGACATTGGCCGACGGGCATCTGCGACGGCAGTCACCACACAGGTGCCCAACCGGCCGACGCGATCGTAGAGCGTTGCGGTGCCGACCGCGATACCGTCGCCGGTGACCTGATCCTGGGCCTGAAGCCCGAGCTCGGGGCCCTCGGGCAACCGAGACAGCGTCAAGGTCATGTCGGTATTGATGTAGCCGATCCCCGCAGATCCCCAATGACAGACAAAATTCGTGGCGTCTCCCATCGCAGCTGCTCGCTGAAACGGGGAGATCGGTTCGCCCTCAATCAAGGGAATGAGGTTCTGCCACAGCACCTTACGATCGGCATTCCGGCCTGACGTCAAGTTGTCGGTCCACTCCGACTCACCGCACTTGAGCAACGGCGGCTCGCCGTCCGGCGATGTCAGCCGAGCCTGCGGTGCGGGCAATGACGCCTGCGGCTGCCACATTTCACCCGGTGCCGCGGAAGCTGAAGCGAGGAAGACCGCACTCGCCCGCGCCCGGAGCTCGCCCTGCTGCACGATGGAGGCATCGGCGACGATTACCCGCGTGCCCTCGCGGATGACGGCGCTGTGCACCGCGATCGGTTCGTTGAGTACCGGCCGCAGCATATCGACTGTCAGCCGCGCGGGTATGAAGCCCTCTGCGGGGCAATGCGTTTCCAGCTGACGCGCCAACAGTCCACACACCGCCGGCCCGTTCACCTGTTTCGATGACCACTGACTGACCCCGAAGCCATGCGCTTGGTACCGCCCGTCTCGCGCCACGAAGAACGAAACCACCTCGATCGGCCCCCTCTGTTTCCGACTCGCCAAACATCTCGATTAGAACACGTTTCATGGACTCCCAGAAGATCATCCGGCTCGCTACAAGCGCACGAAAGTCGGCTAGTTCAGTGCGTTCATCGGCGAGTGCCCTCGCCGCTTCGGACCGCACGCGAGTCGCGGCGTGGCAGGGCGTTCCATCGCCATCGCATCGGTACCGGCGGTATCCGATCCAAAGCCGCACGCAACTCGGCAATATGGTGGGTTGCCCGGGGTGCCCGGCGCGGCTGCCGATGTGGTGTGGAATAGAGGACCCCTGGCAACAATGGATCCACTCGCCCAGCCCTCGGCCTCCCGACCAGGGAACGGCACCGGGGTCGGTACCGCGGATTCTGCGGCACGGGACCCGGTTGGATCATTCGCTCACTCGAGCCGCTCCGGCTCGAATCGCTATTTGCGGCCGGTGAATTCGTCCATGGAGTGGTAGACGCCCACCGTGTTGAGGTAGAAGTCGCGGACCTTGAGCGGGAGGAGCCCGGAGATGGCGCGGTTGAGGCGGGAGGTCCAGGGTAGGACTACCAGGGCGGAGCCCTTCTTCATTTCGGTCCAGGAGGTGTCGACGACTTCCTCCTGGTCCAGGATGGGGGTGAACCAGAAACCCTTGGCGCCGTCGAACATTCCGGTGTTGATGTAGGTCGGGCAGACCGTCGTGAACTTCACGTGCTCGTTGCCGGACTGCTCGAGCTCCAGGCGCACCGAGTCCGACCAGCCCAGCGCCGCCCACTTGGAGGCCGCGTAGACGCTCATGCGGGGGTTGGCCACCAGCCCGGCGGAGGAGGCGATGTTCAGAACGCGGCCCTCGACGCCCTTGTTCGCCACCATGGCGGGCAGGAATTCGAGCGTGATGTACATGGGCGCAAGCGAATTGATCGCCATGGTCTTGTCGATGTCGGCACGGTTGCCGGTCTCCCAGAAGTACCCGTTGCCGCGCACGATGCCCGCATTGTTGACCAGCACGTCGATTCCGCCGACCTCGGCGCGCACGGTAGCACCCGCCTCGGCGATGGCGTCGCGGTCGGACACGTCCACCACGTAGTGGTGAATCCGGCTGCCGCCCAGCGCCGCCAGCTCGGCCGCGGTCTCCTTCAGCGCCTTCTCGTTGACGTCCCACAGCACCACGTCGGCGGCCCGCTCGGCCACCGCGCGCTGCGCGAACGACTTGCCCAGGCCCATGGCCGCCCCGGTAACCAGAACCTTCTTGCCCGCTACGGTCTTCATACTCCTCTGTACCCCTGTCGAATGAACCGCGGAATCACTTCTGCCGCAGTGTCTTCATGACGCCCAGGTAGAGCGTCATCGTCTTGGCCCACAGCTGTTCCGACATGCCCGGCAGCGGTGCGATGGGCAGCACCCGCTGCACCGCGATGGTCTGGGTGTCGATGTACTTCAGCAGGCCCTCGGGCCCGTGCCGGCGGCCGGTGCCGGAGATGCCGAGCCCGCCCGAGGGCGCGGCCACCGAGCCCCACGCGGCGATGAAACCCTCGTTCACGTTCACCGATCCGGCGCGTACCCGCGCGGCGACCTCGCGGCCGTGGGCGGTATCGCGGCTCCACACACTGGCATTGAGGCCGTAGGCGGTGTCGTTGGCCTGGGCGACGGCTTCGTCGTCGCTGAACACGCGGTAGACCGACACGACCGGTCCGAAGGTTTCCTCGCGGTAGACGGTCATGCCCTCGCGCACGCCCGCGAGAATGGTGGGCTCGTAGAAGTAGGGGCCGAGATCCGGCCGCGCCTTGCCACCGGCGAGGACCGTGGCGCCCTTGGCGACCGCGTCGTCGACGTGCTTGCTGATGGTGTCGATCTGGCGCGGGAAGGTCAGCGACCCGATCTCGTAGCTGTAGTCGAGAGTCTTGCCGAGGCCCAGTTTCTTTGTGTGGGCGACGAATTCGGTAACGAACTGGTCGTACACCGTGTCGTGCACATAGATTCGCTCGATCGATTCGCACAGCTGCCCGGCGGAGGCGAAGCAGGCCCGCACCGCGATCTTGGCGGCGGCGGACACGTCGGCGTCCGCGAGCACCAGCAGCGGGTTCTTGCCGCCGAGCTCGAGCGAATACCCGATGAGCCGCTCCCCCGCCTGCTGGGCGATGGTGCGCCCGGTGGCGCTGGATCCGGTGTAGTCGACGTAGTCGGCGCGCGCGATGACCTCGGTGCCGACCACCGCGCCGCGCCCGAGCACCGCTTGCCACAGGCCCTTGGGCAGACCGGCGCGCTCGGCGATGTCGATGGCCCAGAGCAGGGTCAGCGCGGTCTGGTTGTCCGGCCGCCCGATGACGGCATTGCCGGCCAGCAGCGCGGGCAGCGCGTCGGAGGCGCCCAGCGCGAGCGGGTAGTTCCACGGCGAGATGACCGCGACCACGCCCTTGGGCCGGTTGCGCACCTCCACCTGGGTGAGGACCGGCATGACACCGCGCGGCTTGCGGTGCGCCAGAATCGATTTGCCCTCGGCCGCGTAGTAGCGGGTGTTCACCGCGACGTCGGAGACCTCGTCGAAGGCGTGCACCCGGGACTTGCCGGTCTCGAGCTGGATGATGTCGAGGATGGTGTCCTGCTCGGCCAGCACCAGGTCGTGGATGCGCCCCAGCAGTGCGGCCCGCTCCCCGACCGGCACCCTCGCCCACTCCTGCTGCGCGGCGCGCGCGGTGGCGAAGGCGGCTTCGATATCGGTGACCGAGGACTGCGGCAGGTCGGTGATCTTGGCGCCGGTGGCGGGCGCGAACACCTCCACCGAGGGCGCACCGCCCGCGAGGGCGTGGCCGAGCAGGCGCTGGACCAGGTCAAAAGGCAGCGCATCGGCGGCGGCGAGCTGCGGGGCAGTCGTCATTGGTCGCCCTCTCGAGGAGTCGGGTGCGGGTGAAACCCATTATTAACTGAACATCGGTGTTACATGAACACTGGTGTTAGATTAATGGACGTGACGCACACCATGTCAAGCCCTCCGGCGGGCAAGGGCACCCCGGGCCGCCGCGGCCGCCCGCCGCAGACGGAGAAGCAGGCCGACCAGGTGCGCGCCCGCATCGTGCTGGCTACCGCCGAGGTGTTCGCCGAACAGGGTTCGCGCGGGCTGAGCGTGGCGCGGATCATCGAGAAGGCCGGGCTGGCGCGCCCCACCTTCTACCGCTATTTCGCCAATGCCGTCGAGCCGCTGCACGCGGTGCTCACGGTCTCCAACGAGGACCTGGTCGGCGGCATCCGGTCCGCACTGGAACGCAGTGAGCAACCGGTCGATCTCGGCATCAATATGATCGAGGCGTATCTACACTGGGCGGGCGGTCACGGCCGGATGCTGGCGCCGCTGTTCGCCGAACTGCACGATCCGGGCTCGCCGGTATCGGCCTATCGCGAGCAGGCCATCGACGACATCCGGGTCCTGGTGCGCACCAAGATCACCGGCCTGGGGCGGCCGGCCCCCAGCGATCTCGACCTCGATACCGCGTTGCAGACCTGCGAATTCGTCGTCTACCGCATTTCCGCGGACGCACCGCACGGCGAACCCGATCAGGCCACCATCGACGCGGCCCGGCTGACCATGATCCGCGGGGTGCTCACCATGCTCGGCACGCGCGCGGATGTCGAATACGCGCTCACGATTCCGGGGTTGTTCGAATCCACCCAGGGCTGACCGGTCCAGCAGGTCAGCCATCGACGCCCCGGGTCTAGGCTCGGCGCGTGCCGGAAACCACTCCGCCCCAATCCTTCTCGGCCGTCACCCGCACCATCGTCCAGGACGTCACGGTGACGTCCGCCAAGCGCACCGACCGCATCCAGACCCGCAGCATCTCCATGCCCGCGGGCACGGCGGCCGGCCTGCACACGCACAATGGTCCCGTGGTGGGCAGCATCGTGTCCGGCTCGGTGGCCTACCGGATCGAGGGCGAGCCACTGGTAGTGCTGCGGCCGGGCGATGTGTTCTTCGAGCCGGAGGCGGTGCGCATCGCCCAGTTCGACGCACTCGACGAGGACGTCGTGCTCCCGGGTCACTTCCTGCTCGGCTCGGATCAGGATCCGGCCATCGAATTCCCAGGAAATTAGCCGAGGCCGCGCATCCGCCTGTCCTGTCGTCGATTTTGGAGACGGGGCGGTCGGTGCCCGTCAGTCGCCCCACCCGGAAGAGCTGATCACCTGAGCTGCAATGGATTTGCTTCCGTTGGAGTCAGGCCCGCTCGAAGCGCATGGCGTGGTCGGTGATTCGGCCGTAGCGGAGTTTGGGGAGGTCGCGAAGGTAGTTCATGTAGAGGCGCCAGGGGGCGCGGTCGCCCGTTTTGGGGAGGATGTCGAGGGCGCGGAGCACGTAGCCGGGCTCGAAGTTCAGGAAGGGCGCGGTGCCGATGGACGGGTCGCGCACCGGGGTCGCCGTGGCGTAGCCGTGGGCATCCATATAGCGCAGCAGGCGAACCACATACTCGCACACCAGATCCGCCTTCAGCGTCCAGGAGGCGTTGGTATAGCCCATGACGAAGGCGAAGTTGGGGACATCGGAGAGCATCGTGGCCTTGTAGGCCATGGTGTCGGGAAGGTGGACCTTGCGGCCGTCCACCACCAGCTCGACGCCGCCGAAGGGGATGAGGTTCAAACCCGTTGCGGTGATGATGAGATCGGCCTCGAGGTCGCGGCCGGATTCGAGGCGCAGGCCGGTCTCGGTGAAGGTGTCGATGCGGTCGGTGACCAGCTCCAGCCGCCCCTCGCGGATGGCGCGGAACAGATCGCCGTTGGGCGACAGGCACAGTCGCTGATCCCACGGCTCGTAGGTCGGGTTGAAGTGGATGTCGATGTCGTAGCCGTCGGGCAGCCAGCGCTTCTGAAAGCCGCGGATCCAGGCTCGCATGCGCTTCGGATAGCGTTGCGACAGTTGGTACATCAGCGTGCTGAGGACGACGTTCTTGGCCCGGGTCAGGCCGTAGGCGATGCGCGCGGGCAGGTATGCGCGGGCGCGGTCGGCGAGGCCGTCGCGGGAGGGCAGGGAGATGATGTACGAGGGCGACCGCTGCAGAATGGTGACGTGCGCGCCCTCCTCGACCAGGGCGGGGCCGAGGGTGACGGCGGTGGCGCCGGAGCCGATGATGACGACCCGCTTGCCCTCGACGTCGACATGGGCGGGCCAGTGCTGCGGGTGGATGATCGGGCCCGGGAAGCGTTCGGTGCCTGTGAAGTCCGGAGTGTAGCCCTCGTCGTAGCGATAGTAGCCCGAGCAGCTGAACAGGAAGTTCGCGGTCATGGTGACCGACCGGCCGTCATGGTCGGCGGTGACGGTCCAGCGGTTGTCCGCCGAGGACCATTCCGCCCGAACCACCCTGTGCCGGTAGCGGATATGCGAGTCGATTCCGTTCTCGGCCGCGGTGTCGCGCACGTACTCCAGAATCGAGTCGCCGTCGGCGATGGCCTTCTCCCCCAGCCACGGCCGGAACCGGTAGCCGAGGGTGAACATGTCCGAGTCGGAGCGAATCCCGGGGTAGCGGAACAGATCCCAGGTGCCGCCGCTGGCCTCGCGCATCTCCAGAATGGTGTAGGTCCGCCACGGGAAGGCGCGCTGCAGATGGTAGGCGGCATCGATACCGGACAGTCCGGCCCCGACAATCAGCACGTCGACGTGTTCGGGCGTAGTGGCCATAGCCCCAGCCTATCGACCGCGGTGAGCGACACCCACTACGAACGCGACAAGAATTCGCCCACCAAGCCCGCCACCCGGTCCGGATCGCCCTTGTCGATGCCGAAATGGTCGAGTCCCGGCACCGTGACGCGTTCGCAGTGCGGGATCACCGAGGCCAGCAGCTCCTGATCGGAGGCCGTCCACGCGCGCTGGTCCTTGTCGCCCTCGAGCAGCAGCACCTCGGCGGTGATCTCGGCGTAGTGGTGGTAGGTACCGTCGAGCCGCACGTACTGGCGGTGCTCGATGAGATTCTGCGGCAGCTGCTCGATGACCATGTCCATCTCGGGCGCCTCCATGAACCTCGGCATCATGCGCCGGAACATCCAGCGCGGGACCTTGCGCGCGCCGTCCGGGCCGATCGCACGGATGAATTCGACGAAGGCGTCGAAGGGTTTGCCCTGGGCCAGGTACTTCTCGTAGGGACCCATCCAGTCGGACGGCATCGAACCCCCCACCGACAGGCCCGGCTCGTACACCGCGACCTTGCGGGTGCCCGGATTGTTCCGCGCCGCCTCGAGGGCGACGAACCCGCCGTACGAATGCCCCACCAGGAACGCCGCACCCGTCTCGTCCTGGAGCGCACGCACATCCGCGCAGTCGTCCTCGACGCCGTGGCCGGACCGCTGCGGGCCACTGTCCCCGCGCCCGCGCCGCTCGATCGTGTGCACCGTGAACGCGGTGGCCAGCGCGTCGGCGAACGCGCTGTACCCCTGCGCCAGCGCCAGCACCCCGGGAACCACGATCACCCCCGGCCCCGTTCCCTCGGTCACGTAGGCGATCCGCGTACCGTCCGCTGACACCACGGCATCCGTGGACCGCTCGCCTTCCCATTCGGCCATGGGCAACCTTCCGCTTTCGGCCGCACGCGCCACTTTCGGCCGCACACTCCGAAAGACCACGGCGACAGCCGTATCGGGCCCCGTCCACGCTACGCCGATCGCGCCACCGCAGGCCGGCCTACCAGCGGGATACTCCGGCGGTGGCCAGGTGTTTCGAGGTGGGCGCGGCGAGTCATTCCCGGCTGCGCAGGCCGCTGGCGCGCAGCACGCGGCGGGCGATGCCCGAACGGATGGATTCCTCGGTGCCGAGGATGCGGACGTGCCGCCGGGCGCGAGTGATGGCCGTGTACAGCAGTTCGCGGGTGAGCAGCGTGGACTCCGGTCCGGGCAGCACGACCGAGACGGTGTCGTACTGGCTGCCCTGGCTGCGGTGGATGGTCATGGCGTAGACGGTGGTCACGCCGGGGAACTGGGTGGGATGCACCAGGTAGGGCTCGGTACCGCGCTGCAGGGCGGCACGCAGGGTGCCGTCGGCCGCGCGGACGATGACGCCGGTGTCGCCGTTGTAGATGCGAGCCTCGTGGTCATTGGCGGTGACCAGCAGCGGCTGGCCCGGGTACCAGTGCCCGGCACCCGGATCGGCGCTGATCCCGGCGGCGGTGACCCAGCCGGCGGCCAGGCGATCCCAGCGTTCGACACCGTAGGGGCCCTGGCGGTGGGCGCACAGCAGCCGATGGGATTCCAGCGCGGTGAGCGCGGCGGTCGCGTTCCCGTCGACGGCGGCGTCGGTGGCCTCGCGGGCGGCGCGCAGGACGTCGGCGCGCACCTCGGTGATGTCGTCGGGCGGGTAGAGCGAGAGTTCGTCGCCGCCGTCGGCCAGCAGGGCCAGGGCGGAGTCCGCGTCACCGGCCCGGATCGCGACGGCCAGTTCCGCGATGCGCCCACCGAAGCGGCGGCCGCGGGTGAGCCGGACGATGCCGCCGCGCAGGCGCTCCCGCTCGCGCCCGGACAGGGCGTCCGGATGGGCGGCGGAGGCCGCGGGGTCGCCGCCGAGAATGCGTTCCAGCGCCGGATTCGCCTGTCCCGGAACGGGTCCCGCGACCAGGTCGGCGAGCACCGCGCCCGCGTCGACCGAGGCCAGCTGGTCCGGGTCGCCGACCAGCACCAGGCGAGCGTCGGGCCGCACGGCCGGCAGCAGGCGGCTCATCATGGTCAGCGACACCATGGAGGTCTCGTCGACCACGATGACGTCGTAGGGCAGCCGGTTGAACTCGTTGTGCTTGAACCGGCCCGCGCCGCCGCGCTGCCAGCCCAGCAGGCGGTGCAGGGTGGCGGCGGTCAGCTCGGGCAGGCCGATCTCGCCCGCCTGCTCACGCACCGATTCCTGCATGCGGGCGGCGGCCTTGCCGGTCGGGGCCGCCAGGGCGATGCGCAGCGCGGGCGCACCGGGCACGGCCCGCTGATGCGCGACCAGCAGGGCCAGCACGCGGGCGATGGTGTGGGTCTTGCCGGTGCCGGGGCCACCCGCGATCACGGTGGTCCACTGGGTGGTGGCCAGGGCGGCCGCGAGCCGCTGCCGGTCCGGCGGCTCGCCGGGTCCCGCGTGGTCGGGGAAGAGCCGATCCAGTTCACGCCGCACGAGTTCCGCGTCCACCATGGGATGGGTGGCGGCGCGCTCGGTGAGGACGCGGCGGATGGTCTCCTCCTGCCGGTAGTAGCGGTCGAGGTAGAGCAGCGGGCCCGAGTCGTTCGCGCCGGGCGGGTCGATGAGCCGCAGCGGGCGCAGCGGCCCGGACGGGCTGCCGGTCACCAGCGGACTCACCCGCAGCGCCGCGATGACCGAATCCACGTCCGGCCACGGCAGGGTGGCCGGGTCGATCGCCGATTCCTCGGCGCCCTCGGCGTCGACACCGATCTCGTGCATGCGCCGGACCTCCAGGCACACCGACCCGGAGCGCACCGCGCGCACGGCCAGCGCGGTGGCGAAGACGACGGCCGGGGACCGCTCGCCGCCGAGCCGGGCGAGCCGCAGCGCCACATGCACGTCGGCCGCCGACAGCACTCCGGCGGCATTGAACACCTGCAGCGGGCCGGTGCCGCGCTGCGCCAGCTGGATCGCGGTCATCGCGCCACCTCCGGGTTCCCGGCCAGCAGGGCCGACAGCTCGACGATCAGGTCCGCGGGCGGCAGCCAGTCGAAAACGCCGCAGCCGTCCGGGGTGTCGGGTCCGACCATGCCGCGCACGAACAGGTAGCGGATGCCGCCGAGGTGCGCGGCCGGGTCGTAGCCGGGCAGCCGCCAGCGCAGATACCGGTGCAGGGCAACGGAATACAGGATGGCCTGCAGCGGGTAGTGCGAGCGCATCATCTCCGCGGCCATGCGCTCGTGGGTGTAGTGGGCGACGGTGAGGTCGCCGGTGCCGAGCCGGTTGGTCTTGTAATCGACGACCACGAATCGCGGTCCGGTGGTGCGCAGCACGGCGTCGATGCTGCCGGTGAGGTAGCCGCGCAGCGGGGTGTCGTCGAGGTGGGCCAGCTGGTCGGCGTAGGGGGCGAAGACATCGTCGGCGGGCAGGTGGCGGCGCAGCAGGTCGGCGATGCGCGGGACGGTCACCCGCGCCGCGACCGGATGGTCGCCACCGGCCAGCGGCAGCTCGAAGTCCAGCTCGCTCAGGCGATCCCGGGTCGAGAAGTCGGCGAGCGCGCCGAAACCGATGGGCGTGTGCATGACCGCCAGCAGTGCGTCCGACAGCACGTCCGGGTCGGCGTCGAACATCTGCTCGCTCACCGCGTGCTGGACCCGCGCGCGGATCTCGGCGGCCAGGTCGGGGGCGTCGGTATCGACGTATTCGAGGACCTCGTGCACGAGCGTGCCGAACTCCGCGCCGTAGGGCAGCGAATTCATCAGCGACGGCCTGGCTCCCGCGAAGGCGGTGAGGTCCTCGGCGAGTACGGACGGGGTGGCCGGTTCGTCGGCGACGCCGCTGCCCTCGGGCAGATCGGCGGCGGGCAGGGCGTCGTGTGCGCCCGCCGTGAGCGCCGAATAGGAGGTACGCCGCCAGGCCTGGTCGAGGGCACGGCCGAAGTGGGCGGCCGCCAAAGGCTCGGTGGCGGTGGCGGTGTCGTCGAGAGGCAGCCGGGCGCGGGTGATCTCGCGCACCGGCTCGACGGCGATGACGCCCGGTGCCGCGGTGGCGGCCCACTCCCGGATGCGTTCCAGCAGTACCGAATCCGCGGGCACCGGCACCTTGTCGGCCACGGCCGGGCTGCCGGGCTCGCGACCCAGCAGCATGCGGTGCAGGGGCGCGGTCTGAGTGTCGTAGGCGGGTGCCCACCAGGCCACGATCTGCGCGCCGGCCCGGGTGAGGGCCACATACAGCAGGCGCAGTTCCTCGGCCTGTTCCTCGGCCTCGGCGCGCAGGCGGCGGGAGCTGTAGCCGGGCGCGTCGGGGCCGCCGACATCGAGGACGCGGCGGCCCTGCTCGTCGTGGAACAGCAGGGTGGGCGGATTGCGTAGTTTGGCCGCGTCCCACGCGAAAGGCAGGTACACGACCGGGAATTCGAGGCCCTTGCTGGCGTGCACAGTGGCGACCTGCACGGCGGCGGCGTCGCGGTCCAGGCGGCGGCTGCGGTCGGCGACGCTGCCGGAGGCCGGATCACGCACCCGGTCGGCCAGCCAGCGAGTGAGCGCCGACAGGCCCAGGCCCTCGCGCAGGGCCGCGTCGTCGAGCAGCTGGGCGATCTGGCGCAGGTCGGTGAGCTGGCGTTCGCCGCCCGCGAGAGCGAGCAGGCGAGGGGCCAATTGCGTTTCGGCGCTGAGTTTTTCGGCGACGGCGGCGAAGCCCGCGCGGGCGAACAGCCGGGCCGAGTCGCGCAGCTCGGCGCTGAGGCGGCCGACCAGATCCGCTCCCCCGGCGTCGATGTCCTCGGCGCTCAGCCCGAGCAACGCGGTGCCGGCGGCCAGGCGTACGCGGTCGGCGCGGTGCGGCTGCTCCAAAGCGTGTAGCACCCACAGCCATTCGGTGGCCGCGGGCGTGCCGAATACGCTCGCGCCGCCCGCCAGCACCGAGGCCACACCGGCCGCTTCCAGTTCGGTGCGCACCATTTCCAGCTGATTCCGGTTGCGGACCAGGACCGCGATATCGCCCGGCCCGATCGGTCTTTCGCCGGGTGTGCCCGCATCGATGAGCACCCCGGATTCGAGCAGGCCGACGATATCGGCGGCCACGTCGACGGCGACCCGTTCCCGCTGACGGCCCACCGTCGGATACCCGGACTTGTTCAGCGGACCCGCGCCACCGCGCGGCAGGCACCGCAGTCGCAGGGGCGTGATCCGCTCCGGCGCACCGGAGAGCCGCGAGAACGGCCTGGTCGCCGCCACCCGGTGCACGGTGATCTCCTTGTGCCCCAGGGCCGCACCGCCGTGGAGATGCTCGAGCGCGGTCAGCAGGCCCGCGTCGCTGCGCCGGTTGGTGGTGAGCTCACGTTTGCTGTCGGCGTGCGCCACCGCGTCCAGATAGCTGAGCACCTCCGCGCCGCGGAAGGCGTAGATGGCCTGCTTCGGGTCACCGACCAGCACCAGGGTGGCGTGTCCGTGGAAAGCGCGGCGCAGGATGTCCCACTGCAGCGGGTCGGTGTCCTGGAATTCGTCGACCAGCGCCACCCGGTACCGGTCCCGGATGCGCTGGCAGGCGCGCGGCCCGTGCTCGGGATCGGCGAGCACCTCGTGCAGCAGCACCAGCAGGTCGTCGAAGTCCCGCAGGCCCGAAAGCCGTTTCCGCCGAGCCGTTTCCACCCGCACCGCCGTCGCGAACGCCACCCGCTCGGCCGCCGGATCCTCCTCGCCCTCGGCCTCGGGCAGCAGCAGGGCGTGCGGATCGCCCACCGCCGCCGCGGCCAGCCGCTGCGCATCTGCGGGCCCGAACGGCGCGCCGCCACGTGCGTACCGGCTCAGATACAGGTCATCGGCGACCGTGGACACCACATCCTCGATCCCCTCCACCAGCCGCACCCCCGGATCCTGCTCCCCCGCCAGCCCCAGCTCGTCCAGCATCCGCTGACAGAAACTGTGCGTGGTGGCAATGGTTCCCGCGTCGAAGTCCGACAACGCCGCCAGCAGCCGCTCCCGCCGCGTCGCGATCTCCCCCGGATTCCCCTGCGCCAGATGCCGGATCAGCTCGTCCCCCGAGGTCAGTGCCCGCTCCGGATCCCCCAGCGCCGAAGCCACTCCCACGAACCGGTCCCGCGTCCGCTCCCGCAACTCCTGCGTCGCCGCCCGGCTGAATGTCACCAGCAGCAACTCGGAGACATCCACCCCCAGCTCGGCCACGAACCGCACCGCCAGCCCCACGATGGCGTAAGTCTTCCCCGTCCCCGCACTCGCCTCGAGCACAGTGGTCCCCACCGGCAACGGCCCCGTCAGCTCGAACCGATTCCCCGAGTCCCCGAACGACTGGGAAATAGCGGACATGGCGACCGAATCATCCTGCGGCCCCGCATGATCGCCGACATCGGCGGGCGCATCCCACAGCCCGTCGTCGGCGGCCCCGGAATGATCGCGGTCCGGTTCGCCGCCCGGCATCGCCGAATCCGGCTCGGCGGCAGACAGATCGAACAGTTCCGGGGTGTCGCCGATCGAGGATGCGGTCTCCCGACGGCGCCCCTCGCCGGCGGGACCGTCGCTGCTGCGGCGCGTGCGGGTGGCCGGGCGCGGGGCCAGGTCCGGATCGGTCAGGGAGAAGAGGTCGTCGGTCATTCGGGGCTCCCGGGCGCGGTGACGGGCAGGGGTTTCCTCCTCGGAGTGGTCATGGCTGACCTTGATTCTCGTTGGTGAGCAAGGGGTTCCAGAGTCGGCGTGCCAGTTCGCCGAAACGGGTGGGTTCGGAGTCGACGCCGGGGAGCGCGGCAGCGGCGGCCCCCGTGAGCTGGTCGAAGCGCGGGGACCGGCCCAGGATGTGACGGAAGTAGCGGTCGGTGTGTTCGCCGAAGCGGTCGTCGAAGTCCTGTCCGGCGGCGTGCAGAGCGTCCTCGGCGGAGGCACCGGCGAGGCGGCGTTCGGCGTAGGTGGCCGAGGCCGAGGGGGCGACGGGCAGGGGTTCCGACAGGCCCTCGTCGCGCAGCAGCACCAGGTCGCGCAGGATGCCACGGGCCAGGTGCGCGGTCGGCGAGGTGAGGGTGGACTGCCAGGCCGGGCGATGGTGTTTGCCGCGGCCGATGGTGATGGCGCGCCACGACTGGTGGGTCCCGGTCGCGGCCAGCGCGAGCAGGCGAATCCAGGCCGCCATCCGGTGTTTCGGAGCCAGCCGCGAGAACGTGGTGCGCAGCAGCGCGTCGTCGTGGACGTCGGGAACGGTACCGGTGAGGCGGCGGCCGTCACCCAGATCCACGGCGATATCGACGGTGCGGGAGGGAATCTCGTGCAGCGGGCGCGCCACCCGCACCAACTGGTCGACGGTGCCCTCCACCTCGTCGAGCACGGCCGCGCCCATGGTGAACGGCGGCAGGGTGCCGCGCCGCCATTCGGCCGCGCGCAGCGCGTTCGGGTCCACGCCGGTCAGACGCGCGGCCAGCATGCGCTCGCCCATGTTCCATTTGGTCAGGCCGTCGAGCTCGATGGGGAGGCGGTCGGCGATCTCCTCCTCGTCCTCCGGCACCCGGATCCCCAGGCGCTGCCACAGGAATGCCCGCACCGGATGCTCGGCGAAGGCCACCAGATCGGCCAGCTCCACATCGCCGCGTTCGCGCGCGGGCAGCGGCGTACCCAGGAACAATGGCCGCGGCTGCGGCGAACGCCCCGCGGCCAGCGCGCCCGCCAGCGCCACGGTGTCGAAACTGAACGGCTGCTCGGGCCGGAAGTTGCGACGATCGAAGGGCTGCAACGGATGTCGCGTCACCACCCGCTCCAGGGCGGCCGCGCCGACATGCGCGCGCACCGTGTCGAGCAGCTCGGCCAGTGGAATCGCGGGCGGGCGGTGCGCACCCGACACCGGATCGGATCCGGTGTGCAGCAGGACGAGTCGCTCCCCGGCGGCCATGATGGCGTCCAGCAGCAGCTGCCGGTCCTCACTGCGCGGATCCCGATCCCCGGGACAGCGGTGCCGGGCCAGCGCGTCGTCCCCGTCCACGCCGCCCGCGCGGGGGAACACCTCGTCGTCGAGGCCGAGCAACACCACCACCCGGTGCGGCACCGACCGCATCGGCACCATGGTGCACACCGTCAGCTCGCCGGTGCGGAAGTTGGCGCGCGAGGGCCGCCCGGCCAGCCGGGCGGTCAGCAGCGCCCCGATATCGCTGAGCCGCAAGGGAATCCCGCCCGCGGGCTCCAGCGCGGTCGCCAGTTCCCGGCGGGCCTGCACCCCCATCCAGCCCTGGCTCGCGGGCATCTCGGTGAGCAGGTCCAGTGCCCGGCCCAGCACCGCCGCCCATTCGGCCGCGGGCCGCGCGGTGCCCGCCGGTTCCTCCAGCGTGGACCCGCGCAGATCGCGCAGGCACACCGCCAGCCGGTCCACGAATTCGGCGAACCGGCCGGCCAGATCGATGTCATTGCTGTCCACATCGTCCAGCGGCAGCACCAGATCCAGCCAGTCCTCGCTGGATTCCCCGGCGGCCACGCCGAGCAGGATGCGATCCACCGCCGCGTTCAGCGTGTTCTGCGCGAAGTCGCCGAGCCCGAACGCCTGCCGCTGTCGCTGCCCGATCCCCCAGCGCGCCCCGGTCTCGGCGGCCCACTCCCGCAGCCGCTCGATATCGTCGTCGTCGAAGCCGCAGCGCACCCGAACCGGTTCGGCCGCACACAGATCCAGCACCTCGGTCACGGTGACGCGCCCGTCGGCCAGCTCCAGCAGCGTGCCGACCACATCCAGCACCGGATTGACCGCCCGCTGCGCGCGATCGGCGAGCCGCACCCGCAGCCCGTGCGCCGGATGCCCGGGCTCGGCCCCGTCGAGGGACCACTGCCCGAAGGCCGCGCGCACCAACGGCGCGTAACGCTCCACATCCGGGCACATGACGATGACGTCGCGCGGCTCCAGCGTCGGGTCGGCGGCGAACAGTCCGAGCAGTGCGTCGCGCAGCACCTCCACCTGCCGCGCCGGCCCGTGGCAGGAGTGCACCGCGATGGTCCCGTCGGCCAGGCTCGGCTCCGGCACGAGCGACCACCGGTCCTGCCGCACCGCGGCCTGCAGCTCCGACAGCAGCGTGCGTGGCGCGGCCGTCTCCAGGCGCGGGTGATAGGTGTCGATGTGGTCGTACCCCGACAGCCGCTGCTGCAGCTCCCGCACATCCCGGCCCAGCGCCGCCAGCAGCGGATGCCGCACGCGCACACCGGGACTCGGGATCACCTCGGCATCGGCGAGCTTGGTCCACAACGTAGGGCTGGGATGTACCAGCCACAGATGCACCTGCCGCCCCGCCGACAGCGCCGACAGCACCTCCAACTGATCGGTGGTCAGCCTGGTCACGCCGAACAGCGAAATCCGTTCCGGCAGCGACACGATGGACGGTTCCACCCGCAGCCGCGCGCACGCCGCGCCCAGGCGCTCGGCGGGACTCGCCACCCCGACCACGCTGCGCAGGCGCCGCCACAGCAGTGGCTGCCACACCAGATCCGCGGGCAGCGCCCGGCCCGCGCCGTCGGTGTCGCGGCCGTCGGCCCACTCGGTGATCATGGCCGGGCGCTGGGTGGCGTAGCTGTCGAACAGCGACGCGATCCGCGCGGCCGTCGCGTACCGGCGGCCGACCCGATGGCCGCCCGCGTCCCCCTGCCCGAGATGGCGCGCCAGCACCGCGGCCCACGGTTCGGCCAGCACCCCGTCCAGCACCGGCAGCAGAGTCCACACCAGCCGCTCCGGCGACCACGGATCCTGCTCCGGATCCACCCCGGTCGCCTCCGCCAGCGCCGCCGCCACCAGGGCCGCCGGATCCGCGAAATCGATATTGGCCGAAATACCGTCGTCCGCCGCGCCACTGCCGAGCACCGTGGCCAGCCGCTGATTCAGCCAGCGCTCGATCCCCTTGGCGGGAACCGCCACCACCTCCGGGGTGAACGGATCGCCGAGCGGATCGGCGAGCAGCTCGGCCAGCGCGTCGGCGAGCGTGTCCGCGCGTTCGGCCCGGTGAATGTGCACGAGCTGTGTTTATACAGTCGGCGAACGACATGCAAACACCGAGCGCCCCGGCTCGCCGGGTGACACCTACCACATGCCCAGGATTTGCTAGGGCGCGTCACTCCGAAATTCGAGTGTGGTATGCGACAGTGCCTTTCGGGGAGGTTCGAAGTTCTCAGGAAAGGCTGGTCCGCGTCGATGTCTGCGTCGGTGATTCCGCTCGTGCCCAGAACCGGGTTCACCGTTCGGCGGGTGGGAGACCGCTGGGAACTCGTCAACTCCCGGCATTACGGACGCGGCGTCGTACTGCAGTCGTGGCCGCGGGAGCGGCACACCGAGGCATTCGAGCACTGCTACCGCCTCAATGGCCGCAGCATCGAAGAGCTACAAGCGGCTTTCCACTGACCCGCGCGAAAGTCCGTGCAACAGTGTCGATTCGATAACACACACACCGATTCACCTCAAGACGTGCGTATCGGGCATCGTCCCCTCTATTGTGTTCCCTCGTGCGTTCCCCCAAGGCCCGGCGCGTGGCCTCCTCCGCTTGTGTTCTCGCTGCCGCGGCCCTCATTCCGGCCGCACCCGCCTTCGTCCCCATGGCCGGTGCCGCACCGGTGCACACCCAGGGTCCGATCGCGGGATTCGACGCCGATATGAGCAGCCGCATCGCGGCCGTCGACAATTACCTCGGCACCCGCCCCGGCGTCACCGGCTACGTGATGCGTGACCGCGTCACCGGCGGCATTTATCGAAACGGCAACGCGGACACCAACTTCTGGACCGCCTCCACCATCAAGCTGGCAATCGCCGAGGATCTGCTGAACCGCGCCCGGATCGGCGCCATCCAGCTCGGCCCCGACGACCGCGCGCTGATGGAGTCCATGCTGGCAACCTCCAACGACAATGCCGCCGACATCCTGTGGAACAAGTACGCCGGCATCGACCGCATGTCGTTCAACAACGCCTTCCGCGCCAACGGCATGACCGGCCTGGTCCCCATGCCGCCCACCACCTCGATCGAGCAGGTCAAGCTGTTCCCCGACTGGGGTTTCCAGCAATGCTCCCCCGCCGACCTGGACCGGCTGATGGACAACGTCCTCACCCGCATGCACCCGGATGACCGCGCCTACCTGCTCGACCGCATGCGCCACGTGGACACCAACCAGCACTGGGGCGTGTGGGGCGCGGGCGCGGCCATGAACCCGGGTCTGAAGAACGGCTGGTCCGACGAGCAGGGGGGCTGGGTGGTCAATTCGGTCGGCTTCGCGGGCCCGGGTGAGCGCTACACCCTCGCCATCATGACCGAGCAGGGCGATCAGGGCGGTTACGCCGACGGCTCCGAAACCACCACGCACGTGGCGCAATTGCTGTTCCAGGGGCGCTGACACCGACACTACGCGCGGGCGGTTCCGGCACGGCCGGGGCCGCCCGCGGCACGCTTCTGGGCAATCCTCGCTGGACGACCGTCCATATTGTAGTTTCAAGGTTGTTGCCTAAAGGTCTGTTTTCGGTCGATCCTGATTGGTCCGCGCTACTCACACTGCATTACCGTTACGGGTGAGTTGTCGTACTTTCCCGTCTGGCGAGGAGCAGGAACTAGATGAACACCGAGAAATCCGTCGCACAGCGTCATCGCGTGGTGGTGATCGGGTCCGGGTTCGGTGGACTGTTCGCCTGCAAGCAGCTGCGCAAGGCCGACGTCGACATCACCCTCATCTCGAAGACCTCCACGCACCTGTTCCAGCCACTGCTGTACCAGGTCGCCACCGGCATCCTCTCCACCGGCGAGATCGCCCCCGCCACCCGCATCGTGCTGCGCCAGCAGCAGAACGCGCGCGTCGTCATGGGCGAGGTCACCGACATCGACGTCGAGAACGGCACCGTCACCTCGCGCCTGCTCAACCAGGACTACGTCACCCCGTTCGACAGTCTCATCGTGGCCACCGGCGCGCAGCAGTCCTACTTCGGCAACGACCACTTCGCCACCTACGCGCCCGGCATGAAGACCATCGACGACGCCCTCGAGCTGCGCGCGCGCATCCTGGGCTCCTTCGAAGAGGCCGAGCTCGCCACCGATCCCGAAGTCCGCGACCGCTTCATGACCTTCGTGGTGGTCGGCGCCGGGCCCACCGGCGTCGAACTGGCCGGGCAGATCGCCGAACTCGCCGACCGCACCCTGGAAGGCTCCTTCCGCAATATCGACACCCGCGACGCGCGCGTCATCCTCGTCGAGGGCGCGGGCGCGGTGCTCGCCCCCATGGGCCCCAAGCTCGGCGGCAAGGCGCAGCAGCGGCTGGAGAAGATGGGCGTGGAGATCCAGCTCAACGCCATGGTCACCAATGTCGACGCGCGCGGCGTCACCATCAAGGACCAGGACGGCTCCGAGCGGCGCATCGAATCCGCCTGCAAGGTGTGGTCGGCCGGCGTACAGGCCAGCGCACTGGGCAAGATCCTCGCCGACCGGTCCAAGGGCACCGAGGTGGACCGGGCCGGGCGCGTCATCGTCGAGCCCGACCTCACCATCAAGGGCTACCCGAACGTCTTCGTGGTCGGCGATCTGATGTCGGTGCCGGGCGTGCCCGGGCAGGCGCAGGGCGCCATCCAGGGCGGCACCTACGCCGCGAAGGCCATCAAGGCCGAGGTCGCGGGCAAGCAGACGGTGGCCGACCGCAAGCCCTTCAAGTACTTCGACAAGGGCTCCATGGCCACGGTGTCGCGATTCAGCGCGGTGTGCCAGGTGGGCAAGCTGGAGTTCAGCGGCTTCTTCGCGTGGCTGGCCTGGCTGGGCCTGCACCTGTGGTACCTGGTCGGCTTCCGCAGCCGTTTCGTCACCGTGCTCGAATGGTTCGTCTCCTTCCTCGGCCGCCACCGCGGTCAGATGGCCGCCACCGAGCAGTGGGTGTTCGCGCGGCTGGCGCTCGAGGCGCTCGACGATCCGGCCGAGGCGCGTCAGCTCGCCAAACAGATCGGCGGCGAAAGTTCTTCCGGTAACGGCAAATCCGCGGCGAATGCGGAAGCGGAGAAGTCCTCGCAGCAGCGCGCGGGCTGACAGCAAGCGGTATCGACGACTCCGCACCCGTCGGCGGAACCATCGCGAACGAGTCGGCAACTCAGAAGTGAGTGCAGATGCACTGAGGCCGGAATCCCTGAACTGGATTCCGGCCTCTTTCATGGCCTTTCATTATCACTGTGGCTAATTTTCAGTTATGGCAATGACTTCCGGTTGCCCACTTTGTCACCAATCCAGGCGACCGGCGGGTTCGAATGCCGAGCGTCGATGTACCCCTAGATGTTCTGCCTGAACAGAAAGGTTCTGCATGGCCGCAGGTAAGCACCGACCACTCAACCCGCACCGGAACAAGGTCGGCAATGTGGTTGCGGCAGGGGCGGTTCCGCTATTACCGGCGATCGTCGGATCGGGCACCGCGAACGCGGCACCGGCCGAGGTCGCTCCGGTGACACAGCAGGACGACGCGCCCAGGCAGTGGCCGGCCGCCGAGGCCCCGAACATGAATCCCCATGAGGGCCTGCACATTCCGGGCGCGATCCCGGTCTCGGCCAACGCCGCAGGCGCTGCAGTCGACGCGTTCAACGCGTTCAATGCTCAACCCCGCGTCGTCGGCGACTGACCCTCGCCGTCGAGCAGCTCGATCGAGCACCGCTGTGCTCGCGGTGGGAACCGGCGGTGAGGGCCGGTTCCCACCAGCCCCCGCCATCCCACCGCGCCGATACGGGCCACGCTCGGTCAGTAGGGAATGGGTTTGTTCGCCTCGGCCCAGCCGCGCTCGATATGGCTGCCGGGCGGGGGCGGGAACAGTCCACCGATCATCCAGGTGTCCCGGGGTACCTCGTTGATATTGAATTCGAGATGCAGCCCCCGATCGAGGGTGTACGGGGCCATGAGGTCGTGCAGGCGCTGGCTCATGTGCTTGCGCAGATCGGGGTCGTCGAGTTGGCGCGCCAGGTGGTCGATGGTGATCCGCACCGCGGGGATCGATACCCCGCCGACGTAGAAGGAGTCGACCGGGACCTCGTGGAACAGCGCCACCGCGTAGAACTCCGGCAGCCCGAATCGCGCGTAGTAAGCCGTGATGTCCTTGGCGAAATCCTGTTTGTCCTCGGCCGTGAGGGTGTCGGCGGGGTGATAGATGTGCCACAGCGGCATGATGAACTCCCTTGGAAGAGACTGATTTTCAGCGACCGAGCGTCAGTACGAGGCCCTCGACCGGGCCGGACAGCGCGGCCTTCACCTGCCGGGTGAAGTCGTCCACGAGCACCTCGGTCGACCCCTGTTCCAGCCCGTCGGCGACCGCCGCCGCCACCTCGGCCGGACTGATCTTCGGCGCCGCGATGGCCTTCACCATGTCGGTGTCGGCGAACCCGAGATGCACACCGACCACCTGCGTACCCTGCCCCGCCAATTCGATCCGCAGGGAATTGGTGATCGACCACAGAGCGGCTTTCGACGCGCCGTACGCGGCCGCCCCCGAACTCCAGGACAGCACCGAGTGGATATCCACCAGCGCCCCACCACCGTTCGCGGCGAGGATCGGCGCGAAGGCCCGCGCGATCCGCAGCGGCCCGAAGACATTCGTCTCGAACGTCTCCACCACATCCGCCATCTCGGTCTGCAACAGCGGAGCCGGCCGCAACACCCCCGCATTGTTCACCACAATGCTCGCATCCCCGGCCCGCTCCGCGACCGCGGCAATCGAATCCAGATCGGTGACCTCCAGCTCGACCGGCACGATCCGCGGAACGTCGCTCGATTCCGGCTTCCGCGCGCTCACGTACACCTTGGCCGCACCCCGGTCCAGAAACTCCCGGGCAAACGCACGGCCCAGCCCACGCTGCCCGCCCGTCACCAGAACATTCGCACCCTCGATTGTCGTCATATCTACCTCCTGATTCACTCGCGCCATCTGACTATATCTAACTATAGCCAACTTGCCCGAGCAGGTACAGGTCGTGGATCTGCCGTCGTCAGGGTGGGCATCGATCTCGCCGAGGCCGCTGCGAAACTGGTCCCGCCATCTCGGGCCCGGGTCGGAAGGTAGCGACGCGCGTGGCCGGCCAGGCAGCCCGTGCAGCGCGATGATCGGGGGCCCGAATCCGTTGCGGCGCAATGCTGGCGACAACATCAGGGCGCTCCCGGAGCGGGTAAGGGGCAGAATTCCGCAGTGACAGCTCCCGGATCTTGATCGCCCAAGTCTGCTGAGCGCGTGGCGCTTTCGCGGTCTACAACCTGGAATGACCGCGATTTCCTGTCACACCCCTGTTCTAGCGTCAGGGAGGTGGAGACGACACCGCGGTTCCGCGCCGCTCATCGGGCGGCGCTGGACCACACGCTGGAGCTGATCGCCGAATCACCCTGGGGTCGTGGGCTGGTGCTGCGCGGGAGCATCACCATGGCCGCGTGGGTCGGCGACAAGGCGAGGCCGCCGGCCGATCTGGACTGGATCGTGCCCGAACCGACCGATATCGCCTTCACCGATCCTGCCGACCCGGTTCCCTATGTCGACGACATGTCCTGGGTGCAGCACTGGCCCGAGGCCGCGTTCGGAGCGGCGACCGACGAGATGTGGGAGGACGAGCAGTTCGAGTCCTTCGGGCTACGCCCGATCCTGCCACCGGAGGGCCTGCACTGGGTGGATCCGGACGATTACAGCGAGAACCACACCTGGACTCCCCTGCTGGACAACCTGATCGAGACGATCCGGCAGCGACCGGCGACCCCGGCAGGTGTGGTCCTGAGCGCCGACGGTATCGACGACACTGCGGACGAGAGCTATGCCCTCGACTACAACGACACCCCCGGCCTCAGGGTCCGGGTGCCCTGGTACACGACCGGCCCCGACGCGATGACGGGCTCGGTTCAAGTGGATTTCGCCGCCGACCTATCCCTCCCCGACTCCCCCGTCTGGACCCTCGTGCCACGCGGAGACGGCAGCGCGCCCACCCCCTGCGTCACGGCGAGCCCGGAATTGTCCCTGGCATGGAAACTCCTGTGGCTGTTCGCCGAATCCACCAGAACCTCGGAGTACGTCGACATCCGCGACGGCGGCGCGGGCAAGGATCTCTACGACGCCGTGCTCCTGGCGGAGTCCCCGTGCATCCACCTACCCCGGCCGCTGCTGCGCAGAGCCCTCGGCGCAGCAGCCGACGATTTCGAAGCCGACGACATCCTCACCTGGAACGTCCACTGGGACACGTTCCGGCAGAGCCATCCTGACGTCACCGGCAGCCTGCGCGAATGGCTCGAACGACTGGTCCGAGCGCTCACCCCAGCCCAGGCATAGATCTCCTCGAGGGGGGAACTGCGGGTCAGCGGGTCAGCAGGGGACCCGTCCAGGTGAACAGGGTGCCGCCTGCGGCGAGGGGTAGGAGTGCTGCGTTCAGGCCGGTGGTGTCGGCCGGGCGGCCATCGGGGTAGGTGAGCACACTCTCCAGTGCGCGCGGGGCCGAGAGGGCGTCGTCGGTGATGGTCTCGGCGCCGAGTTCGAGGCGGTGACGCAGGAGTGGGGTGGCGCCGATGTCGGCGGTGAGCTCGCCGCTCCAGGAGCCGTGGTCCTCGCCGGTGCGGCCGATCTGGATACGTTCCCGAATGCGCAGGCGCGCACCCTCTTCCAGCCGCATGGTGGTGAAGGTGTCGTGCTCGGCGCCGCCCGCGACCACCGTCGGTTCGGGATCGACATCGAGTTCGCCGCCGGCAGCCACGTCGAAGTGCCAGTGCGCCATGGACTTCCGGGTCTCGCGCCCGGGCAGCGCGATGGTGGCGGCCACCGACCGGACCATCAACCGCGCGCCCTCACCCACCGAGACGACGATGTCCAGCACGTCGCCGCCGAGCGGGGTGGCGGCGGTGCCGATGATGTGCACCGTGTCCACACCGGTGTGCCGCGCCGCCAGGCCGCCGACCGCGTGAATGTGCGGCAGCCTCCCGGCGGTCGCGGTGATACGGAGCTCAGTGCGAATGGGCACTGCCCGCCGCCGCGTCCTGTTCGGCCGCCACACGCAACTGCTCGCGCACCCAGGCCAGGACCGGCGTCGCGGCCGGATCCTCGGTGAGGGAGGTGAACACGAACGGCCGGCCCTCGCGCACCTTGGTCGAATCCCGGTCCATGACAGCCAGATCCGCGCCGACCATGGGGGCCAGGTCGGTCTTGTTGATGACCAGCAGATCCGACCAGGTCACGCCCGGTCCGCCCTTGCGCGGCACCTTGTCGCCGCCGGCCACGTCGACCACGAAGATCTGCGCGTCGATCAGGCCGGAGGAAAAGGTGGCGGTCAGATTGTCGCCGCCCGACTCGACCAGGATCAGATCCAGCGGCGGGTTCGCCTCGATCAGGTCGTCGATGGCGTCCAGGTTCGCGGTGATGTCGTCGCGGATCGCGGTGTGCGGGCAGCCGCCGGTCTGGACCGCGGTGATCCGCTCGTCGGGCAGCACCGCGTGCCGGCGCAGGAAATCCGCGTCCTCGGTGGTGTAGATGTCATTGGTCAGCACGGCCAGCGACAGCTCGTCCCGCAGCTGACGGCACAGGGCCGCGGTCAGCGCGGTCTTCCCGGACCCGACGGGCCCGCCGATCCCGATCCGCAGCGGCTCCCCCGGCGTCCGCTCCCGCTTGGGCCGGTCGTGGCTGTGGTCGTGCGGTTCCCCATCGATGAGGTGAGGTGGCATGTGCGGCTCCTTTCACCCCCATCCTTGCCCAGCCACGTAAACCGCTTGTTACCAACCAGGTGACCGGCTAGGACGCGAACAGCGGCATGTCCCGCCGCAGGTGCCGCTCGGCGAGCACGTCCTGCAGCGGGTCGGAGACCGCGGCAAGCGATTTCGCCGCCTGCCGCGCGGTGGCGTCGCACAACGCGGCGAGCCGGACGGTGCAGGCGGCGACCGCGGCAGGATCGAGGGCCAGCAGTCGCTGCGCGGCCGTCGCGGCCCCGGTCATGGTGGTGTAGACAGTGACGGCGGCGATGTCCTCCGGTGCGGCGTCGCACACCGTGCCGACCACTCCGAACACCGTGGACAGATGCGGACGAGCGCCGAGCGCCCGCCAATCGGCCTGCGGCCAGACCTGTTTGGCCAGCCGCAGCAGCCCGCGCCCCTGCGCCCGCGACGCCGCCCGAGCCGCCGGCGACGGCGTCCGCGCGTCGGCCTCGAGTTCGGCGCGCCCCGGTTCGAGGGTCCCTGCGCAGACGGCGGCGGCCAGTGAGGCCACCACCAGACCGGAGGTGCCGATGCGTCGCCGCAGGTAGAGCTCGACGCTCGCGACATCGCGCAGCAGACCGGAGGCGACCGCCTCCTCGACCCCGCCCGAATGCACGTGCCCGCCGATCGGCAGCCGGGAATCGGCGAGGGTGAGGAGGGTGGTCAGGCTCATCGCCGCACGTCCGGATATCGCATGGCCCGATCCTAGGCCGTGCCCGGCCGCGGCCTCTCGGTTAGGTGAGCAGGCAGGGCGCCGAGGCCGAGATGCTCTTCAGGGCGCAGGTGAAGGAATTGAGCGCGCCCGCGGAACCGGTCTCGGGGATCAGCCCGGCGACTGGGTTCACCGCGGCCGGTTCGGGGGTGGCGGGTTGCAGCGACAGCGGAGCGGCCAGGGCCGGGGCCGCGCCGAGTCCGGAGCCGATGGCCGCGATCGCACAGGCTTTCAGCACAACGGTTTTCATGAATTGTCCTCTCTCACAGCAAGCTCACAGGAAGTAAAACGCAGCGAGACTAACCCGAAAGCCGCGAGTGTGAAGGCGATTCGTTTCAAATTGCGGGTGAACTCGGCGCCGCAGTCGGCGGACCCCGCGCAAAGGAACTTGACCTGAACCAATGTTCAGGTTGCAGGCTTTGGGGACACGTTCATTGCCGAGACCAGGAGTTGCTGTGCACGCCATCCGTCTTCACGAGTTCGGACCTGCCGAGAATCTGCGGTACGAGACGGTCCCGGACCCTGAGCCCGGTCCCGGCCAGGTGCGGATCGAGGTCCGTGCGGCGGGGGTGCATCTGCTGGATACCGCACTGCGGCAGGGCTTCTCGGGATCGCCGATGCCGATACCGGAACTGCCGACCATCCCCGGCCGGGAGGTGGCGGGGACGGTGGACCGGGTCGGTTCCGGAGTGGACGACAGCTGGCTCGGCCGCGCGGTCGTCGCCCACATCGGGCAGGTGCCGGGCGGATACGCGGAGCTCACGGTGACCGAAGCCGAACGGCTGCACGCGATTCCGGACGGTGTCGATCCCGGGGCCGCGGTCGCCATGATCGGCACCGGACGCACCACGCTCGGGATTCTCGGCTTCGCCGAGGTCAGCGCCGAGACCGTGGCCATCGTGCCGTCCGCGGCCGGTGGCATCGGCACCCTGCTGGTCCAGTACCTGGCCGCAGCGGGCGCGACCGCCATCGGACTCGCCGGCGGCAAGGCGAAGGCCGATCAGGTCTACGAGAACGGCGCTGATCTGGCGCTGGACTACCTGGATCCGGCATGGCCGGACGCGGTGCGCGCCCGCTACGGCGACCGCCCGGCCACCCTGCTGTTCGACGGTGTCGGCGGCGAGATCGCCCGCACCGCAGTCGATCTGCTCGGCGTGGGCGGCGTGCGACTGGTGTTCGGCTGGTCCGGCGGACAGATCGACCTCGACGAGCAGGCCCTCGCCACACGCGGCATCACCTCGCAGGTCGTGCTCGGCCCGCCCATGCTCGAACGCGCGGGCGGCTTGCGCGCCTTGGAGACTCGCGCGCTGGCCGAGGCCGCGACCGGTCGTCTGCGCCCGGCCGTCCAGTCCTTCCCACTCGCGCAGGCCGCCGCCGCGCACCGGGCCCTGGAATCCCGCGAGACGACCGGAAAAGTGGTGTTACTTCCCTGACCGGCGACCCATGCCGCGCTCCATGAACCGTTGCGCGGCCCCGCGCCGCAGATCCGAGAACGCCTGCACCGCACCGGTCCACCAGGGCGAGATCTCCAGCGGCCGCGCCACCACGGCGTGGCAGATGAGATCGGCAGCCTCGTCGGCGGTGAGACCGGGCACGCTGGAGAAATCGGTGGGCGCGCTCATGCGGGTGTGCACCAGCGGCATGTACACCGAGGTGGTGGTGACGCCGTCGGCGGCGATCTCCGTCGCCACGGTGCGCAACCAGATGTCGAAGGCGCCCTTGGACGCACCGTAGGCCGACCACCGCGGCGCGGGCGGCATGCGCAGCCCCCAGGTGGAGATGTTCACGATGTGCCCGCGGCGGTGCTCGCGCATGCTCGGCAGCAGGGTGAGCAGCAGCCGCACGGGTCCGAGGTAGTTGACGTCGATGGTGCGGGTGAAATCGTGGAATCGGTCATAGGATTCGTCGATCGGGCGGCGAATCGACCGGCCCGCGTTGTTGATCATCACATCGACCCGGCCGTGCTCGGCCAGCACCCGCTGTCCCAGGGCCTCGACGGCATCGAATTCGGTGATGTCCGACTGGTAGACGTGCGCCGTCCCGCCCGCTTCCCGGATCTCGGCGGCCACCTGTTCGAGATCCTCGAGCGACCGCGCCACCAACAGCACCGTCGCGCCCGCGGCCGCCAGTTTCCGCGCGGCCGCCTTGCCGATGCCGTGCGAGGCGCCGGTCACCAGGATGACCTCGCCGGACACAGCCTCGCGCAGCGCCTTCTCACGCGGTCGGGAGGTCGGATAGAAGAGTCTGGTCGCCACGCGTTCCGCCAATGGACGTCCGTTCGACCCGGCCGGTCGCGCACTGTTCGGAGCGTCTTGCTCAGCCACGTTTCCGAGCCTAACCGGCGGACCGGTATGTGATCGGGAAGTGAGTGGAAATACCCTGGGCGCAGCCCACTTTCCGGCACCAGGATGGGAGGCGGTCTACGGGGGAAGGAATCCGTCATGTCGTATCGAGCGCCGGAAGAGCCGACGCCGGAACACGTCTCGATCCCGGGTTGGATCGCACGCGGCATCGTGCTGGTGCTGTTCGTGCCACCGCGGCTGGTGTGGGAGGCGCTCACCCGGATACCGCGACTGATCGTGGCGGCATTCAGGCTGTTCGACGAGCATCTGGCGCGACCGCTGGCGATCTTGTTCCGGGACTGGGTCTTCCGCCCGCTGCGCAATTTCGTGCGCAATTATCTCTGGCACCTGCTGATCCAGCAGCTGCTGTTCGGCATGGTCCTCACCCCGATCGGGGCATTCCTGCTCGCCTATGTCCTGCGCCCGATCCAGCGAACCATCGAGGAGTGGCTGTGGCGGCGGGTCCTGAAGCCGGGCATCCCGTGGATCTTCCGCGCCGTGGTGAGACCGATCGCCGAGGCGATCGGGTGGACGCTGGCCATGGCGTGGGAGTGGCTGGTCGCCGTCCCGATCTCGGCCCTGTGGCGGCGAATCCTGCGGCCCGGCGGCCACTGGCTGCTGGTCACCGTGCTCGAGCCGCTCGCCACCTGGTTGATCGTGTGGCCCGCGGAGCACCTGTGGCGATGGGTGCTGCGTCCGCTGGTCTACGCGGTGATCGTGACGGTCCGGTTCGGCTGGCGGGTGGCCACCACCGTCGTCCACATCACGGTGGTGGCCCCCTGCCGCTGGTTCAACCGCACTGTCCTGCAACCACTCTTCGCCGCCGTCGCCCGCGCCTGGCGTGCCCTCGCGGGCCCGGTGCGCTGGGCGTATCAGCGGATGGTCATGCCCTGGCGCGCCCGCATCACCGAGGCGTGGACCACCCTGTTCGGCTAGTGCGCGGAACCGGCCGGCACCGCGGCGCTGGTCGCAGGGGCGCCGGACTTGGCGAAGAACGCCACCACCGCCATCGCGGCCAGCAGCACCGCACCGGTGGTGGTCGCCACGTGCATGCCGGTCACGAAGGATTCCCGCGCCGATTCGACCAGGGCGGCATTGTCACCGGCCTGGTCGACGGTCTCGCCCAGCGTCGGCCCGAAATTCCCGCCGGAGCGGAAGACCAGGGCCGCCAGGGATCCCAGCAGCGCCAGGCCCAGCCCGTTGCCGAGTTCGAAGCTGGTCTCGGAGATACCGACCGCCGACCCGGCCCGCTCGGCCGGGACCGAGGACACCGCCACCTCCGACACCAGTGTGAACGCGATGCCGAAGCCCGCGCCCGCGACCACGGAACCGGCGATGTACCAGCCGATCCCGCCGTCCACACCGACCCCGAGCAGCATGAGATTGCCCAGGGACGCCATGCTCAGCGCCAGCACGAAGGTGGTCTTGGTGCCGAGCCTGCGCCCGATCCGCGCGCCGCTCATCGAGAACACGAACACCACCACGGCCCCCGGAATCCCGAGCAGCGCCGACTGCAGCGCGTCGCGTCCGGTCACCGACTGCAGGTACATGCTGGTCAGGTAGCTCATGCCGGCCAGCGCCAGCATGCCGACCGTGCTGGACCCGATGGCCACCGAGAACAGCCCGCGCCGGAACAGGCTCAGATCCAGCAGCGGTTCGGCCAGCGTGCGCTGCCGCCGGATGAACGCGGTCAGCAGCAGCACACCGAGGATCCCGATGCCGACGGCCGGCAGGTCGAATCCCTCGGCCGCGCAATGCTTGACGGCGTACACGAGCGGCAGGATGCCACCGATGGACAGCAGCACGCTCACCCAGTCCAGGCGGCCGCGCCCGGCGTCGCGGTGCTCGGGCAGCAGCAGCGGACCGAAGGCCAGCAGCACCAGCAGCACCGGCGTATTGATGAGGAACACCGAGCCCCACCAGAAGTGGTGCAGCAGGACGCCGCCGATGATGGGCCCGACCGCCGACCCGCCCGCGAAGAACGCGGTCCAGACGCCGATGGCGGTGGCCCGCGCCCGATCGTTCGGGAACAGCGTCGAGATCAGGGCCAGGCTCGACGGCAGCAGCGTCGCGCCACCGATGCCCATGAGCGCCCGCGCCGCGATGAGCACGCCCGCGCTGGGTGCGAAAGCGGCCAGCGCCGAGGCGATTCCGAAGACCGTGGCACCGGCGAGCAGAATGTTGCGGCGCCCGATGCGGTCGCCCAGATTGCCCATGGTGATGAGCAGTCCGGCGATCATGAAGCCGTAGATGTCGAGGATCCAGAGCTGCTGTGTCGCGGACGGATCCAGGCTCTGGGTGAGGGTCGGCATGGCCAGGTAGAGCACCGACATGTCCATCGACACCAGCAGCACCGGCAGTAGCAGAACCGCGAGGCCCGCCCAGGCGCGGCGCGGCGTCTTCGCGTCGGGACGCGCGAGGGTACTCGTCATGACCTATCCTTCGGGCTGATTTCGGGCTTGCAAGAAAAGGCGCGCGTACGTTGTACGCACGAGCGCGAGTACAGGGTACGCAACCCCTGCGCGGAAGGGAACAATTCGTCCGATGACCGAGGCCAAGCTCACCCGGGCCGCCATCGTCGACACCGCCATCACCCTGGCCGACGAGTCCGGACTGGATTCCCTGTCCATGCGCCGCATCGCCGATCGGATGAACTCCGGCGCCATGTCGCTGTACCGGCACATCCCCAACAAGGACACCCTGCTGGCGGCCATGACCGACGAGGTCTCGCGGCGCAACCCCTACCCGCCGGCCGAGGGCCAGGGCTGGACCTGGCGGGACCGGGTGCGGATCGCGGCCGAGGTAGATTGGCGTCTCTACCAGGAACATCCGTGGGTGCTGTTCACCTTCGCGGTGCCGCGCTACAACTTCGGCGAGCACAGCCTGGTGGTGCTGAGCTGGCTGGTCGAGGGCTTCGCCGAGCTCGGCGTCGACACCCGCGAGGCGACCCGCATGTCACTGTCGGTCTGGAGCTACATCGCCGGGGTCGCGCTACAGGAGGTCAGCGCCCGGCTGCTGCAGGGACGCGACAGCAGCGCCGACGAACGCTCCGGGCTCACCGCCCTGCTCGACGGCGACCCGCGCTGGCCCACCCCGCCGCCGCTCGCCGATCTCGTCGGCACTGGCGACACCGCCCTGCTGAATCCGGAGCATCTGCTCGACACCGGTCTCACCGCACTGTGCGACGGCTTCGAGGCCCGCGCCGCTCACTGATCCGCCGGAATCACCATCACGGGCACCACCGCATGTCGTCGTTCGGCATCGCCCGCATCCTTACATTGACTGCAATGTCGCAGGCGATGCCGTTGCGCAGCTTCTGCGCGCAGATGGCGACAGCGTCTTGTGCCCCTGTTCGATCACCCGCAAGGCCATCCGGTCGCAGACCGTGCTATCCAGCGGGACCTCGGCGCCGGCCCATCGCCGGCCGGCCGAATCCTGCGGCGCTTCAGCCGTTGGATGATGCCGGTCGTGCTGATCGTGCTCGGGCTCTACATCATCGACCGTTCGGGCCTCGTGTTCGGCCAACTGCTGCTATGAGTCCATTCCGGTCGGTACTCTTCTATCGGAACGAGAGGCCGGTGAGCAGCGAGAGTTCCGGATACCGAGTCCAGGAATGGCATGGTCACCGACGCGTCGATGAACTCCCAGCGGTATCGCCGGAGCTGGGTATCACTACCAACGATTCTCCTTTTCCAGAGGTGAATGATGGCCAGGAAGTTCGAAGGACATGTCGCCCTAGATATCCGTGACTCGGTCGCCGACTGGGGGCCGTACGCGGAGCCGACCGCGAAGCAGGGTGCCCCCAACGTGCTGTATCTCGTGTGGGACGACATCGGAATCGCTACCTGGGACTGCTACGGCGGTCTGGTCGACATGCCGAATATGAAGCGGATCGCCGATAGTGGCGTGCAGTTCACGCAGTTCCACACCACCGCACTGTGTTCGCCCACGCGCGCCTCGCTGCTGACCGGGCGAAATGCGTCATCGGTCGGTATGGCGACGATCGAAGAATTCAGCGATGGATTCCCGAGCCTGTCGGGGCGCATCCCCGCCGACACCGCGTTGTGTTCGGAGGTGCTCGCCGAGCGGGGATGGAACACCTACGCCGTCGGGAAATGGCACATGACGCCGCTCGAGGAGGAGAATCTCGCGGCATCGAAGCGGCATTGGCCGCTGGGGCGCGGGTTCGAGCGGTTCTACGGCTTCCTCGGCGGCGAGGCCGACCAGTGGTATCCGAATCTGGTGTACGACAATCACCCGATCTCGCAGCCGTATCCGCCGGAGGACGGGTATCACCTGTCGAAGGATCTGGCCGACAAGTCGATCGAGTTCATTCGCGACGCAAAGGTGATCGCCCCCGACAAACCGTGGTTCATGTACCTGTGCCCGGGATGCGGGCACGCGCCGCACCATGTCGCGCACGAGTGGGCCGACAAATACCGCGGCCGGTTCGACATGGGCTACGAGAAGTATCGCGAGATAGTGCTGGAGAACCAGAAGCGCATGGGCCTGGTGCCGGAGAACACCGAGCTGTCGCCCATGAACCCGTACATGAACGTCACCAGCGCCGATGGCAAACCGTGGCCGGCGCAGGACACGGTGCGGGCATGGGATTCGCTGTCCGACAACGAGAAACGGCTGTTCGCCCGGCAGGCGGAGGTGTTCGCCGGATTCCTGTCGTACACGGACGCGCAGATCGGCCGATTGCTGGACTATCTCGAGGAGAGCGGCCAGCTCGACAACACCATCATCGTGGCCTTCTCGGACAACGGCGCCAGCGGCGAGGGCGGTCCGAACGGTTCGGTCAACGAGATGAAGTTCTTCAACGGCTACATCGACACGATCGAGGACAGTCTGGCCAAGCTCGACGAGCTGGGTTTGCCGACCACCTACAACCACTACAGCATCGGGTGGGCGATGGCCTTCAACACCCCGTACAAGCTGTACAAGCGGTATGCCTCGCACGAAGGCGGCATCGCCGATCCATGCGTGATGTCGTGGCCGGCCGGCATCCCGGCCCGCGGCGAGGTCCGCCACCAGTACCTCAACGTCTGCGACATCACCCCCACCGTCTACGAACTGCTCGGCATCACACCGCCGGACACGGTGAAGAACGTGGAGCAGCGCCCCCTGGAGGGGGTCAGCTTCCGGGCCTTGTTCGAAGACGCCGACGCCGATATCGGCAAGCACACCCAGTTCTATTCGATGCTGGGCACGCGCGGGATCTGGCATCGTGGGTGGTTCACCGACACCATTCACGCGGCATGCCCGTCCGGCTGGGGACATTTCGACAAGGACCGCTGGGAACTGTTCCATCTCGAACAGGACCGCAGCCAGATGCACGACCTGGCCGAGGTCCATCCCGAGAAGCTGGAGGAATTGAAGGCACTGTGGTTCTCGGAGGCCGAGAAATACAACGGGATGCCGCTCAACGATCTCGACATCGTCTCCGCGATGGTGCGCTATCGCCCGACCTACGCCAAAGGCCTGGACCGGGCCGTCTACTACCCGGACAGCGCGGAGGTCGGACCGGGCGCGGCGCTCGAGATTCTGGGACGCTCGTTCGCGCTGCTCGCCGAGACGACGATTACCAGCCCGGACGCGGAGGGAGTGCTGTTCGCCCACGGTGGGCGGCTCGGCGGGCACGCCCTGTTCGTCCAGGACGGTCGCCTGTGCTACATCTACAACTTCCTCGGCGAGGAGGAACAGGCCATCGTCTCCGACCGCCGGGTACCGCTCGGCGATCACATCCTCGGGGTGCGGTACGAACGGCACGGCACCCGGCCCGACCACTTCACGCCCACGGGTGAGGCCGTCCTCTACATCGATGAGAACCCCGTGGGTTCACTCGACGACATGCGGATCCAGCCGACCGTGTTCTCCGGTGTCGGGGAGGGCGTCCGGGTCGGCCGGGACACCGGCCAGTCCGTGTCGGCGCGGTACCGGTCACCGTTCCCGTTCACCGGGGGGACCATGCACCAGGTCATCGAGGACGTGAGCGGAAAGCCGTACCAGGATCTGGAAATGGCGGCGGCCGCGGCCTTTTCGCGCGATTGAGGCACCCATGGCCACCGCGATCCGCGCAGACGTCCACCGCGGCATGGTCCGGATAGCCGGCGGCGATTTCAGCATGGGTTCGGAGGATTTCTTCCCCGAGGAGCGGCCGGTGCATCGGGTGCGAGTCGATTCGTTCTGGATCGACCCGCACCCGGTGACCAATGCGGCCTTCCGGCGATTCGTGAAGCAAACCGGATACCTCACTGTCGCCGAACGCATTCCGGCGGCCGAGGACTACCCGGATGCGGAGCCGGGGGACCTGACACCGGGCGCGCTGGTGTTCCGGCCCACCTCGGGTCCGGTGTCGTTGGACAACTGGCGCCGCTGGTGGCGGTACGTGCCGGGAGCCAGCTGGCGCCATCCACACGGGCCCGGCAGTACGCTCGACGGGCTCGACCGTCACCCTGTCACGCAGGTCGCCTACGAGGACGCTTCGGCCTACGCGGCCTGGGCCGGCAAACAGCTACCCACGGAGGCGGAATGGGAGTACGCGGCCCGTGGCGGACTCGATTCGGCGACCTACGCCTGGGGTGACGAATTCGAACCCACCGGCCGGCGCCTGGCCAATGTCTGGGTCGGCGCCTTCCCCTGGAAGTTCCAGCCCGGCCGAGGGCAGACGTCCACACCCGGCACCACGGCGATCGGCACCTATTCGCCCAACGGTTACGGTCTGTACGACGTGACCGGCAACGTGTGGGAGTGGACAGTCGACTTCTTTCGCCCCGGGCACTCGGCGTCGTGCTGTTGCGCGCCACGCAACCCACGGGTGGACACACCCGAACTCGAAGCGGCGCAACGCTTTCCACGCCGCGTGGTCAAGGGTGGCTCGTATCTGTGCGCGGCCGACTACTGTCTGCGCTACCGCCCGGCCGCCCGGCAGGGGCAGACCGAGGACACCGCCACCTGCCATCTCGGATTCCGTTGTGTCGTGCGCGACGAAGGTCCGTGACGAGTGGTGCGGCAGAACCGAATCCGCTGATCAGTTCTCGATATCGCCGTCGAGGTAGACCCACGCCCCGTGGTCGCGGCGGAAGCGACTGTTCTCGTGCAGCTGCCCCGACCTGCCGTGGGTCCGGTAGTGGGCACGGAATTCCACCGTGCCCTCGGTGTGGAAGGGTCCCCCGCCGGTCGTGCCGAGGATCTCGAGCCGGTCCCAGCGCAGTCCCGGGTCGAAATCCACGTCGGCGGGCCGGGTTTCGGGAGCCCAGCTGCGCAGCAGATACGCCTCGTCCCGCACCGCGAAGGCGCTGAAGCGCGACCGCATGAGCTGTTCGGCGGTGCTCGCAGCGCCCTCGCCGCGATGCAAGCGCCCGCAGCAGTCGGCGTAGGCGGCGGGCAGCCCGCACGGGCAGTCCTCGGGTGCGAGACGGGGAATGCGGCGCTTCGACATGGGCTCAAGCGTAGAAGCTGCGTCCGGTGGGTCCACCGGACACCGACCAGACCTCGACGATCCGCCCGTTCTCGAATCGCAGGATGTCGGTACCGCTGATGTCGCGCACGATGGTGCCGTCCGGATCGACGACCCGGGCACCGTAGGGCTGGGCGATCAATCCGGTTCGGCCGTCGGTCATGTCGACGACGGGCACGCCCTGCGGGTCGTACTCCAGGCCCGGCCGCTCGGCGCGGAACGCGTCGACGACGGCGGCGAGGGCCGCGGGGTCGTGGACGTCGTCGAAGACGGTCGCGCCGGGCTGAGCGTACCGGAGGGTGAATTCGGGGGCCATGATCTCGCCGGCGATGGCGAGGTCGCCGTTCCAGAGGGCGGCCCAGCGGTTGTACAGGTCGATGGCGTAGTCGCGCATCCCAACTCCCATAGTCTCATTGATACGGTATGACGGGAATGAAGGTATAGTCTCAGCGATACCGTGTCAACCCGAGAGGAGTTGCCGAATGACCGACCTCGGCCCGCAGGACCACATCGTGCTGGGCCTCATCGCCCGGCACGGCCCGCTGACGCCCTACGACCTGAAGGCCCGCCTCGAGGAGAGCGTCGACAAGTTCTGGCCCATCCCGCACGCCCAGCTCTATCGCGTCCCGCCGCGCCTGGCCGAGCAGGGCCTGCTGCACGAGGAGGCCGAGGAGAGCGGACGCCGCCGCCGCGTCTTCCATCTCACCGCCGCCGGCCGCGCCGAACTCACCCGCTGGCTGGGCGACCCGACCTCGCCGCCGCCGGAGACCCGCGATCCCGCGCAGCTGAAACTGTTCTTCGCCGACCTCGGCGAACCCGGCGACGTGGTGGCACTGGCCCGCAACCAGGCCGCCGAGCATCGCGGCTGGCTGGAGCTGTACCGGACGCTGTACAGCGAGATCGATCCGGACGACAGCGAGCGCGCGACCTCACGCGCCCGCGTGCTGCGGCTCGGCATCATGCACGAGCAGGCGTACGTGGACTACTGGGAGGAGTTGGCCGCGAACCCGGACGAAACGCCCGGTTCGCGAGAGTGATCGCCCGCAGAGCAGGTGACAGTGATTGCCCCACAGGGCATTACGACGCGTGCACGACCGGGAGCACCGGACTGGCCGACACGGTGGTGGAGACGCCGGCTCGCCGGTTCCGGCCGGGGTCGGCGGTGGCCGGATGCTCGCCGCGATAGATGACGACGGCGAGGACACCCACCATCCCGACCAGCGCGACGACCGGCGCGGCCACGAACACGGCCGAGCGCATCCGCTCGAGCACGCCGGGTCGATGGCCGGATTCCGGCGGGGCCGCGAAGGCGGGCGGCGGAAAGGTCGAGCCGTACGGGTCCGTCATGCGTACGACCGTATTGCCGACACCCATCGGACGACAAGCAAACGCGCAGCAAATTTTCCGGGACGGGGCGGACCGGGCAGAGTATGCCCAGTTCGCCGTCCGTTCAGTGACGTAAAACTCAGTCGTCCTCGCCCAGCACGACCGCGTAAGCGAAACCGTCCCAGCCCTTTCCGCCGACGGTCTGCAGTACGGTCCCGTCCAATCGCGGCTCCGCGGCGATCAATTCGATGACCTCCCGGCTTGCCCGCACCGCCGCATCCGCCGACGCCGCGTCGGCGATGCCGCCATTGCGGACCACATTGTCGACGATGATCACCGACCCGGGCCGGGTCAGCCGCAGCGCCCACCGCACATAGTTGGCGTTGTTGACCTTGTCGGCATCGATGAAGACCAGATCGAACGGTTCCGGCTGCTCCTCGGCCAGCACCGGCAGCGAGTCCAGCGCCGCACCGACCCGGATGTCGACCCGCTCCCCCACCCCCGCGCGATCCAGGTTGTGGCGCGCCACCTCGGCGTGCTTCGGCTCGTATTCGAGGGTGACCACCCGGCCGGCCTTCCCGACGGCCCGCGCCAGCCAGGTGGTGCTGTATCCACCCAGCGTGCCGACCTCGAGTACGCGCCGCACCTGCACGGATTTCGCGATCAGATACAGGAACTTGCCCTGCGGTGGCGAGACGTCGATGGCGGGCAGTCCCGCCTCCGCGTTCGCCCGCAAGGTTTCCGAATCCTCATCTCCCACCAGGGTTTCGACGAGATAGCGATCAACTTCGGCCCACTCGGCGGTCGTCATATCCGAAGTCTGCCACCGCCTCCGGCGCACTCCCAGCATTGCGCTCACGCCGAGAGATTTCCCACTCGGGAGCCGGGCTCGGTGCCGGGCGCGCGCTCGCCGCGCCCGGCACCGGCTCGGTTCAGAACAGGAAGTACCGCTGTGCCATGGGCAGTTCGGTCGCGGGCTGTTCGGCCCACACCTCCCCGTCGATCCGGACGGTGAAGGTGTCCGGCTCCACCTCGATGCGGGGCATGGCGTCGTTGTTGGGGAGGTCGGCCTTGGTACGGCTGCGAACATTGGCCACCGGCACCAGTTTCCGGTTCACCCGCAGCCGGTTCGCGAGGCCGTCCTCGATGGCCTGCTCGGACACGAAGTGCAGCGAGGTTCCCGCCGCCACGCTCGGCGCGGCCCCGAACATCGGGCGCGGCAGTACCGGCTGCGGAGTGGGAATGGACGCGTTGGCGTCGCCCATGGCGGCCCAGGCGATCGTGCCGCCCTTGATGACCGCGTGCGGGCGGACCCCGAAGAAGGCGGGCTCCCACAGCACCAGGTCGGCCAGTTTGCCGACCTCGATGGAGCCGATCTCGGCATCGAGGCCGTGTGTAACCGCCGGGCAGATGGTGTATTTCGCGACGTAGCGCCGCACGCGGTTGTTGTCGGCCGCGCCGTCGCCGGGCAGCGCGCCGCGACGGCGCTTCATGACGTGCGCGGTCTGCCAGGTGCGCATGACCACCTCGCCGATCCGGCCCATGGCCTGTGCGTCACTGCCGATCATGGAGATCGCGCCCAGATCGTGCAGCAGGTCCTCGGCCGCGATGGTGGAGGGCCGGATCCGGCTCTCCGCGAAGGCCAGATCCTCCGGAATGGACGGGCTCAGGTGATGGCACACCATGAGCATGTCCAGATGCTCGTCGAGGGTGTTGATGGTGTGCGGCCGCGTCGGGTTGGTGGAGCTGGGCAGCACATTGAGATGCGAAGCGACGGTGATGATGTCGGGTGCGTGCCCGCCGCCCGCACCCTCGGTGTGATACGAGTGGATGGCCCGGCCCCGGATGGCGGCGAGGGTGTCCTCCACGAATCCGGCCTCGTTCAAGGTGTCCGAGTGCAGCGCCACCTGCACGCCGGAGGCGTCGGCCACGGTGAGGCAGTGGTCGATGGCGGCCGGGGTGGTGCCCCAGTCCTCGTGCAGTTTGAAACCGCCCGCACCGCCGCGCAATTGCTCCCACAGCGCGTCCTCGCGCACGGTATTGCCCTTGCCCAGCAGCAGGATGTTCACCGGCCAGGAGTCGGTGGACTCCAGCATGCGGGCCAGATGCCAGGCGCCCGGGGTGACGGTGGTGGCCTTGGAGCCCTCGGCCGGTCCGGTGCCGCCGCCGACGAGGGTGGTGATGCCGCCGGCCATGGCCTCGTCGAGGATTTGCGGGCAGATGAAGTGCACGTGGCAGTCGATGGCGCCCGCGGTGACGATGCGGCCGTTGCCGGCGATGATCTCCGTCGAGGGCCCGACCACCAGGTCCGGGTGCACCCCGCTCATGGTGTCGGGGTTGCCCGCCTTGCCGATGCCGACGATGCGGCCGTCACGGATACCGATGTCGGCCTTGATGATTCCCCAGTAGTCGACGATGACCACGCCGGTGATGACGGTGTCCGGGGTGCCCTCGGCGCGGGTGGCGCGGGCCTGGCCCATGGATTCGCGCAGCACCTTGCCGCCACCGAAGACGGCCTCGTCACCGGCGAGACCCGGTCCGCCGCTGCGGTCCTCGGTGATCTCGATGAGCAGATCGGTGTCCGCCAGGCGGATTCGGTCGCCGACGGTGGGCCCGAACAGTTCGGCGTAGCGGGCGCGGGACAGTTCGGCCATCAGGCATCCAGCTTTCCGGGTGGGGTGAGGCTGATTCCGTGCACCTCGCGGGCGCCGCCCAGCGGGACCAGCGAAACCCGCTGCCCCAGACCGGGTTCGAAGCGCACCGCGGTGCCGGCGGGAATGTCGAGCCGGTGGCCGTGGGCGGCCGCGCGGTCGAACTCCAGGGCGGTATTGGCCTGCGGGAAGTGCACGTGCGAGCCGACCTGAACGGGCCGGTCACCGGTATTGACCACGTCCAGTTCGATGCGTTCCGCACCTGCGTTGAGCTCGATCGTGCCGTCGGCACAGAGGTATTCGCCGGGAATCATGGCCGTCATCCGATCGGGTGGTGGACGGTGACGAGCTTGGTGCCGTCCGGGAAGGTGGCCTCGACCTGGACATCGTGGATCATCTCCGGGATGCCGTCCATGACGTCATCGCGGGTGAGCACGGTGCGGCCCGAGGCCATCAGCTCGGCGACGGTACGGCCGTCGCGCGCGCCCTCGAGCACGTGATCGGTGATGATCGCGATCGCTTCCGGGTGGTTCAGTTTGAGTCCACGGGCCTGTCGCCGCCGGGCCAGCTCGGCCGCGTAACTCAGCAGCAGGCGCTCCTGCTCGTGCGGCGACAGTCGCATTCGGACTCCTCGTCGAATTGCGGGGACGGATCGTCGGTCATTCTGGCACGACCTGCGTTACCAGCATGTTTCGGTGATATACGATCCGCTGACGACGAGTTCCGGCGCGGCGATTCCGGTTTCGCGCCTTCAGTTCTGGGGGTTGAGGTTCTGCAGCCGGACCTGACCGCGCGCCACCGTCCGGTCCTGTTCGTCGGTGATCACCACCTGCCACAGCTGCTGCGAACGCCCGCGATGGATCGGGCTCGCGACACCGGTCAGCTTGCCCTCCCGCACCGCGCGCAGGAAGTCGGTGTTGTTGTTGACGCCCACCACGGTCCCGCGATCTCCCAGCCAGGCGCCGGCGGCCACGCTGGCGAGGGTCTCGATGACCGTGCAGTACACACCGCCGTTGACGATCCCCGCCGGCTGATACTGCTGCGGCGTCACCACCCACTCCGCGGCCACCCCGTCACCGCTCAGCGCGGTGAACTTCAGCCCCAGCAGGTCGGTGAAGGTGCCCTCGCTGAGCTTGTTCATCAGCTCCGGGGTGATATCGGCCAGGGACTTGATCGAGGAGAAGTCGTCGCTCATGGCTCCACGTTCGCACGAGGGATCTTGGTCCGGGCCGCCGGGTCGACACCCTTGCCCAGTTAGGTAAGCCTGACCTATACTGTCGTCGGCGTCAGGATCGAGCGAGGCCCCGAGGGCTGCGGTGGCCCCGATCCCCTGCCGGTGGTGGGTTTCGTCGTTCGACGGAACCCACCACCTTCGTCTTGTCCGGCCATGCCCCACAGCAGGGGATCCATCGCGGATCAGCGCGCGGCATCGACCTCGAGGCCCCAGCGCACCGCGGTGGTGGCGGCGACGGTTCGGTTGGGCGCGTTCAGTTTCCGCAGGATGCGTTCGATATGGGTGGCGATGGTGGAGGGTTCGACGCCGAGCTCGGCGGCGATCCGGGCATTGGATCCGCCCGCCGGGAGCAGCGCGAGGACCTCGAGTTCGCGCAGGGTGAGCGCGTGCGGCGGGTCGATCCGGCGGTAGGCGACCCGGGTGCCGCCGGATCGGGCCGGGCGCATCCGGGTCCGGTAGACCTCCCCGCCGGCGAGCAGGAGATGGTCACGCGGACAACCGGATTCGGCCACCGACCGCGCGAGCCGGAATCCGGCGGTACCGGCCGCGAACAACCTCGGTGTGGCGAACTCCGTCACCGCGTGCACGCCACTCCCGGGGCCGACGAGCACGACCGATTCCCCGGGATCGACCGCGGTCTCGGGGCTGCGGCACGGATCGAGCGCGGCGCCGACCACGTCGGCGAGCAGGGCGAGCGCGGTGATCGACGACCGCGAGAACGGCACGCCCGCAGTGCCGCTCATGTTCAGCATGCCCAGGTAGCGGCCGTCCACGCCGTACAACGGCTGGGTGAGGCCCTGCCGGTAACCGAGCGGCACGATGACCCGTTCGAACACCGGTCCGGAGCGGGCCGTGGCCGGAACCTCAGCGAGTTCCATCGGTACCCGATCGTCGCGGAGCCGGGTGAACATCGGATGCGAGTGCAGGCAGGTGTCGATGACCTCGAGCGCGCCCGGCGGATACCCGACGCTGGCCGCGGTGCGATGCACTCCGGCGACCGGATCGAACCGTGTCAGCGCCGCGTGCTCGAAGGCGACGACCCGCGACAGCTCGAACAGCACCCGGCCCAGACCCGGCCGGTCCGGTGTCGCCGCCGCGATCGACGCCCGGACCCGCAGGGCGACGGCCGGGTCCAGACCCTCATCAGATGCGGCAACCATCCGGCCAGTATGACGCCGGTCACGAATCGCGCGGACACGGGACGGGGTACGGACCGCCGAACCGCGTCCGTCGATCGACGGACGCCGCACCCGGCGCGGCGACCTACCTTCTGGCGCACCAGCACACAGCACCGGGAGGTTTCCGATGGATATCGCCGACTACGCGGCACACGACGCGACGGGTCTCGCGACCCTCATGCGGCAGGGACAGGCCGGGGCCGCCGAGGTCCAGGCCGCGGCGGCGGCCGCGATCGCCCAGGTCGATCCCCAGCTCGGGGCGGTCGTGGGCGAGGTGTTCGAGCGGCCGCTGGACTACGACCCGTCCGGTCCGTTCGCCGGCGTGCCGTTCGCGATCAAGGATCTGATCATCCACGCGGCGGGCGTGCCGCAGCGCAATGGCAGCCGGTTGTTCGGCGACGGTGTGGCGCACCCGCACGACACCGCGCTGATGACCCGCTTCCGGCGCGCGGGCCTGGCCACCATGGCGGTGACCACCTCCCCCGAGCTCGGTTTCAACGCCACCACCGAGGCCCGCGCCTACGGCGCGCCCACCCGCAATCCGTGGGATCCGGCGCGCAGCGCGGGCGGATCCAGCGGTGGCGCAGCCGCATTGGTGGCTGCCGGGGCGCTGCCGGTCGCGCACGCCAATGACGGCGGCGGATCCATCCGGATCCCGGCGGCGGTGTGCGGACTGGTCGGACTGAAGCCCAGCCGCGGACGGGTTTCCGCCGCACCCGATTACGCCGATCCGCTGCTGGGCATGGGTGTGGAGTTCGCGGTCACCCGGACGGTGCGGGACTGCGCGGGCCTGCTCGACGCCGTGCACGGCAGCGAACCCGGGGACAAGTACCTGTTCCCCACCGAACCGGCCGACTTCCGCACGCTCATCACCCGGCCCGCGCCCGTGCTGCGCATCGCCGTGACCGCTGACCTGTCGCAGGCCGATCCGGACTGCGCGCGAGCGGTCGCGGACGTCGCCCGCGAACTGGCCGACATGGGGCATCAGGTCGAACTGGCCGACCCCGCTATCGATTACGAGGCGTTCCACCGCGCCAACCTCGACGCCTGGTGCAGTTTCCTCGCCGACGCCGTCACCACCGCCGCGGCCGCACTGGGCGTCACGCCGGGCGCCGATCACCTCGAGGCCACCACCCGCGCCTGTGTCGCCTACGGCGCCACCCGCACCGCGGCCGATCTGTACGCGGTCGAGTCGACCTTCAATTCGGCTCGCCGCGCGGTGGCCCGGCTGCTCACCGACTACGACCTGTACCTCACCCCCACCACCGCGCGCCCGGCGCTGCCGCTGGGCCACCTCGACGCCGACGATGCATCGCTGACCGCACCCGAGTGGTATCGCAAGATCTTCGAATTCGGCTCGTACACCGCACTGTTCAACGCGACAGGCAACCCGGCCATCTCGCTGCCGCTGAGCCGATCGGCCTCGAACCTTCCGGTCGGCGTGCAGTTCGTCGCCGGCTACGGCCGCGAGGCCACCCTGCTCGCGATCGCCGCCGACCTGGAGCGCCGGCTCCCCTGGCACCGGCAGCGCCCCGGGATCTACGCGCACTGATCCGCCGCCGAAAACCCTGCGACGGCACGGCGGTGGGTTTGCGAGGATGGCGCGGTGACCGCGACCGCTCCCCCGATCTTCCACGGCGACTTCGAAGCCCACCTCACCGTGCGCGCGACCGATGCCGGACGCCTCGAACGGTACGCCGCCGCACACGGATTGAAGTTCGTGCACATCGTGCTGGAGCGCGGCCGCGTCATCGACCAGCCGATGCTCACCGTCCGCGCCGCGGGATCGCTTCCCGCGGTCGCGGATTCGGTAGCGGCGCTCACCGCGCGGCTCGACGCTGCGGGATTCGAGGTGGTCCGCACCAAGATCGAGGCGACACCATGGGCGGCAGGAGTGCCCGCCACCGATGACGCAGCCGTCGCGCTGGGTGCCGGCTACTACTTCGAGCACCACATCAAACTGCTGCTCACACCCGGCGCCGAGGTGCGCGCACTCGCCCGCCTCGCCACCGTCCACACCGCGCACCTCTCCGCCAATGCCCGCCGCACCCGGCCCGACGGCCGCACCGAGCGGTTCGTCACCCAACGCTGCCGCCTGGTCGGCGACGCCACCGCCACCGTCCGCCACACCGCCCTGGTGACCGCGCTGCAAGCGAACAACTACGAAGTACTCTCCGCCGAACGTGAATTCGTCGTCCTCGACACCGACGAGTCGATCGACGCCGGCTGGATCACCGAGGGCGGTCGGTGAGCAGCGCTGACGAGATTGCCGCGCTCATGCGCTGAATTCCTGTGACCGGTGGGCGGGCGGCTCGACCTCGCCACGTTCGAACACCTCGTCGATGAAGGCCGTGCGGCGCTCGGCCGCGACGACGCGAAACTCGGGTTCGACACGCTGTCCACCGCGTTGCGACTGTGGCGCGGCAGGCCTTTCGGCGAATTCGCCGATCACGAGTTCGCCCACGCGGAAGTGCTGCGGTATTCGGTGCTGCGCAGGCTCGCGGTCGAGTCCCGATTCGATGCCGCGCTGCGGCTGGTCGGTGGCAGTGAACTGATCCCCGAACTCGAGGCAGCCCTCGCGAACGATCCGGTGCACGAAAAACTGTGGGGCCACCCGATGCTCGCACTCTTCCGCACCGGACGCGGACCCGACGCGCTGGGCGCCTTCGAGCGCGCCCGCAACACACTCGACCGTGAGGTGGGGGCACTGCCGGGCCACGATCTGCGCACCCTGTATCGCAAGATCAGCGACAACTCCACCGATCGCCGCCGCGGTGGGTCGCCGGCTGGCGGTGCTCGGCAAGCCCAGCCGGCGCGCGCTCGCCGCGGCCGCGGTGATCGGCCCGGAGTTCGATGTCGCGGCGCTCGCGGGCATTCTCGACTCGCCGGTCCCATCGGTCCGGGCCCTGCTGCGACCGGCCTACGAGACGGGCCTGCTCGACGAGCACCGCGAACGGCCCGGCGTGTTCTGCTTCAGTCACGGCCTGCTGCGCGACGCGGTGCTGGCCCGGATTCCGGTGGCGGAGCGGACCGCCACGCACTCGGCCATCGCGTCGGGTCGCGCTGCCGCGCTGCCGACCTCGCCCTACGAGGAGGTCATCGCCAACGGCCTCCGGGCCCGATACGAGGCCTCGAACGATCCCGCCGCCGGCGTGGCGAGCCAGTTCGTGGACATCATGACCACCGCACTGCGGGGCGACCGGGACGACATGCTGGCCCGCGCCCGCCGCATGCTCGAGACCTTCCCGCCGCCGCAGACGGTCAGCGACCCCACACACTTCTTCCATCCCCGGGTGTACTGCTGGATGGGTCTGATGGAGGCGCGGCGCGGCGACCGTGCCGCCGCCGAAGAATGCTGCCGAATGTCGTTGGAGCTGCCCCGGACTCGCGGCGACGTCTTCCATATCCTGGCCGCGCGGCTGACCTTCGTGGAGGTCTACGGCGTGCTGGGCGTCACCGAAGGCACCGCGGGCGCCGCCGCGGCGGTGCACGCGGAACTCAGAGACCATCGACCAGCAGATCACCATCACGGCCTGAGGAGCGAAGCCCGGCAACGCCGCCGGGCCGGTGTCCGTCTCCTGACCCCGGTCGAGACCGGATCGGTCTCGACCGGCCGACGCCAGGTGCGGGTCGGGCCTACCTGATGCAGGCCCGGCGGACCGGTAGACCGCGGTCCTCGAACGCGGCCAGCATGGCCTGGCCGCGACGCGCGCCCTCCGAGGAGCAGGTGCGCGACAGCGCGGGCACGTAGGTCGCCGCGCCCACAATGGATTCCGCGACCAGGCCCCAGAAGCGGCGGACGCCCAGACCCGCGCAGCGCGCCATCGCCTCCTGGACCAGGGACAGAGCCGGCAGGCAGCGATGGGCGAGCCAGACGTAGAGCGCCGGCTCACAGGGCAGGGCCACGACGCCGTCCTCGCCGGTGAGGCGGTCGCCGTCGATCACGCGGATCGTGGTGTCGGACAGGCCCGCCCAGTCGATGCCGCCGTCGTTGTCGGTGTGGATCCACAGGTTCTCCAGGCCCGGGTCCCAGGCCCGGCTCTCGGACACCACCATGGCCATCACCCGTCCGATCACCGCGTGGATGAGCGCCGTGGCCACCACTTCGGCCGCGATGTCGGCATTGCTCATCTCGGCCGCGTGCCGCCGGTACATCACCTCGATCCGCCCCTCGCGGATGCCGTCGGCGAGCCGCCACCAGCGGCGTTTGCCCTGGTCGGCCATGGCGGCGACGGCGTAGACGCGCGGGTGTTCGGGTTGCAGGGCGCGCAGGCGGGAACAGGCCGTCCCGAAGGCGAGCCGGGAATCGCGCGGCGGACACACGGTTACGGGTTCGAGCATCGAACCTCCTCATTCATCGACTATTCGGCCAATGCGTGGACAATGAGCAACGGGAAGATAGGTTAGGCTTACCAGACTAATCGAAGCAATGAACGCGTCAGGAGTAGTTCGTCACCGTGCCCGCCGTAGTCACCACCAGACGGCGACGTCTGTCCGGACTTCTCGTTCTCGCCGCCCTGCTGCTGTGTGCCATCGCGGCCAGCATTGCCCTCGGCTCCCGGAATCTGAGTCTCGGAACCGTGTACGACGCGCTCATTTGCCCTGGTGGACAGCCACTCTCGTGTCCCGCGAACGGCTCGGCCGCCCAGATCGTGCGCGAATTACGCCTTCCGCGAACAGGACTCGCCCTGATCGCCGGACTCGCGCTCGGCATGGCCGGAGCCTTGATCCAGGGCTATACCCGAAACCCGCTGGCGGACGCGGGATTACTGGGCATCAACGCGGGCGCGGCCTTCCTGGCCGCACTGAGCGTCCACCTGATCGCTCTCACCGCGCCCGCGCAGTACATCTGGTTCGCCTTCGCGGGCGCACTGCTCGCGGGCCTGGTGGTGTTCGGCGTCTCCTCGCTCGGGGGCGGCCGGGCGAGCCCGCTCAGCCTGATCCTCGCCGGCGCGGCCGTCACCGCGTTCCTGCAGGCCATGACCAATATCGTTGTCCTGCTGGACGGCACGGCCCTCAATACCTACCGCTACTGGGTGGTGGGCGACGTGGCCGGGCACGACGCCTCCACCTTCCGGCAGGTGCTGCCGTTCCTCGCGCTGGGCGCGATGCTGGCCCTGGCCTCCGCCCCCGCCCTCAACCTGCTCGGCCTCGGCGATGATGTCGCCCGCGGTCTCGGTGTGAATGTCACTCGCTGCCGGGCGCTCGGCCTGGCCGCGATCGTCCTGCTGGCAGGCGCGGCCACCGCCGCCGTCGGACCGATCGCCTTCCTCGGCTTGATCGTCCCCCACCTGGCGCGCGCCCTCGCCGGCCCCGATTACCGCTGGCTGCTCCCCTTTTCAGGCCTGCTCGGCGCTCTGGTCCTGCTCCTGGCCGACACCGCCGGCCGCCTCATCGCCCGACCGGGCGAACTCCAGGCCGGCGTCACCCTCGCCGCCCTGGGCGCGCCGTTCTTCATCCTTCTGGTCCGCCGCCGAAAGCTGGTGAGCCTGTGACTCTTCCGACACCTCCCAACGCCACTCGCAGCGCAGTGGGCCCCAGCCACCCCACGGCAAACGCTTTCGGAAGCACCGGATCACCCTCCACCCGGCCCGCACCGGCAACACCGCCGATCGCCTCCTCTCACCCCGGCACTCCCGGACGTGCGGAACCAGCCAGGAGCAGCGGCCAGGCTCACTCGCACGAATTGCGCGCGATCCGGCCCGCGATACGCGTGGGCGGGTTCTCGGCGGTGCTGCGGCTCGGCCCGCTGCTCACCGTGATTGTGCTCGTGGCCTTGTTGTTCGGGTTGTTCGCGCTGGATATCGCGGTGGGCGAGTTCCGGATTCCGCTCGGGCGGGTGCTGGATGTGCTGGGCGGCGGAGGGACTCGCGCGCAGCGGTTCGTGATCATGGATTCGCGGCTGCCCAGGGCGCTGACCGCGATCGTGGTCGGGGCGGCGCTGGGATTGGCGGGCGCGGTGACGCAATCGATTCTGCACAATCCGCTGGCCAGCCCGGATCTGCTGGGCATCACCTCCGGCGCGAGCTGCGGTGCGGTCGCGGTGCTGGTCGGGATGGGTGGCGTTGGGACGGGTACGGAAGCGGCGCTGGGTGTTTCGGCGGCGGCACTGGCCGGCGGGCTGCTCACGGCCGTGCTGATCTACCTGCTGGCCTGGGGCCGGACGGCGACCGGCGACAGCGGGGTCATGGGATTCCGGTTGGTGCTCATCGGGATCGGCGTGAACGCGGCGCTGCTGTCGGTGGTGAGCTGGCTGCTGGCGCGGGCCACGCTCACCGATGCCGCGCATGCCCAGCAGTGGCTCACCGGATCGCTGAACGCGGCGGACTGGTCGACCCTCGTGCCCGCCGCGATCGGCCTGGGCGTCGCGCTGCTCGTCACGGCCGGATCGGCGCGGACGCTGGCCGCGCTGCGGTTCGGCACCGACACCACACGCGTCCTCGGCGTCCGCATCCAGACCCAGCAGGCGATTCTCATTGCCGCCGCGGTCGGTTGCGCCGCGCTGGCGACCGCGGCGGTGGGCCCGCTCGGGTTCGTCGGGCTGGCCGCACCGCAGATCGCGCGGCGGCTGCTGCGCACGCCTGGGGAACCGGTCATCGCCTCGGCGCTGATCGGAGCCATCGCGGTGGTCGGGGCGGACCTGCTCGCGCGCACCGTCTTTCCCGTCTCGCTGCCGGTCGGCGTGGTCACCGCGGCCGTCGGCGGACCGTTCCTGCTCTACCTGCTCGTTCGCACCAACCGGAAGGCGACCCTGTGACCCTCGCGGCGGAAAACATCACCCTCGGCTACGGCGAGCGGGTCATCGTCGACGGGCTCTCGGTGCAGATCGAGCCCGGGCTGATCACCACGGTCATCGGCCCCAACGGCTGTGGCAAGTCGACGCTGCTGCGCTCCCTGGGCCGGTTGCTGCGGCCCCGGTCGGGCCGAGTCCTGCTGGACGGCAAGGCCATCTCCACCATGAAGACCAAGGACATCGCGCGCATCGTCGGCATGCTGCCCCAGACGCCGGTCGCGCCCGAGGGCCTGACCGTCGCGGATCTGGTTGCCCGCGGCCGGCATCCGCATCAGTCCTGGCTGCGGCAATGGTCGGCCGACGACGAGGCCGAGGTGACCGCCGCCCTGGAACAGACCGGTATCGCGGACCTGGCGGGCCGCACCCTCGACGAGCTCTCCGGCGGCCAGCGCCAGCGCGCCTGGATCTCCATGGCCCTGGCCCAGGGCACCGACATCTTGCTGCTCGACGAGCCGACCACCTACCTCGACCTCGCCCATTCCCTCGAGGTCCTCGACCTGGTCGACCGCCTGCACGACGATCTCGGCCGCACCGTGGTCATGGTCCTGCACGATCTGAATCTGGCCATCCGCTACAGCGACCGCCTCATCGTCATGCACGCCGGCCGCATCGTCGCCCAGGGCGTCCCCGCCGACATCATCGACGCCGAGCTGCTGCGCGCGGTTTTCGGCCTGCGCGCCGAGGTGCTCGAGGACCCGGTGTCGGGGCGGCCGATGATCGTGCCCATCGGCGCCCGGCACGTGCGTGACTCCTGATCCGGAGACATGCCGGCGGATGCCGGGGTATGAGCAATACCACACCAGCAACTCGCCGGTTACGACGGGCTGTAGTACGCATTCCTGTCGTTGTCTCCGTAAACTTGTGGGATGGCAGGTCTTGGTGAACTCGAGAAAGCGGTCATGGACCAGTTGTGGTCGGCCGACGAACCGCAAACGGTCCGGCAGGTCCATGAAGCCCTCGCTGCGCGTCGTGAACTCGCGTACACCACGGTGATGACCGTTCTGCAGCGCTTGGCGAAGAAGAATCTGGTGGTCCAGCAGCGCGACGACCGTGCGCACCGCTACGCACCGGTGCACACGCGCGACGAACTCGTCGCCAGCCTGATGGTCGACGCACTGCAGCAGGCGGACGAAGTCGGCAGTCGCCGCGCCGCGCTCGTGCACTTCGTCGAACAGGTCGGCGCGGACGAGGCTGCCGCATTGCGCGACGCACTCGCTAAGCTCGAAGCCACCGAGGTGGCGCGCAAGGACAAACCCGAGTCCAAATAGCCGTAGCCTCGGCCCGAGCCCCACAACGCAGTGAGCTGAGGACATGGACTGGACAGCGCCGGTTTTCGCCGGTCTCGCCCTGTTATTGGCGGGACCGGTGCCAACGCTGCTCAGCCGGGCCACCTGGCCCTATCGCAGCCCCCGTGCCGCGCTGGTGCTGTGGCAGGCGATCGCGCTGGCCGCGGTGCTGAGCGCCTTCGGTTCCGGACTCGCCATCGCCTCCCGGCTCCTCGTCCCGGGCGGCGACGGCCGTCCGACCACCACGCCCAGCAAGGAGATCGACGCCCTCGGTCTGCCGCTGTGGCTGGCGCTGGTCCTGGTGTTCGCGCTCACCCTGCTCGTCGGAGCGCGGCTGATCTGGTCGGTGATCCGGGTCGGCATCCACACCCGCCGCCGCCGCGCCCGCCACCGCATGCTGGTCGACCTGCTGGATCAGTCCGGTGTGCACCGGAAATCGGCCGACATCCGGGTACTGGCCGCCACCGAGCCGATCGCCTATTGCCTGCCCGGCCTGCGCCGGCGCGTGGTCCTCAGCCAGGGCACCGTCACCAACCTGTCCGACGAGGAACTCACCGCCATCGTCAGCCACGAGCGCTCCCACCTGCGCGCCCGCCACGATCTGGTACTCGAGGCCTTCACCGCCGCGCACGAGGCGTTCCCCCGGGTGGTTCGTTCCAAATCCGCGCTGGACTCGGTGAAGCTGCTGATCGAACTGCTCGCCGACGACTCCGCGGTCAAGGTCACCGGTCCCACTCCCCTGGCGCGCGCCCTGGTGGCCTGCTCCAATTCCCCGGCCCCGCAGGGCGCCATGGCCGTCGGCGGCCCCACCACCCTGATCCGCATCCAGCGGCTGGCCGGTCCGATCGGCGATCTCCGCATCGCCGTCGCGGCCTACCTCGCCGCCGCCGCGATCCTGGTCGTCCCGACCCTCGCGGTCGCGATCCCCTGGCTGGTCGAGCTCAGCCGCCTGGTCAGCCGTGCCTGATCCCCGCCTGCCTGCCCCCGAATCCGACTCGGGCGCGGCGCAATCCGCCGTGCCCGCCGCCGATTCCGGCCCGGGCGAGAGCAACCCTTCACCCACTCCGACTTCGACACCCACTTCAGCCCGGGAGGAAACCATCACCACCGACTCGTCATCCGCAGCCGAGGCTTCGCCGACCGACCGAGCGGCCGAAGCCCGCCGCCGGACCGGCGCCCGCGAGAGCGGGCGGGACCAGCGCGACCCTGCTGGGACCACGAGCCCGATGGACGAGCGCGTGGGGGCCGGTTCCAAGGGTGGCGAGGCGCGGTTCGCGGATCTGGGACTGCCGCCGGTGCTGGTGCAGGCGCTGCGGCGGGGCGGAATCGATAAGCCGTTTCCCATTCAGGCAGCGGTGATTCCGGACATTCTGGATGGACGGGACGTGCTGGGCCGCGCGGCGACGGGGTCGGGTAAGACCCTCGCGTTCGGGCTGCCGATGCTGGTGCGGCTGTTCGGTGCGCCGAGTGCGCCGCGGCGGCCGCGCGGGCTGATTCTGGCCCCGACGCGGGAGCTGGCGATTCAGATCGAGAGCGCGTTGGACGAGCCCGCGCTGTCACTGGGGTTGCGGCTGGCCACGGCGGTCGGCGGGTTGCCGATCAAGAAGCAGGAGGAGCGGCTGGCGCGCGGGGTGGACGTCGTCATCGCGACGCCGGGGCGGTTGACCGATCTGCTCGGGCGGAAAGCGGTGCAGCTGGGCGACATTCAGGTCGTCACGGTCGACGAGGCCGACCACATGGCCGAGCTGGGCTTCCTGCCGCAGCTGACGGCGCTGCTCAACAAGGTGCCGGGCGAGGCACAGCAGCTGCTGTTCTCGGCGACCCTCGACGAGACGGTCGACGAACTCGTGCGGAGGTACCTGCGGGAACCGGCGACCCATGCGATCGGCACCCTTCCGGCCGCGACGTCGGCGGGGCCGGTGGAAACCGGTGCGGCAGACACGGATTCGGGCAGCGAGCTCGGAAGCGTCGCGGCCGGACCCGATATCGCGCACTACGCCCTGCATGTCCGGCGATCCGACAAGCGGGCGGTGGTCAGCGAGATCGCCGCCCGGCAGGGCAGGACGCTGCTGTTCGTGCGCACCCAGCACGGTGCCGACAAGCTGGCGCGCAAGCTGCGCGAGATCGGGATCGGCGCGGTAGCGCTGCACGGCGGGAAGGCACAGAACCAGCGCAATCGCATGCTCGCGGCGTTCGCGGACGGAACCGCACCCGTACTGGTTGCCACCGATGTGGCCGCCCGCGGGCTGCACATCGACAATGTCTCGCTGGTCGTGCACGTGGATCCGCCCGCGGATCCCAAGGACTATCTGCACCGCACGGGGCGGACCGCGCGGGCGGGCGCGTCGGGCACGGTCGTCACCATCGTCACCCCGGACGATCGGGAGGAGGCCGCGCGACTGGCGGAGCGAGCCTCGGTGACGCTCACCGACGTGGAGGTGCGGCCGGGTGATCGGCGGCTGCTCGAGATCACGGGCGCACGCCGGCCGAGCGGCCGTCCGGTGCCGGATCCCTCGGCGCCGACGGCGCCCGCGGCGGAGGCTCCGCGCGAACAGCCGCGGTTCCGGCAGCGGCCGAAGGGCGAGAGCCGGCCGCACAACAAGAAGCGCAAGCCGGGCGCGGCCCGACGTTCGTCCCGCTGACGCGAACACGTTTGGACGTTCCTACGACACGCGCGCGAAATCGAGCGGGTTTTCCGGCAAATCGGACGAGATTGAAATAACTCCGAGCCCAAAAGTGATCGTAGCAATCTTTTAGCAAACGGCACTTCGGTGACTCGGCACAGGAGCGGACAGCCTCCGTGTCATTCCCTGCAGGGAATCGCGAACTCGCAGCCGGACGGTGAACATGTGGGCCATGAACGAACGAAAGAACCTGCGCTACACCGTCATCGAAGCCACGAACGAGGGCGGTTCGACGTTCACCGACGCCGAAATCCCTTTGGCCGAGCGAACTCTGGCGATCGGAGTGCCCGCCATGGCCGTCGGCGGCATGCCCTCGACCGCGGGTGTGTCCTATCTGCGCAGCGCGGGCTTCGACAGTGAGCCGCATCCGGCCCCGGCCCGGCAGTGGGTGGTCATGCTGCGCGGCGTGATCGAGGTGACCACCTCCGACGGTGAGCGCCGGCGATTCGCACCGGGTGATCTGGTGCTGGCCGCCGACACCGAGGGACGCGGTCACACGACCGTCGCGGTGGGCGAACCGCCCTTCGAGGCGCTGTTCATCCCCACCGCGTCCTGAGCTATCGCTCAGAGCAGGTCGGCATTGCCGTCGATAGTCTTCAGCTTGTATTCGAAACGGTCGATGCGCCAGCCCTTTTCGGTCCGCTGCAGGCCGAGGACATAGCTGCCGACGAACCAGCGGGTGGTGCCGCCGGTGGCGTGGTTCTTCACGTGCACGGCGATGGCGTCGGCGTGGGCCAGCGCGGTGTCGCCGGTGATCTCGACGAGGTGATTGCCGGCCTGGTGGTGGACGGCGTCGAGGGTGCCCAGGCCGGTGGCCCAGGCATCGGCGATATCGGCGCCGGGCTGCGGGCCGACGGGTCCGCCGAAGCCGTTGTCGAAGAACACCTCCTCCGCGAGCACCGACTCGCGCAGGTCGGCCCAGCGGGCCTGGTCGCAGTAGACGAAGAGTTTGGTGATGGTGTCGCTGACATCCAGTCGATCGGCGAGCGCCGCAAGATCGGTCACGGACGCCAACATAGGAGACCCCGCCGGCACCCGCCCGGCATTTTCCCCGTCCGATCGCACCGCGAACTCCCAGCATTCAGCTACCATGGTCCAACGTGCAGTTTCTTCCCGGGCAGACTCCGCCCTACGACCTGACCTACGACGACGTCTTCCTCGTCCCCTGCCGAACGGATGTGGCGTCCCGGTTCGATGTCGATCTCTCCACCACCGATGGGAGCGGCACGACCATTCCGCTCGTGGTCGCCAATATGACAGCCGTCGCCGGCCGCCGCATGGCCGAGACCGTCGCCCGCCGGGGCGGCATCGTGGTACTGCCGCAGGATCTTCCGATCCCCGCCGCCGCCGCCACCATCGCCTTCGTCAAGAGCCGCTCGCTCACCGCCGACACCCCCGTGGTGCTCGATCCCGACCATTCGGTGTCCGACGCGCTGGCCCTCATCCACAAGCGCGCCCACGGCGCGGTCGTGGTGGTCGAGAACGGCAAGCCGGTCGGTGTGGTCACCGAGGCCGCCTGCGCCGACGTGGACCGCTTCGCCCGCCTGAGAGTGGTCGCCGACGCCAATTTCGTCAGCGCCCCGGCCGACTCCTCGCCGCGCGACATCTTCGATCTGCTCGAGGCCAAGCACGCCCACCTGGCCGTGCTGGTCCATGCCGACGGCACCCTCGCGGGCGTGATGACCCGGACCGGCGCCATCCGCACCGGCATCTACACCCCGGCCACCGATGCCAATGGCCGGCTGCGCATCGCGGCCGCCGTCGGCATCAACGGCGACATCCCGGCCAAGGCCAAGGCCCTGGTCGACGCGGGCGCCGACGTCCTGGTCATGGACACCGCGCACGGCCACCAGCAGAAGATGCTGGAGGCGCTGGCCTCGGTGGCCGTGCTGGATCTGGGCGTGCCGCTGGTCGCGGGCAATGTGGTCTCCGCCGACGGCACCCGCGATCTGATCGCGGCCGGCGCGGACATCATCAAGGTCGGTGTGGGCCCCGGCGCCATGTGCACCACCCGCATGATGACCGGCGTGGGCCGCCCGCAGTTCTCGGCGGTGGCCGAATGTGCCGCGGCCGCCCAGGAATTCGGCAAGCACGTGTGGGCCGACGGCGGTGTGCGCCACCCGCGCGACGTGGCCCTGGCCCTCGCGGCGGGCGCGGCCAACGTGATGATCGGCTCCTGGTTCGCGGGCACCTACGAGTCGCCCGGCGACCTGCGCGTCGACCGCGACGGCAACCGGTACAAGGAGTCCTTCGGCATGGCCTCCAAGCGGGCCGTGGCCGCCCGCACCGCCACCGACTCGGCGTTCGACCGGGCCCGCAAGGCGCTGTTCGAGGAGGGCATCTCCTCCTCGCGCATGCGCCTGGATCCCGAGCGCCCGGGCGTGGAGGACCTCATCGACCACATCACCTCCGGCGTGCGCAGCTCCTGCACCTACGCCGGCGCCCGCACCATCGGCGAGTTCCACGAGCGCGCCATGCTGGGCGTGCAGTCGGCCGCCGGTTTCGCCGAGGGCCGGCCGCTGCCCTCCGGTTGGTGATCACCACCGGTCAGTACTGCACATCCCGAACCCGGCGGGTCCCTCTCGGATCCGCCGGGTTTCGCGTGTGCGGGGCTCGGCCCTGCGGCGATGCGGGGCCGCCGCCGGATGTGATACGGCACCGCTGTGCGGAAACCATGGAAGCCGCCCGGTAGCATGGCCTGACCGGACCCAAGAAATGGGATCCGTGGCGTATCTCCGCCAGCAACCCCTGCGAAAGGAACAAGTTGTCACCCGCGTCCAAGGGCGCTTCACAGGAGGGCTCCTCTACCGAGCCGGGTGACGAACCCGGCTTCCCCGCAATACCGGCTTCGGAAACGGCCAGGTGGTGCTGACCGTGTCGGTCCTGCTCACCGTTCTCAGTCTGCTCGGATTCATCGCTCTGACCGCCGGGACGGCACTGTTCGTCGCCGCCGAGTTCTCGCTCACCGCCCTGGAACGCTCCACCGTGGAGGCGCACGCCCGCGACGGCGACCGCCGGGCCCGGCAGGTGCGGCAGGCGCATCGCACACTCTCGTTCCAGTTGTCGGGCGCCCAGCTGGGCATCACCATCACCACGCTGATCACCGGTTATATCGCCGAGCCCGTGCTGGCACGGCTGCTGGAGCCGATGTTCCGCTCGTTCGGGGTGACCGCGGGTACCGCACAGGGCATTTCGCTGGCGCTGGCACTGCTCATCGCGACCTCGCTGTCCATGATCTACGGCGAGCTGGTGCCCAAGAACATCGCCATCGCCAACCCGCTGTCCATGGCACGGCTGACCGCCGGGCCGATGATCGCGTTCTCCACCGTGTTCAAGTGGATGATCAATTTCCTGAACGGGGCCGCCAACTGGGCGGTGCGCCGGCTGGGCGTGGAGCCCGCGGAGGAACTCCGTTCGGCGCGCTCGCCGCAGGAATTGGGTTCGCTGGTGCGGACTTCCGCGCTGCACGGGGTGCTGGATCAGCGCACCGCGCAGGTGGTGGATCGCTCGCTGCAGTTCGGTGAGCGCACCGCGGAGGAGCTGATGACGCCGCGGATGACGATCGAATCCCTCGATCGGGATTGCACTCTCGCCGATCTGATCGACGCCGCCCGCGAGACCGGTTACTCCCGGTTCCCGGTCATCGACGGCGACCTGGACAACACCCTGGGCTTCGTGCACGTGAAGCAGACCTTCGTGCATCCGGCCAAGGATCGTCGCAGCATCAAGCTGAAGACGATCGCCCAGCCGGTGCCGATCGTGCCCGCCAGCCTCGATGGTGACGAGGTGCTCGAGCGGGTGCGCCGGGACGGCATGCAGGTGGCGCTGGTGGTCGACGAGTACGGCGGCACCGCCGGCATCGTCACCATGGAGGATCTGATCGAGGAGATCCTCGGCGACGTGCGCGACGAGCACGACGAGGAGGAACTCGATGTGCGCCGCACCCCGAACGGCTGGAACTGCTCAGGCCTGCTGCGCATCGACGAGGTCTCCCGCACCACCGGTTACGACGCGCCCGAGGGTGAGTACGAGACCATCGGCGGCCTGGTGCTGACCCGGCTGGGCCGGATCCCCGAGACCGGCGACGAGGTACTGCTGCCGCACCCCGGCAACCATCAGCTGGAGCAGCCGCACACCAAGGGCGGCTGGATCGCCCGGGTGGAGCGGATGGACGGCCGGCGCATCGACCGGATCCTGATCCGGCCCGTCGACGCCGAGGCCCTCGCGACCTGGGAGCACAGCCATGGGTGACCTGTACGCCGTCCTGCTCACGCTGGTGCTGCTGCTGGGCAACGCGTTCTTCGTGGGTGCGGAGTTCGCGCTCATCTCCGCGCGCCGCGACCGGCTGGAAGCGCTTGCCGCACAGGGCAAGCGGAGCGCCAACACGGTCATCGAAGCGGGTCAGAACCTGTCGATGATGCTGGCGGCCGCGCAGCTGGGCATCACCATCTGCTCGATCCTGCTGGGTCGCGTGGGTGAGCCGGCGGTGGCGCATCTGCTGGAGAAGCCGTTCGATCTGGTGGGCGTGCCGGATTCGCTGCTGCATCCGATCTCGTTCGCGCTGGCGCTGACCATCGTGGTGATCCTGCACATTCTGCTGGGCGAGATGATTCCGAAGAATATCGCGCTAGCGGGGCCGGAACGGTCGGCGCTGCTGCTGGTTCCGCTGCATCTGATGTGGCTGCGGCTGGCGAAGCCGTTGATCGCGATCTACAACTTCGCGGCCAATATCACCCTGCGCGCCCTGCGGATCGAGCGGAAGGACGAGCTGGATTCCACGGTGTCGTCGGTGGAGCTGGCCGAGATGTTCGGCGAGTCCCGTTCGGAGGGTCTGCTGGACGAGGAGGAGCATCGCCGCCTCACCCAGGCGCTGGGCTCGAGCGACCGGATCGTGGCCGATGTGATGGTGACGCTGGCCGAGACCCGCTCGGTGCCGCTGCGCGGGGACGGGACCACGCTGGGCGATATCGAATCCGCCGTCGCCGAAACGGGATTCTCCCGATACCCGGTGCGCGCGGACGACGGTTCCCTGGTCGGCTACCTGCACGTCAAGGACGTGCTCGATCTGACCGCCGATGACAGTGCGGGCCCCGGCACCCCCATCCCCCGCACCGATATCCGCCCGCTGCCCACCGTCAGCATGGGCACCACCCTGTTCGAGGCGCTGGCCCGCCTGCGCCGCACCAACTCGCACCTGGGCCGCGTGGTCGACAGTCGCGGCAATACGGTCGGCATCGTGGCCCTGGAAGATCTGGTGGAGGAGTTCGTCGGCACGGTTCGCGACGCCACCCACCGCCTAGCCGAATGATGAACGCGCACACCGATTCCACCGTGTCACCCGGACCCGAATGGCTGTCCGGCCCCGCTTGGCGGGGCCGGGCGGCCGTCCACCGCGACCGCGTCGACGCCCTGATCGGCCCGTATCTCGAACGCCGGGCGGCCGGGTCGAAACACCCGGTGATCGATTTCCTGTTCACCTACTACGGCCACAAGCCCGCCCAGCTCAGACGCTGGCACCCCGGCTTCGGGGTGGTCCTCGCCGATGCCGGCGACTACGCGGGTTCCCGCGGCTACCACGAGATCTCGGCCCCTCCCGCCGACGGTGTCCCCTCCTCCGGCTGGACCGCCGACCCGGCCTTCCTCGAAAAGCGCCGCGACACCCTCGAATTCGTCGCCCGCCTCCTCTCGGCCACCGCCACCCGCCCCGCCCAGCTGTCCTGCTTCGGCCTCCACGAGTGGGCCATGGTCTACCGCACCGACGACGTCCGCCACCAGCAGGTCCCCCTCCGCCTGGGCCCCGACGGCACCGACGCCGTAGTCGACTCCATGCAGCTGCGCTGCACCCATTTCGACGCCTTCCGCTTCTTCACCCCCGAAGCGGCCCCCCGCAACGCCGAACCCCTCACCCGCGACCTGCAAATAGACCGCGAGCAACCCGGCTGCCTCCACGCCAACATGGACATCTACAAGTGGGGCTTCAAACTCACCCCCCTGATCTCCTCCGACCTCCTCTTCGACGCCTTCGAATTGGCCTGCGCCGCCCGCGAACTCGACATGAAGGCCAGCCCCTACGACCTTCTCCCCTACGGCTACACCCCCATCCGCATCGAAACCCCCACCGGCCGAGCCGCATACGTCCGCGCCCAAGCCGACATCGCAACCCGCGCGGAAGTCCTCCGCACCCGCCTGCTCGACGCCTGCCGAGCGCTGCTGACCGGGGTGACCGCGCCCGCGCCGTAAAGCGGAGGGGCGGTGGGTCTATTCCGCGGTCGCCGTCAGATCGGCGAAGTTCGCGTACCGGGCTCGTTCGGCAATCTGGTCACGCGCGCGACGAAGCTGATCGTGTGGCACCAACCGCACAGCAGCACCAGATCCAGTAACCGCTCGTCGAACTCCTTCGCCGCGCCCCACCGGCGGTCATCGATATCGCCCTCGTCGTGCAAGGAGTCGACCGCGCGGATCAGTAGGCGTTCGGATTCCACTGTCCAGCAAGGATCGTCGGGCTCGCCGTGGGTGAGCGAGGTCTGCTGTTCCGCTGGGCGCCGCACTGCGCGGCGCCCTCGGCCAACTCGACGCCTGGGCCATCACTTGGGCCGAAACCCATTCCCGCACAGACTGACTCGCAGAGCACCACGACAATCCGCACCTCGACCGCCCAGTTCGCGATCATCGTGAACACCGAGCGAAGGCAGCGGCCGCCAGCGCGTCACTCGGTGACGGGGTGAATCTTGATGGTGCAGGTGTAGACGGCGGTGTCGATTACGCGGGTGTCGGTTGAGTTGGGGGCGGTTACTTCGGTTTTGACGACCTTGGGGTCGGGTTTGTTGTAGGGGCCGCAGGAGGTGCCCTCGGCGATGGCATGGGCGGGGTGGCCGGATTTGACCACCACGGTCGGTGGGGTGTCGGTGCCGGTGGGGAGGCCGCCGATGTAGCCGTTGGGGGTGCGTTCGGCGTGAATGACGGTGCCGGTGTCGGTGATTTCGTCCAGGCCGGGGTAGCCGGTGAGGGTGCAGGCCTGGGACGGGTTGGCGACGGCGAAGGTGAGGGTTATGCCGTTGTGGCTCATGGCGGCGCCCATGCTCTTCGCGGTGACGTCGACCTGGCCGGAGGCGCAGGCGGGGATGGGGGTGTCGGTGGGTTGCGCGGCCGTGGAGGCGGGAGTGCCGGTGGACGGGCCGCCGCCCTGGTTGCCACCGGACTGGGTGCCGCCCGTGGTGAGTGCGGAGGTGGTCGGCGCGGCGGATGGAGTCGAAGACGGGGAGCTCGAGCAGCCGGTGGCGGCTGCCAGGACGGCACACGCCAGTAGTGCCGTGAATCCTGTTGTGCGCATGAGTCACCTATCCCCTTCGATCATCGGATGTTTCCGAAATCGACGGGCCGGACGGGTCTGTTACGCACTGCAGCAAGGGATTTGGCCTGACTCCCGGCACGATAGGCCCGAACTGACCGAGAGTGTCACAGACACTTATTTGTGACTGGCCCTACCGGACAGTCAATGTATGCGTTAGCGTTTCGAGACGTAATGGTGACCACATTGCATAGCTGTCTGTGCCACCGGTCACGATACGGACTTTTTAGAAGAAGACGGGGGTAACCGCAATGTTGCGGTTCACGGGTGTACGCCGGTCCAAGCCAGCGGCGGTGCTGGCGGTGACGCTGCTGGGGGCGGCCCTGCTGCCGATGCAGGGTGCGACGGCGGATCTGCAGTCCGACATCGCGAATCAGGTGCAGCAGTTCCTGGATGTCGGGCGCACCTCGGTGCCGCGGGCCGACTGCGGGGACGACGCGCTGCCGGAAACCGGTCTGCAGGGCGATGTTCCGGCCGAGGATCGCAACAGCGGGCGCAGCACGCTGGGGTATCGCTGCAATCTGTCGTTCGTCGGCGGCTATGTGGGCAGGGGCGCGGGGATCACCTCGGCGACCTACGACCACTGCTCCTACACCGGGTCGATGTTCCCGGGCAATATTCTCGGACCCGCGCAGGGTGTGCAGGTGCTGGATGTGTCGGATCCGGCGAACCCGGTGGTGACCGGAAGCCTCACCGAGCCCGCCATGCTCGCCGGCACGTGGGAATCGCTCAAGGTCAATGCCGAGCGAAAGCTGCTGGTGGGCACCGGCGTTCCGGTCGGCGAGGGCGCCGGGTTCCTGTCGGTCTACGACATCTCCGACTGCGCCCACCCGCGGCTGCTCAATCCCGGTGCGGGCACGAATCTGCTGATGCCGCTGCCGATCACGACCCACGAGGGCGGGTTCTCCCCGGACGGCCGGACCTACTGGGCCTCGGGCATCGCGCCCGGTTTCGTCAGCGCGGTCGACCTGACCGACCCGGCGAATCCGCACGTGATCTGGCAGGGCCTCACCGGCATCGAGGCACACGGCTTCGGGATCAGCCCGGACGGCAACCGCATGTACCTGTCCGCACTGGCCGGTTTCACCGTGCTGGACATCAGTCCCGTACAGCGCCGGGACCCGAATCCGCACGTCAACCATCTGGGACGGGTGTTCTGGACCGACGGCTGGGCGACGCAGCACAGCATTCCGGTCACCTATGACGGCAAGCCGTACCTGTTCACCGTGGACGAGGGCGGCGCGGGCGGGGTGAAGCTCATCGATATCTCCGACGAGACCAACCCGACGGTCGCGGCCAAGATCAAGCTGGAGATCAACCTGCCCGAGCATCAGGATTCGATGCTGGCCTCGGCCATGGGCGGCTCGGTGTTCTCCTACGACGCCCACTACTGCGCCGCCGATCGGCCCGAGAATCCGACCGCGCTGGCCTGCGGCTGGGAGGAATCCGGCATCCGGGTGTTCGACGTGCGGGATCCGTTCCACGCCAAGGAGATCGCGTACTTCAATCCGCCCGCGCGCAAGGGCCGGAACCTGGAGCTGTGGAACTCCCCGCACGCCCTGGCCTCACTCATCGGCGTCCCGGTGATGGAGTTCCCGTCGGCCGCGCGGGCGGTGCTGGAGGGCAAGTTCGATCCGAACAAGGCGCTCTCGTCACGGTCCGGCATGGTCGCCTTCGGTGACCTGTCCACCGACTGGTGCTTCTCCCCGCCGGAGTGGCACGGCAACCAGTTGTGGACCACCTGCAATGACAACGGCTTCATGGTGTTGCAGCTCGCCGACGACGTGTACACCCCGCCCGCCGACCAGCAGTCCGTGGTGGGATCGTGACGGCTCGCCCGGGCGCTCGGGTCCGGCGGCCGGCGGCGCTGGCGGTGCTCGCCCTCGCCCTGCTGGCGGCCGGGATGCTGCTGCGCCCACTGCTGATTCCCGAGAGCCGTTCCGCGCCACCGGTGCTCAGCCGGGTCGAGATCGGCTTCAGCCAGGACATGACCGCCCATCACGAGCAGGCGCTGATCATGGTGCAGCGCTTGGATTCCGGGGTGGATCCCACCGTGCGCCGGCTGGCCCAGCAGATCGCCGATGCCCAGCGCATGGAGATCGGCACCATGCTCGGCTGGCTGCGCCTGGCTAACGCCTCGCCGGACTCCACCCATCCGATGGCGTGGATGACGGCGGATGCGGCTGCCGCGCATGACCATTCGATGCCGGCCATGACCGGCACGTCTATGCCCGGCATGGTCACCCAGGCCGAACTCGACTCGCTGGCCGCCGCCCGCGGCAAGGCCGCCGAGGTCCTGTTCCTGCAGCTCATGCTGCGCCACCACCGCGGCGGTGTGGCCATGGCGCAGGCGGCCGATCGACTGCTCGCGTCGGGCCCGGTGAAGGAGGCCGCGCGGGGCATGATCACGGCCCAGTCGCAGGAATCGGGGCTGATGACGATCATGCTCGCGCAGCGCGACGCCCAGCCCCTGTCCTGAGGTGCGGAAGCTGAGGTTTTGCTTGTCACCCACGGCCGCAACGGTTTTGGCGTCTTCATCGCTCGACTGGCGGAATCGGACGCTGTCGCGGGACGCCCGTGTCTCCGTCACTCGATGTGCTGTACTGGCGGCATGATCGAATCTGGTGGCCTGACCGAGGCGGTCGACGCGGTGGTCGAACGGTCGTTGCTCGGCGGCCCACGCCGGTACACCCGCGCGCAGGTGGCCGAGCTGTCCGGTGTGCCCGCCGACCGGGCCCGCAAGCTCTGGGTGGCGCTGGGCTTTCCGGCCGCGGCCAGCGACGACGAGGTGGCGTTCACCGACAACGATGTCGCCGCGATTCGCGCCTTCACCAGCCTGGACCAGGCTTCGATCGCGAACGAGCAGAACCAGATCGGCGCCGCCCGCACGCTGGGTCAGGCGATGGCACGGCTCGCCGAGTGGCAGGCGGATCTGATCACCCGCGAGATCGGCGGCCGGATCGCGGCCGGCGCCGGGCGGCCCGAGGCGGGCCGGGAGGCCACCGAACAGGCCATCGCGGTTCTCGCCGAATTGCAGGACTACGCCTGGCAACGGCACATGGCCGCGGCGCTCACCCGCTCGCTCGCGTCCGGCGGAGCCACCCGCCACCTGCTGGTCGGCTTCGCCGACATGGTCGGCTACACCCGCCTGTCCCGCCACCTCGACCCCGACGAGCTGACCGAACTGCTGGAGACCTTCGAGTCCGCGACCACCGAGGTGATCACCGCGCACGGCGGCTGGGTGATCAAGAATGTCGGCGACGAGGTGATGTTCGCCGCCGAGGACGCCCACGCCGGCGCCCGCATCGGCCTGGACCTCAATACTGCGATCACCCGTGCGGCCCAGACGATTCCGGAGATGCCCCAGATCCGGGTGGGCCTGGCCTACGGGCCCGTCCTGACCCGCTTCGGCGACCTCTACGGCACGGTCGTCAACGTGGCCGCCCGGCTCACCGGTGTGGCCCGCCCCGGCACGGTCCTGGTCGACGACGGCGCGGCGGCCGAACTCGACGGCGACGATGAGCTGACGATCCGCCGTCTGCGCAGCGTGCGGGTCAAGGGCTTCTCCCGCTTGCGTTCCCACCTGGTCCGCGAGCGCAAGCGCCGCTAGCCCGGACCGCTCCGTCGCAGCCGGCCGGCCCGGGCAACCGTGGGCCGGCCCCGGTGGTCCCCGTCCGAACCTCGGCTGTTCTTGCCGATGCCCGGCCTCGTCATCGCTCTCGCCGCGAGTGGGAAATTTCACCGGCTGCGCCCCGGCCTGCCGTGGGTATGGTCGAAGGGATGATCGGCCGACCGGCCGGGAGAGGTTGACTGTCAGCATGACTCGGGCCGAGGCGCTCACCATTCCGACGCACATCCACGGTTATCCGGAGATCGCGTTCGGCGGCTACCTCGCGGGCCTGCTGGCCGCCCATTCCAGCGCGGACACCGTGCGCGTCGACTTCCGGCGCGCCGTCACGGTCGACACCCCGATCCAGCTCTCCCGCCCCGGCGACGGCCGCGTCGCCTTCACCGCCACCGACGACACCCTGCTGGTCGAGGCAGCGCCCGCGGCGCTCACCCTCGACCCGCGGCCCGCACCCTCCTGGGAAGCGGCGAAATCCGCTGTCGAACTGGGGTTGTCGGGCGACCGGACGGTCACCGACTGCTACGGCTGCGGGCTGGCCTGCGAGCCGGGCCGCGGGCTGCTGCTGTTCCCGTCGGAGCTGCCCGGCGAGCAGATGATGGCCGCCGCCTGGACCCCCGACCCCGGACTCGCCGACGAGTCCGGGGAGCTCCCGCCCGAGGTGGTCTGGTCGGCGCTCGACTGCCCGGGCGGCCGCGCCGCGTTCGTCTTCTCGCGAATGGGCAGCGGCGCGTTCACCGCCGCCATGACCTCACAACAGCTGCGCCCGATGTACGCCGGGGCCGACTACATTTCGCACGCCTGGGTGGTCACGCGTGACGGCCGCAAACACACGGTCGGCGTGGCGCTCTCGACCGCCGACGGCGAACTGTGCGCCCTGTCCGAAGGGCTCTGGATCGAACCGCGCCAGGGCTGAGCCGACTCGCCGGGCGCGCCGCGCCGCCGATGCCGTTGGCCGCGAGGCGCGCCGCAACCGCGAGCGCGGCAACGGTACGCGTGCCACACTGACCGGACCGGCAGGATCTTCGTCGCCCCAGGCCCAAACCGACGCCATGGCAGCGGTCATCGACTGGAAGGTCGTCGGCCCCGCGTTCCGCGATTTCTGGACCAGCACCTACGCCCGCGAGGTCGCCGACACCGGCCGCCTCACCGGCCGATTCCGCAGCTGGGGGCAGATTCTCCGGTTCATCGCGATGGTCGCCAGCGCCGTGGTGACGGGCCTGGCCGGATTCGAGGGCTCCCTCATCCGCGCCGCCACCGCCTGCGCCGGCGGGGTGGCCGTGGTGGCCACCGGCAGCGCCGCCATCTTCCACGCCGACCAGCGGGTGGCGACCAACCGGCGCACCCAGCAGTTGCTGCTCTCCGAAGGCTGGCGCTTCGTCGCCGGCGCCGGCGATTACCCGGGCGGCCCCACCGCCGCGAACACCACCAGGTTCCTGCTCAGTGTCGAGCAGATCCTCTCCACCTACGTGGACGACTACATCAAGACCATCGACGAACCCACGCCGGCGCCCTGATCGCCGAACAGCCCGCGGACGAGAGGCACCGGATCGCCCTCGTCCGTGGGCCTTTCGATCAGGCGGCCTAGAGGTTTCCGACGGTGTGCTCGAGCCGGTCGGCCACCAGCTGACGCGCCTGTTCGCGCAGGGCGGGCCGGAAACCGCTGGGGTAGACCGGATCCGCGGGCGCGTAGGTCTTCAGGACCTCCTTCGCCAGGGTGATCTTGTGCACCTCCGTCGGCCCGTCGGCGATGGCCATCACCTGGGCGTAGTTCATCATGTCGAGGAACGGCAGATCGGTGCTGACGCCGATGGCGCCGTGCAGATGCATGGCGCGCTGGGCGATGTCGTGCATGACCTTGGGCATGGCCACCTTGATCGCGGCGATGTCGTGGCGGACCTTGCGGTAGTCCTGTTCCTTGTCGATGCGCCACGCGGTGCGCAATACCAGCAGCCGGAACTGCTCCATCTCGATCCAGGATTCGGCGATCTTCTCCTGGGTCAGCTGCTTGCCGCCGAGCACGCCCTTGCCCATCGGCCGCGACACCGCCCGTTCGCACATCATGTCGAAGGCCTTGCGCACCAGCGCGACCGTGCGCATGGCGTGGTGGACGCGGCCGCCGCCCAGGCGGGTCTGGGCGACGACGAAGCCGAGGCCCTCCGCACCCAGCAGCGCGTCCGCCGGAATGCGCACGTCGGTGAAACGCAGGTGGGCCTCGTGCTCGCTGAAACCGGGGACGGTGAAGTTCCGCACGATCTCGAGACCGGGGGCGTCAGCGGGCACGATGAACATCGACAGCCGCTGATGCGGCGGCGCGTCCGGATCCGTCACCGCCATGACGATGTGGAAGGCGGCGAACTCGGCGGCGGAGTTGAACCACTTCTCGCCGTTGATGACCCACTCCTCGCCCTTGCGCACCGCGCGGGTCCGGAAGGCCGTCGGGTCCGAACCGCCGGTGGGCTCCGTCATGACGTAGCACGAGCCGATCTCGCCATCGAGCAGGGGCTGCAGGTATTTCGTCTTCTGCTCGGGCGTGCCGAAGTGGGCCAGGATCTCGGCGTTGCCGGAATCCGGTGCCTGACAGCCGAAGACGAGCGGGGCCCACAGCGACGTGCCCAGCATCTCGTTGAGCAGGGCCAGCTTCAGCTGCCCGTAGCCCGGGCCGCCCAGCTCGGGTCCCAGGTGGCAGGCCCACAGCTGCTGCTGTTTCACCTTCTCCTGCAACGGTTTCATGAGCGCCCGAATCTCGGGGTTCCGACGGTCGTAGGGGTTGGGATAGAGCAGGTCCAGAGGTTCCACCTCGGTCCTGACGAACTCCGCGACCCAGTCCAGTTTCTTCTGGTATTCCGGGTCCGTCTCGAAATCCCAAGCCATGATCAGCCTTTCGTGCTCGTGCGCGGTTGAATGAGTCCGTCCAGGACGGTGGTGCAGAGAATGTCGGCGATCTCGTCGGGGGTGTGCTGCCCGTCGGGCCGGTACCAGAAGGTCACCGAATTGAGCATGCCCAGCACGCCGTTGGTGACCACGTGGTCGTCGGTGCGCAGCACGCCCGCGGCCCGGCCGGCGTCGATGACCTGCTGCCACAGCGCTTGCAGGCGGTCGCGCAACTCCTGTAGCTCCCGCGCCCGTTCGCCGGTCAGCGCGGTGACGTCGCGCAGCTGGATGGCCACGGCCCGGCGGTTGCCGATGATCAGCCGGACGTGGCTGTGGATCAGCTTGCGCAGCTTGGTGATCGGATAGTCGGGGGCGTCCGCGATCTGCTCGGCCTCGGCCAGCATGAGCCGGGTGTAGTCGGCGAGGATCTGCCACAGCAGCTCCTCCTTGGATCCGATGTGGTAGTACAGCGCCCCGCGCTGCACATCGGCCCGTTCCCCGATCTCGGCGACGCCGGTGCCGTGGAAACCCTGCTCCGCGAACAGTTCCAGCGCCGCGCGCACGATCCGCTCCCGGGTCTCCCCCGGTCCGCTCGCCGACGCGGGCGGGCGGCCGCGGCGGCGGGCCGGGACGGCGGCGGTCATCGGAATCCACCGTCCAGGGCCAGGGTCGCGCCGGTGCAGTAGGCGGAGGCGTCGGAGGCAAGGAACAGCACCGTCCCGGCGATGTCGGCGGGCACCCCGATCCGGCCGAGGGCGGTGTGCCGGGCCAGTTCGGCACGCATCTGCGGCGGCCACGCCTTGGCGATATCGGTGTCGAAGGGGCCGCAGCGGATCGTGTTCACCCGCACCGATGGCCCGTAGGTGTGCGCCAGCCCCACGGTCAGGGCCTCGAGACCGGCCTTCGCGGCGGCGTAGGGCACCGCCAGCGGTTCGGGATGCGCGGCCTCGATCGAAGATATATTCACGATCGATCCGCCGCCCGCCGCGGCCATGCGCGCGCCGATGAGCGCCGAGAGCCGGAAGGGCCCCTTCAGATTGGTGGCGATCACCTTGTCGAACATGGCCTCGGAAACCTGGTCCAAGCTGGGATAGAGCAGGGACATCCCGGCATTGTTGACCAGTACGTCGACCGTCCCGAACTCGCCGTAGGCGGCCTCGGCGAGCGTCTCGCACTGCTCCCAGTCGCCCACATTGCAGGCCACCGCCAGCGCCCGCTGCCCGGTCTGCGCGCGCACCTCGGAGGCTAGTTCCTCACATGCCCCGAGCTTGCGGCTGGCGATGACGACATCGGATCCGGCCGCCGCGAGCGCCAGCACCATCTCGCGCCCGAGCCCGCGACTGCCGCCGGTCACCACAGAGACCTTGCCGGACAAGGGTTTTCCCATGAATCGCACCTTCGCTCCGAGCGGCCGGAAAATGTTCCAACCAGTACATTAAATATACCGATCGATACAATCAACCCCCATCGTTCGAGGCCTCAACCCCGAGGCCGTGAAATACCGCCCGGTAACCGCGAGTAATATGACGCCCGTACTTTTTCCACCCGGCTTCTCGAAATGAGGCAGTAGATGACAGAGCGGATTCAGGTCGGCGGGCTGCAGGTTGCCAAGGTGCTCCACGATTTCGTGGAGAACGAGGCCCTTCCCGGCACCGGTGTTGATTCCGCCGCGTTCTGGTCGGGTGCCGAGGCCGTCATCAATGACCTCGCTCCCCGCAACCGCGCACTGCTGGCGGAACGCGACGACATCCAAGCCAAGATCGACGAGTGGCACCGCGCGAACCCGGGCGCAGGCTACGACAAGGCTGCCTACAAGCAGTTCCTCACCGAGATCGGCTATCTCCGTCCCGAACCGGCCGACTTCCAGATCGGCACCGAGAACGTGGACGCCGAAATCGCCACCCAGGCGGGACCGCAGCTGGTCGTGCCGGTGATGAACGCCCGCTTCGCCATCAATGCCGCGAACGCGCGCTGGGGCTCGCTGTACGACGCCCTGTACGGCACCGACGCCATCTCCGAGGCCAATGGCGCGGAGAAGGGTTCGGGCTACAACAAGGTCCGCGGTGACAAGGTCATCGAGTGGGCCCGCAACTTCCTCGACGACGCCGTGCCGCTGATCACGGGTTCGCACGTCGGCTCCACCAAGTACTCGATCGAGGACGGCGAGCTCGTGGTCGGCCTCGAGGACGGCACCGAGATCGGCCTGGCCGACAACGACGCGCTGGTGGGTTACCTGGGCGACCCGGCCAACCCGACCTCGGTGCTGCTGAAGCACAACGGCCTGCACATCGAGATCCAGATCGACCCGGCCTCCCCGATCGGTTCCACCGACACCGCGGGCGTGAAGGACGTGGTGCTGGAGTCCGCGGTCACCACGATCATGGACTTCGAGGACTCGGTCGCGGCCGTGGACGCCGAGGACAAGGTCCTCTGCTACCACAACTGGCTGGGCCTGATGAAGGGCGATCTGGCCGAGCAGGTATCGAAGGTCGGCAAGACCTTCACCCGCACCATGAACCCGGACCGCGTGTACACCGCCCTCGACGGCAGTGAGCTTGTGCTGCACGGCCGTTCGCTGCTGTTCGTGCGCAACGTGGGTCACCTGATGACCTCCGACGCGATCATCGACGCGGCCGGCAACGAGGTGCCCGAGGGCATCATGGACGGCCTGATCACCGTCCTGATCGCCAAGCACGCCCTCAATGGCGAGACCCAGCTGAAGAACACCCGCACCGGCTCGATCTACATCGTGAAGCCGAAGATGCACGGCCCGGACGAGGTGGCCTTCACCAACGAGCTGTTCGGCCGTATCGAAGAGGTCGTGGGCCTGCCGGTCAACACCCTCAAGGTCGGCATCATGGACGAGGAGCGCCGCACCACGGTGAACCTGAAGGCATCGATCTTCGCCGCCAAGGACCGCGTGGTCTTCATCAACACCGGCTTCCTGGACCGCACCGGCGACGAGATCCACACCTCCATGGAGGCCGGGCCGATGGTCCGCAAGGCCGAGATGAAGGCCCAGCAGTGGATCAAGTCCTACGAGGACTGGAACGTCGACACCGGCCTGGCCACCGGCCTGCCCGGCAAGGCGCAGATCGGTAAGGGCATGTGGGCCATGCCCGATCTGATGGCCGAGATGCTGGTCCAGAAGATCGGCCACCCGAAGTCCGGCGCCAACACCGCCTGGGTGCCCTCGCCCACCGCCGCCACCCTGCACGCCACCCACTACCACCTGGTGGACGTGTTCAAGCGGCAGGCGGAGATCGCCAAGGGCGGCCCGCGCGCCACCGTCGACGAGATCCTCGAGATCCCGCTCGCCCCGAACACCGACTGGTCTGCCGAGGAGATCCAGCAGGAGCTGGACAACAACTCGCAGGGCATCCTCGGCTACGTGGTGCGCTGGATCGACCAGGGCGTCGGCTGCTCGAAGGTGCCCGACATCAAGGACATCGGCCTCATGGAGGACCGCGCCACCCTGCGCATCTCCAGCCAGCTGATGGCCAACTGGCTGCGCCACGGCATCGTGACCGAGGCGGATGTCATCGCCTCCCTCGAGCGCATGGCCCCCGTCGTCGACCGCCAGAACGCCGGCGACTCGTCGTACTTCCCCATGGCCCCGGACTTCAACGCCTCCATCGCCTTCCAGGCCGCGAAGGAACTGGTCCTCGAGGGCACCGAGCAGCCCAACGGCTACACCGAGCCGATCCTGCATCGCCGCCGCCGCGAGGCCAAGGCCTTCAACAAGTCCGTCTAGGACACATCCGCTCCACCTCATGAAACGAATCCCCGGTCGACAATGGTCGACCGGGGATTCGCCTTAGACTGGCGAAGTTCCCTGATGAAAGGACAGGAGCCGGTGAGTGTCGCCTGCGACGACGGATATGGCTACGGGCCGTACACCGTGGAAGATCTGCATGGCCTTCCCGATGAGGGCAAGGCGCACGAACTCGTCGATGGCTGGCTGATCGAATTGTCCCCGAGCACTCGCCACGACTACCTCGCGAAGGTCCTGGCGCGCATCGTGGAACGCGCAGCCGAAGACTCCGGGACCAACTCCTACATCCAAGCCCCGATGGATATCTCGACACCGTCGGGTGCACGGAAACCCGATGTGGCCGTCATGAGCACAGCCGATGCCAGGAACGCTCGCGACCTTGGGCTTTCCTTGTACCCCGGCGATGACGTCCAACTTGCGATCGAGATCGTGTCGCGCGGGTCGGGCAGCGAGCGAGAAGACCGCGGCCGCAAGGTGATCGAATACGCCCGCACCGGAATCGATCAGTACTGGCTGGTCGATTTCGACCCACATCCACGGATCCAGATCCGACGCCTCAACGGCGCCGTTTACGGTGACCCGATCATTCTCGAGGAAACGGACGTGCTCGAGGTCTCCGACCCGTTCCCGATCTCCTTCCCTCTCTCCCGCTTGGGCGACTTCTCCTGACAGCTCCTCAGCGAGTCAGCCGAACACCTGGAGAGTTGAACAGGAGGCGCTGGGCTGATTGGACTGTTCCTATGGATGCTAGGTTTTGGCTTGGTGGGCGTAGGAAGGAGGGCGGATGTCTCCGCGGGTTGGGTTGACGACGGAGCGGGTGGTCGGGGCGGCGGCTGAACTGGTCGACGAGATCGGGTTCGAGAAGCTCACGCTGTCGGCGCTGGCCAAGCGGGTGGGGGTGAAGGATCCGAGTTTGTATGTGCATGTGCGGGGGTTGCAGGATCTGCGGGTGCGGGTGGCGCTGCTGGCCAGCGCGGAGCTGAATGAGCGGATCGGGGCGGCTGTTCTCGGTCGTTCCGGGAGGGAGGCGTTGGTGGCGTTCGCCGACGCGTATCGGGCCTATGTGCTCGAGTATCCGGAACGCTATGCGGCCACGCAGATTCGGATGGATCCGGCCTCGGTGGCGGGTGAGCCGGCGCTGCTGCGCAGTGTCGAGCTGACGGCGGCGCTGTTGCGCGGATACGGATTGGGGGAATCCGAGGGACTGGACGCGGCTCGCCTGCTGCGCAGTACTTTTCACGGATTCGCCACGCTCGAGTCGGCCGGCGGCTTCGCCCACTCACGCTCCCCCGATGACTCCTGGCCGCACATTGTCGAAGCGCTGCACCAGACGTTGTCCAACTGGCCCTCCTATACGTAGCGGCGGGCCATGGCGGCGGTTTCGATGGCGATGCGGTGGCGGAGGTCTTCGGGGGCGAGGACTTCCGCGCCCGCGCCGAGGCGGAGCAGGTCGGGGATGGCGCGGTCGATGGATTCGATGGGGAGACGGATGTCGCGGTGGCCGGTGGAGCTGGGGTCGGTGGCCGAGTCGCGCGCGGCCTGCGCGGTGGCGGGGTCCAGGAGCTCCGGTAGCCGGTCGAAGGTTTCGGCGGTGACGCGGATCAGGGCCGAATGATGGTGGCGGCGTTGGTCGAAGGATTCCAGGTAGGTGACCCAGTAGGCGGCGAGGTCGAAGTCGGGTGGGCGGGATACGGGGTCGGGGAGAACCTCGAGTTCCATGATCCGGGAGATGCGGTAGGTGCGTAGGTCGGCGGCGGTAAGGCCGACGAGGTACCAGTTGCCGGATTTGAGGACGAGCCCGAGCGGCTCGGTGGTGCGGGTGACCAGATGTGGTGTGGCCCAGCGGATGTAGGTGAAGCGCAGGGTGCGTTCGTTCCAGACGGCGTCGGCGACGGTGGTGAGGTGGGGCGTCGGCTCGGCTTCGCTGTACCAGCCGGGGGCGTCGAGGTGGAAGCGTTCGGCGACGCGGCCCGCCCGGTCGCGGAGTTCTGGGGGCAGGGCGGACATGACCTTGAGGTTGGCGGCGGTGACGATCGCGCCGAGTCCGAGATCTGCTGCGGCGCTGGGGAGTCCGGCGAAGAACAGGGATCCGGCCTCGTCGGTGGTCAGCAGCTCGAGTCTCGCGCGGAAGCCGTCGAGGAGGCGGTAGCCGCCGTCGTGGCCCGGATCGCCGTAGACGGGGATGCCGGCGGCGGAGAGGGATTCCATGTCGCGGTAGACGGTGCGGATCGAGACCTCCAGCTGGCCGGCGATCTCCTGGGCGGTGACCCGGTCGCGGGTCTGCAACAGCAACAGGATCGACATGAGACGGCTGGCGCGCATATCGAAAATTCTGCCCGAATCCACTGACACTAGATGTCAGTGAAGCCGACATACTGTCCTCCTCGTTCCGAACGGACCCCGTCCGACCATCGAATGAGGAGACACCACAATGCCTTTCGTCGAAACCCGCACCGGCACCTCGCTGTTCTACCGCGATTGGGGCACCGGCCGCCCGGTGCTGTTCCTGGCGGCGGCCGGGATGGACAGCACCGAACCGCGCGGCGTGATGGCCGATCTGGCCGGGCGCGGCTACCGCGCCATCGCCCTGGACCGTCGCGGCCACGGCCGCTCCGATGATCCGGGCCACGGCTACGATTACGACACTCTCGCCGATGATGTCGCCGACCTGATCGACCACCTGGACCTGCGTGATCTCTTGCTGGTCGGCCATTCGATGGGCGGCGGCGAGATCGTCCGCTATCTGACCCGCCACGGCAGCGCCCGGGTGGATCGCATCGCGCTGGTGGCGGCCGCACTGCCGTTCCTGCTGGCCACCGACGACAACCCGGACGGCGCCCCGCGCGCGGCCGCCGATGCCCTCCGCGATTCCTGGCACCACCATCAGGACCGCTGGCTCACCGACAATGCCGACCCCTACATCGGCGCCGGCCTGCCCGGCTGCGAAGTCTCCGCGATCGCCCGCGACCGCGTTCTGCAATCCATTGCGGGAACATCGATGTGGGCGACCATCGAGTGCAACCGCGCGGTGGTCGAAACGGACTTCCGCGCCGAGATGGGCACCATCACCATCCCGACATTGATCATCCACGGTGACTCCGACGCCTCGATCTCACTCGATTTCGGCGGCCGCCGCCAAGCCGCCCTCGTCCCGGGCAGCGAGCTCGTCATCTACGAAAACGCCCCTCACGGCCTCTACCTGACCCACCCGGAACGCCTGACCCGCGACCTCCTCGCCTTCGCGAAGTCTCCGGTTCCCGCCTCGGCGTAGCGAATTCGGTCCAGCCCGGCTGCCGGCCACTGCGCACCGATCCGGCAGCCGGGGCCCACGACCCACCCTTGACTCTGTACCCGGGTGCAGGGTTGAGAATGGCGGTATGCGCAGCAGCGAGGTGGCCGCCCAGGCGGGCGTGAACGTGCAGACCCCACCTCGACGGCGCCATCCTCGATCTGCCTGCCGCCCACCGACTAGGCAACGACATCTTCGGCACCCAGCTGCGGCGCTAATTCACCTTTGCGCCAACCCATCTCGTCGGGTTCGTCCGGCCCGATGCCGCTGCACCAGCGGACCATTCGATTTCGTGAACCCCCTCGCCGCACTCGGCGGAGGGGTTCGCGCGTCTCCGCGTCAGCTGACCACGATCACGGACTTGCCCGTGGAGTGTCCGGTGGCCAGGTAGGTGATGGCGGCCGTGGCTTCGGGGAGGGCGAAGGTTCGGTCGATGCGAGGAATCAGCGCGCCCGCGGTGGCGAGTTCGGCCAGGGTGCACAGGGTTTCGGGTTTGGGGAGGGCCAGGAGGGAGCGCAGGCGGTGGCGGGTGAAGGGTGAGAGGAGTTGGGCGCGGAGGGAACGGCCGAGGCCGCCGAACCAGCGGCCGCCGCCCTCGCCGCCGCCGAGAACCAGGGTGCCGGAGGCGGTGAGCAGGGAGCGCAGCAGTGGGAGCGGACGGTTCCCGGCCATGTCGAGGATGAGATCGTAATGGCCGGTGAGGGTTTCGGTGGTGTAGTCGATGACGTGGTCGGCGCCGAGCTCGGTGACGAAGGCGGTGGACGCGCCCGAGCAGACGCCGGTGACCTCGGTGCCGTAGTGCTTGGCGAGCTGGACCGCGAGGTGGCCGACGCCGCCGGCCGCGCCGATGATCAGCACGCGCTGTCCGGCCTCGATGCGGCCCGCGTCGCGCAGGCCGGTGAGAGCGGTCATGCCGGAGATCGGCAGGGCCGCGGCTTGTTCGAAGCTCACGTTGACGGGTTTGCGCTGGAGTTTGATAGCTGGGGCGCAGGCGAATTCGGCATAGGAGCCGGGGACGGTGCCGAAAACCTCATCGCCGGGCCGGAATTCGGTCACCTGCGGCCCGACCGCCTCGACGACCCCCGCGACATCCCAGCCGCGGACCCGTTCCCGGGGCGCGCGCAGCCCGAGCGCCAGCCGGGCGATCCGCGGCTCGCCGGTCATGAAATGCCAGACGCTGGGATCCACGCCTGCGGCGCGCACGCGGACGAGCACGCCGTCCTGTCCGGTGTCGGGCGTGGGAATGTCGGTGTAGGACAACATGTCGACGGTGCCGTACGCGTCCTGCGCAATAGCCTTCATGGCTGGTCTTCTTCCGGATACTCGAAGATCTCGTCCAGTGGTGCACGGAACACCCGGGCGATCTGGAACGCCATCTCCAGCGATGGCGAGTACTTGCCCTGTTCGATGGCATTGACTGTCTGCCTGGTCACCCCGAGCCGGTCCGCCAGCTCGGCCTGTGTCATCTCGCCGTGCGAGAAGCGCAGCGCGCGAATGTTGTTGGTGACCCTGGTCGGCTTCACCATGGCCAGGTCCCCCGCCGGTAGGCGACGAGCTTGGCGATCGCGCCCACCACCGCGGAGAGCGTGAAGCCCAGATAGATCGCATTGGCGATCCAGAACCGGTCGCCGTTCGCCATGGCCAGTACCAGCGCGGTGACCGCACCGAGCACGACGAAGGCATTGCCGGCCTGCGTTCCACGCATATCGATTTCACGGTCGCGCTGATCCCGGCGGTCCCGATCCCGGGACCCGATGGCCACGGCGATGCTGGCCACGATCGAGACCACGATGGACCCGCCGACCATCCACAGCAGTGGCGCGACATAGGCCACGTCCACCACCGCGGTGTGCTGCGCGCGCGCCAGCACGACGATCAGATAGATCACGTACGAGACCAAGGCCGCGACTCCCAGGATCCAGGTTCGCTTCTCCTCGTAGGACATGCACCCAGTGTAAAGAAAACACGACTCGATGTACAGAATATTTGACATAGTTACGAATTGCCGTTCACCGCAATCGATTCCATCGGCTAGGGTCGAGGTATGGCCGACATCGAAGCCCCGGACCGGATCGAATCCATCGGCCCGGAGTTCTTCGCCGATCCGCACGCCCACTACCGGCGCTGGCGCGAGCACGGGCCGGTGCGGCGAGTTCGGTTCCCCGACGGCGTGATCCGCTGGGTCATCCTCGATTACGCCGCGGGCCGGGCCGCACTGTCCGATCCGCGCCTGCAGAAGGCGGCCGCGGTCTCCGACGCACTGCTCAGCCGCAAACGCGGTGTGCCGCAGTCGGATCCGAACATGCTGGCGCTGCTGTCCCACATGCTCAATACCGATCCGCCCGGCCACACCCGGCTGCGGAAGCTGGTGACCCGGGCTTTCACCCCGCGCCGGGTGGCCGCGCTGGGCCCGCGGATCGAGGAGATCACCGGTTCGCTGCTGGATGCCCTGGAGGGCCGGTCCGAGGTGGACCTGCTGCGCGAATTCGCCGAGCCGCTGCCGATCACGGTGATCTGCGAGCTGCTCGGTGTGCCGCTCGGCGATCGCGCGGACTTCCAGGAGTGGACCCGGGCGCTGGTCGCGGTCGCGGGCCTGGACGAGGACCGGGCCCGCGCCTCCGAGGCCATGGCGGTCTACCTGACCCAGCTGGTGCGGGCGAAGGCAGTGGAACCCGCCGCCGATCTGCTGTCCGCGCTGGCCGTCCCCGCCGACGACGGCGATGCCCTCACCGAGTCCGAGCAGGTCGGCATGGCCTTCCTGCTGCTGGTCGCCGGGCACGACACCACCGTCAATCTGATCGCCAACGGCACCCTCGCCCTGCTCCGCAATCCGGCGCAGCTGCAGGCCCTGCGCGCCGACCCCGAGGCGATTCCCGCCGCGGTGGAGGAATTCCTGCGCTTCGACGGACCGGTGAACATGAGCACCATCCGACACACGGCCGAACCGGTCACCATCGCGGGCACGGACATCCCCGAGGGCGAATTCGTCTTCGTCGCCTTGGCCGCCGCCAACCGCGACGCCGACCGCTATCCGGCCCCCGACGCCCTGGATCCCGCCCGCGACACCACCGGCCATCTGGCCTTCGGCCACGGTATCCACTTCTGTGTCGGCGCCCCGCTGGCCCGCCTGGAAGCGCGGATCGCCTTCGCCGCATTGCTGTCCCGGTTCCCGGACCTGCGCCTCTCACCGGCCGCGGAAGCGCTCGCCTGGCATCCGAGCACCCTCATGCACGGGCTGCACGAGCTGCCGGTGCTGCTGTAGTACCCGCCGGGGTCAGCGGGCCCGCAGGGTGACCGGCAGCGCCGACGGCGAGAGCACGAAATCCCGGTTGGAGGCCCGCACCCGGTGTCCCGGCACCGGGGTGATCCGCCAGCGGGACAGCAGTGCCGCGGAGGCCAGCGCGATTTCGAGCATGGCGAAGTGGTCGCCGAGGCAGCGGCGGCGGCCGACGCCGAAGGAGATCATCGCCTTCTTGGCGGTGTCGGCGGCGTTCTCGGCGGACCAGCGTTCCGGATCGAAGGATTCGGGGTGGGCGAACCAGCGCGGGTCGTGCTGAACCATGTAGGGGCTGAACATGATCGCGGCCCCCGCGGGAATGGTGACGTCCCCGATGGTCAGGTCGGCGCTGGCGTTGGCGGCGCTGATCCAGGGTCCCCAGAATCGAATGGTCTCGGAGACGACCTGCTTCAGGTACGGCATGGCGGCGAGGTGTTCGGGCCGCACGTCACCGGTGCCGACCACGACATCCAGTTCCGCGTACAGGCGTTCGGCGATGGCCGGTCGCAGGCTGACCTCGTGCCACAGCCACCCGGTCAGCGACGCCATGGATCCGACGCCGCCGGCCAGCATGAGAATGGCCTCGTCGATGATGTGGTCGTCGGACAGCCGCGCCCCGGTCTCGCTGTCGGTGTGCCGGATGAGCGCCGACACCACATCGTTGAAATCCTCGTCGCGCCTGCGGTATTCGCTCACCACCGCCCCCACCGCGGCGCGCAGGTGCCGGGACTTGCTGCGCCACCGGTAGTTCGCGATGACCCGCAGCCTGCGCAGCTGCGGCGGCAGTGCGGTGCGCACGATGACCTGACTGAGCAGCCACGGCACACTGTCGCGGATCTCGCGGCGCGCACTGTCGCCGAAGTCGGCCGTGAACAGGGTCGCCGACACGGTGTCGAGCACCAGTCCGTGCGCCTCGTCCATGAGATTCACCCGCTGACCGACCGGCAGCGCGGCGGCCCAGGCATTGGCGATATCGGCTGCGGCTTCGGCATATTCGGCCAGTCGGCTCTGCCGCAGCGCGGGCGAGATCATGCGGCGGCGCAACCGGTGTTCGGGCCCGCGCAGCACATTGACCGCCCCGCCCGCGATATCGTCGATGGCCTCGCGCAAATCCTCCCGCTCGAACTCGGCGTCGCTGAGATTGACCTCGCGCAGCAGGTCCGGGGTGGTGAGCACATAGCCGGTCTGGCGGCCGAAGTGCACGCGCACGATCGGCCCGAGCGCGGGTAGCGAGGTCACGAAGCCGGGTGCGTCGGTGAGCGCGCGCAGGCTGTGCCCGAGCACCGGCACGCTACCCGGCGCCGTGGGGATGTCCGCCAGACTCCGCGGCATGACGGGTTGTGGCGCGGCGGCCAATCCAGCGCCGGCGTCCCGGTAGACCTCCAATACCCGTGCGATCTGGTGCGATTGGCGCACGGTGTCGATCTGACCCGCCAGCTGTGCGCGCAGGCCGGCGAGCACCGAGCGGTCCGCCGCCAGCTTGGCGAGGGTTTCGCTCAGCGCCTCGACCGACGGATCCGCCGACCGGATGCCCGCGGGCACCGATTCGGCGAGATCGGGATCGCAGTACACCACCGGCAGCCCGACGGCGGTGGCCTCGAGCAGCACCATGCCCTGGGTGTCGAATCCATTGGAGGGGAACAGCAGTGCGTCCGCCGCGGCCATGGCGTCGAGGCAGGCGGCCTGGCTCACCCTGCCGTGCAACCGGATTCGCTCCCCGAGCCGCCGTTCCACGATGCGGCCGACAGCCGCGCCGCGCAGGTCGCCCTCGCCGTAGACGTCGAGCACGCAATTGTCGGTGCGCCGCACCGCCTCGATGGCTTCCAGCAGCCGCTTCTCCCCCGATAGCCGCCCGCACCACACCAGCCGCAGCGGCCCGTCCACGGGGCGCGTCACGGCGGTGCGCGCGTCGAGCAGCGCGTCGTCGACACCGTTGGACACCACGGTGATCGGGCGGGTGAGCCCGTGCGCGAGCAGCAGGTCGGCGAAGTGCCGGGTCGGCGCGATCACCTGGTCGGCGGCCTGGGCCTGCCCGCTGATCGTCCACCAGGCGTGGCGGGCCGCGGCCGATTCCCCGGCCCGGTGCGGCATGTGATGGTCGTGCGGCACATAGCGGCCGTGCAACCCGCGCAGCGCCAGCGCGGTGGCGTAGGGCGCGGGCGAGGTGTGCTCGATGAAGGCGTCGTCGCGGCTCTGCGCGGTATGCACGAGCGGAATCCGGTGCCGCCGTGCCGCTTTCAGGCCCGCGATGGCGACGCCGTAAGTGCTCTGGGTGTGCACGATATCGATCGACCCCCGAGCGGCGAATTCGGCGTCGATGAGCGCGGCATTGCGCCGGGTCGGTGCGACGACCGCGAATCCGTTCACAGCTGGAACCGGCAGCGGTTGCAGCGCAACGACATCCGGGTCCGGCGTGGCCGCCGGATCGGGCACGGTGAACACGGTGACCCGGTGCCCGGCGCGTTCGAGTCCGCGGCGCAGCCCGGTGACGGCGGTCTGCACCCCGCCGAGCGAGGCCGGATGGTAGTCCACGAACATGGCGATGTGCATCAGCGCAACCCTACGCAGCGGCGCCCCGCAGTGAAATGCCCACATTTCCTACGTCTGGACGCCGGCCTGCAGAGCACCCCAGTGTCAAGGGATCCCATCCCCTGCCGAGAGAGGCCGCATGCGCATTGCGATACCGCTGACCGGAACCCGGGGCGATGTGCACCCGATCGTGGGCCTGGGCGTCGAATTGCAGCGCCGCGGCCATGAGGTGCTGTTCGGCGCGCCGCCGAATCTGGTCGAATTCGTCACCGCCGCAGGCCTTCCCGCGCAGTCCTGCGGACCGGACGTGCAGCGGCTCTACAGCTCCGACGCGGGCCAGCGGGCGCTGGCCGCGGGCAATACGCTGCGGCTGATGCAGCTGGTCGGCGAGCAGATGGCCGAGTACGGCGAGCGGATGAACCGCGAGGTCATCGACGTGTGCGCGAAGGCCGATCTGATCGTGGCCAGCACCGTCACCGAGGACCGGGCGTCCTCGATCGCGGAGGCCATGGGCGTGCCGCTGGTCAGCCTGCACTACTACCCGGCACGGATGAACAGCGCCTACCCGTTCCCCGGTCTGCTTCCCGCACACTGGAATCCGCCCGCCCCGGTCAATCGGGCAACCTGGCGGCTGGCCGAGAACCTGCGCCGCGTGGTGTTCCTGCGCTACCTCAACGAGCTGCGCGGCGTGCTGGGGCTGCCGAAGTCGTACGCCAGCCCGGCCGCGGCGCTGGCGCGGGCGCGGGTGCCCGAGATCCAGATCTACGATCCTGCCCTGGTGCCGAACCTGCCGGAGCAGTGGGACGCCCGCCGCCCCTTCACCGGCTTCCTGACCCTGGATCAGGCCACCCGCGCGGCGGTCGGTGAGCTGTCGGGCAGCCACGACGATATTCTGTCCTGGGTCGCGGCGGGCGAGCCGCCGGTGTTCTTCGGCTTCGGCAGCATGCCGATTCGCGATGCCGCGGCCGTGTTCGCCATGGTGGAGCAGGTGTCCACCCGGCTCGGGGTGCGCGCCCTGGTGCACGCGGGGTGGAGCGATCTGGATTTCGCGAACACCGTGACGGGTGACCGGATCAAGCTGGTCGGCAATTTCGCCTACGATCTGATCTTCCCGCACTGCGCGGCCGCCGTGCACCACGGCGGCATCGGCACCCTGTTCGAAAGCCTGCGCGCCGGACTGCCCACGGTGGTGTGCTCGGTGTCGTTCGAGCAGCCCATGTGGGGCGGGCAGGTGGAGAAACTCGGTGTGGGCGCGCATCTTCCGTTCACCGCCATGACCGCCGACCGGCTGGCGGGCGCGCTGGCGCCGCTGCTGAACGGGCGGACCCGGCAGCGGGTCGAGGGCTTCGCGGCGACCCTGCGGACCACCGGGGTGGCCGAGCACACCGCGGATCTCATCGAGGCCGCCGCCCGGTGACCGCTCCCATGCTCACGGCGGTACGCCATTTCGTCCCCGACACCCTGGTCATGTTCCGGCGCTGCGCCCGCCGGACCCTGCGCAGCACGGACACGCTGGTCATCTCGCTGACCATGCCGATTCTGATGATGCTGCTGTTCACCTACGTGTTCGGCGGCGCGATCGAGGTCGGCGGCTCGTACCTGAACTATGTGGTGCCGGGAATCATGCTGCTGTGCACGGGTTTCGGCGCGTCGATCACCGCGACCAGCGTGTGCACCGATATGACGCGGGGCAGTATGGACCGCTTCCGGACGCTGCCCATGTTCCGGCAGGCACTGTCGGCGGGGCATCTGAGCGAGGGCCTCGTGCGCACCATGGCGGCCATCGCCATCGCGGTGGGCGTCGCGGTGGCACTGGGCTACCGGCCGGGTTCGGGGCCGCTGGGCTGGCTGGGCGCGGCCGCGCTGATCACCTTGTTCGTGGTCGCGATCACGGCCGTCGCGGTGGCGCTGGGTATGGCGGCGAGCAATCCGGAGGCGGCGGGCGGGCTCACCTACGCGATCACGTTCATACCGTATGTCAGCAGCGCGTTCGTGCCGACCCGCACCATGCCGGGCTGGCTGCGCGGTATCGCCGACCGGCAGCCCGCGACCCCGGTGGTCGACACCGTGCGCGCGCTGCTGGACGGCACCGCCGCCGACCGGGCGCCGGCGGCGGTGTTGTGGTGCCTGGTCATCGCAGCGGTCGGATTCGGTTGCGCCGCCGTGTCCTTCCGGCGTTTGTCCTACCGCTGATCGCTCAGCCGCGGGTGGCCACCGCCGCCTGCGCGATCAGCGTCAGGTACAGGGTGAGGATGAACAGGACCGCGGGCAGCACCGGGTACTCGTCGTCCCGCGACCGCACGAACCGCCATGCTCCGATGGCCGGGATCAGCGTGAGCGCCAGGGGAATCCAGCCGAGGGCGGCGGCCGCGCGGTGCCACTCCCACGGTTTCGCGACGGCGATCTCACCCACCGCCGCCGCCAGTGCGCACAGTACCGACGCCCCGGCGCTACCGAGCGCGCCGAGCGCGTTCGAGTAGTACATCTCCCCCGGCCGCACGCTGCGCGAGGTTTTGCGGGCGAACTCGAATTGCAGGAAGGCTCCAGCGAACACGACCGCCACCACCGCGACCCGGCCGTGGGCCGCCGCTTCACCGGTGTCGACGGCCGACAGCACGACATACGCGGTCACCAGCAGCTGCACCGGGTAGGTGACCACGAGGTTGAGCATGATATCGGTGCGCACCGTCCCCGAAAGCTGTTCCAGCGCCCAGAGAATCAGGCCGTAGGCGAGCACCGCCGCGATGGCCACCGCCGAGCGCACCGACAACGCGAGGCTGCCCGCGATGGATACCACCGCGATCACCCCCATGGCACTGCGCAATTCGAGCGCACTCACCGCTCCGGTGACCAGCGGCCGGTCCGGATTGTGCACCCGGTCGTACTCGAGGTCCTTCTGCTCGTCGACCATGCGGAGGTACAGCAGCACGATCGCGACGATGCCGATACGGGCGGCGGTCGCGCCGGTCGGATACCAGGCGACGCCCGGCTGCGTCAGCAGTGCCGCCGTCCCTTCCAGGGCCAGCACCCAGAGGATGCCGTACAGCAGATAGTGCGGCTTGTACATCACCTTGGTGAACCGTGCGACCCGGCCCACGGAGGTGAGAAGGCCGGTGCGGGACGGGCTTTCGGCGAGATCGGTCACTGCGCCGCCACCTCCCCCGGCGTCGGCCAGCCGTCCCAGCCGGTCAGTTCCGCGGCGGGCGTGCGGCGCACGGGTTTGCCGCCGCCCGGCAGCAGGTGCGCGACCGGCAGCATGGCCACCTGGGTGACCTCTTCGAACGGAATGCCCAGCAGCTCGGCGACTTCGCGCTCGTAGGCCAGATGCGCTGTGGTCAGCGTCGATCCGAGTCCGCGTGTGCGCAAGGCCAGCTGGAGATTCCAGACCACCGGATAGATCGACCCGTAGAAGCTGGCCAGCCGTAGCGCCGAGGGTTCGGCGGGCGGTCGGCCCAGCGTGCACACCACGATCAGTGCGGGCACCTCGCCCAGGTGGTCGGCCAGGTGCTGCCCCGAGGCCAGATCGGCCAGCTGATCCGGCCGGGGTGTGCGGCCGGAGAGGTTGGCGGCGAACCCCTTCCGGTAGTACTCGCCGATCCGGGATTTGAGTCCGGGGTCGCGCACCACCACAAACCGCCACGGCTGCCGGTTCGAGCCGCTGGGCGCGTGCACCGCGATCTCCAGGCACTCCCGCAGGTCCCGGTCGTCGACGGGTCGCCGCAGGTCGAGGCGTTTGCGGACCGCGCGGGTGCCGGTCAGCAGATCGGTGTCCATCAGTCGCCGTCCTCCGCCAGTGCCAGATCCCCCGCGAATTCGAGGTCGATCCGGGCCGCCACGGCACCGGCCTGGCGGATCTCGCAGTGCACGACGGTGGCGTCCACCCCGGAGTCGGTGCGCTCGGCCACGCACACGGCGGGCAGGTCGAGTTCCACGAACTGGTCGAAAGCGCTTGTCACGCTGATCAATCGGCGAGGCTGCGGGCCCATGGTGGTCAGCGCGACCTGCCGGCAGGCCTCGATGAGCAGATTGCCGGGCACATGGTCGAGCTGATGGTCGAACAGGATCGGATGGGTGGTGTCGGCGACCAGCGCGGCGCGGGACCGGCCCGGGGTGGACTCCGGCGGCCCGATCACCACATTGCGGGGATTCTCCCGGCCGACCAGTGCCGCGGCGGCCCGCGTGCCCGGCGACGCGGGAATCTCGAAGGGCCCCAGGCCCAGGTGCTTCCGGTAACCCGCGCGGATGGCGGCCCACCGCCGCGGATCCACCCAGGAGAAGGAGCCGTCCACGGTACCCATCGGAACTCCCCGGCAGCTGATGTCGAGGACCAGGTCCAGGCCCTCCAGCCGCTCACCCCGATGGTGTTCGCGCAGCGCCCGCACCCGCAGTTCGAGATCGGCGGGCGCGGAACCGATCTCCCAGATCGCGCCGTCGATGCCGGTGCCGTTGAAGGTGCGCACCAGGAAAGCCCGGTCGGTGGGCACGTCGAAGAACTCGTGGGTCACCGCGATGGAGGCCTGCCGGGCGGCCTCCATGACCGCGATCAGGTCGTGGTGCAGGCCCAGCGCGCCGGCGTGATCGCCGTAATGGCCGTGCATGCGCGGCAATTGGGCCCCGGCCACGAAGGCGCCGGAGGTTTCGGCCTCCAGCGAGGTCACGAAGACCTCGGCGACCGCGTGCCGGTGCGCGAGCGCGCGCGGGATGGTGCGCAGGTGGGTGGCGCGCACGGCGGCGGCCTGGGTGAGCGGGTGAGCGGTTCTGGGTGGCTGTGTCGTCGTCATGGTCTGGCCTCCAGCCAATCGGTCGCGCTGACCGGGCGCAGGGTCTGCGACCCCGTCCCGGCGCGCATGGGTAGGACGTAGGAACCCAGCACGATGAGCGACCAGGGGTCGAGCTCGCGGCCACTGGACCACGCCACCTCCAGCAGCGCGGCCTGGGCGGCCGGGGAGCCGGGTTCGGCCGCGGAGATCCGGTCGTCGAGGGATTTCATTGCGGCGGAACCCAGTTCGGTGCACAGCCGGGCGATGGCGTCGGAGCGCTCGAAGCTGCGGGCGGGGGCCCGGTCGTAGAGGTCGCGGGCCAGCGCGGCGGCCGCGTCGGTCCGGTCGCGCCGCTCGAGCGCGTGGGCGAACACCTGGGCCCGGGTGGTCTCGTCGAAGTAGATGGCGAGTTCGCGCAGCACGTCGGCGGGATCGTCGGGGGAATGGACGAGATTGAGCAGGTAGTTGTGGCGGCCGAGCAGGTAGCGCAGTTCGCCGGGCTGCCGTTTGCGGGGGTCGGTCGCGCCCTTGGCGGCGGTGAGGCGCACCGGTGTCGGCAGGTCGGCGACCGGGCCGCGGACCACGAGCACCAGGACATCGGAGATCCCCACCAGCAGGTCGGCCAGCCGCCGACGTTCGGGGGAGGCGATGTTCCAGGCGAAGTACCACAGGGCGCGGGCCACATGCCGGTCCACCACCACGCGGCGGGCGTCCACCACCTGGAAGTCGTTGTCCGCCAGCCACGTCAGGGTCGGTTCGACGGCCCGGGCCACGATGGCGTCCGGTTTCAGCAGCAGCAGCGAGTGCTCGCGGGCGAAGGCGGCGGCGTCGATGCCGAGCCGCTGTGCCTGCTCGACGGTCTCGAGCACATAGGTGTCGGTGAGATAGGCGTCGACCTTCTCCTTGGACGGAGTCGCGTCGGCGAGGAGGGTGCGCAGGGCGTCGCCGGTCACGACCGGACCCCCGCTCCCGGTGTCGATGCGCCGATTCCGGTGCGCGCCAAGGTTTCCGCGATGGACGGCAGCGGCGCGCCCAGGTAGCCGGACTCCAGGCAGTGGTCCAGCAGCGCCCGCAGGTAGTCCTTGCCGGTCGGCGGTGGGAGCCGGTCCAGCAGGCGGTCCGCATTGCTGGTGTCGAAGGACAGCCGGCGCTGGAAGTAGCTGGTGTAGAGCGCGCCGATGCGCAGGTAGTACTCGCGCTCGATGAGGTCGAGATCCTCGGCGCGGAAGGAGGATTCCGGCACGAACGTCGCGACTTCGAAGGACGGGTACTCGGCCAGCACGTCGGAGACCTCGCGCAGTGACAGCGTGTCCCGGCCCACCGCGTGCAGGGTGGATCCGGCGACGCTGTCGAAATCGGTGACCGCGGCGGCGATCACGTCGGCGACGTGGTCGACCGGGGCCAGGGCGAGCGTGGCGTCGTAGCGGCCCGGCAGGGTGCGCAGCTTGCCCTCGACCATGAGTTTCACCACGGTGTAGAGGTTCTTGTACTCGCGGATCACGCCGTCGCCCAGCGCGCCGGTGACGATGCCCGGACGCACCACCGCCCACCGCAGACCGCGGTCCCCGGCCTCCCGGATCACCTGTTCGGCCCGCAATTTGCTCTGCTCGTAACCGTTTCCGAAGGATTGGCCCGCATCCAGTTCGTCCTCGCGGATGATGCCGTGCCGCAGACCGCACACGTAGGCGGTGCTGACGTGCAGCAGCGGCACGTCCCAGGCGAGGGCCAGCGCGACGGCGTGCTCCGCGCCGCGCACGTTGAGCTCGTCGTAGGTCTCGGCGGTGGCGTCGAAGGCGGTGGTGGCGGCGCTATGCACGATGATGCCCACCCGCCCGGCGAGATCGGCGGCCGTCGCGGGGTCCAGCCCGAAGGCCGGCCGCCGGATGTCGCCGGTGATCCGCAGGTCCGGTTCGTACCCGCTGCCGTCATTGCGGCGGATATCCGAATTGTTGTGCAGCACGGTCGCTACCGGGCGGCCGGAGGCGCTGAGCCGGGCGGCGACTTCCGACCCGACCAGTCCGCTCGCGCCGGTGAGCAGGATGGTGTTCCGTTCGCTCATGCGCTCACCTCCAGGGTGCGGGTGACCAGATCGACGACCTGGCCGACCCGCAGCACCCCCATCAGCTGTTCGGGCCGGTAGCGCGGCAGCGCGAAGCTCTGTTCGAGCACCACGGTCAATTCCATGAGCCGCAGCGAGTCGAAGCCGAGGTCCTCGATCAGGCGCAGCTCGTCGGTCCGTTCCCGCGCATCGGCGGCACCGTCGAATTCGGCGGGCCGCGGGGCCATGGTGGCGATGATGTGCCGGACGCGTTCGGCGACAGTGGCTTCGATGGTCATGACTGCTCGCTCTCTCGCAGGTGGGGCTGCTGGCCGCCGCTGGCCAGCAGGTCGCGGGCCTCGTCCAGGGGCAGATCTGCGTCGAGATACCCGGCCAGCCGCAGCCAGTCGTAGCCGAGGGTGAGGGTGCGCTGCCACTGCTCGCGGGAATCGAAGGAGGCCGGGAAGTCCCGGCCCGCACCGGTATCCGCGGCCAGGCGCCGCACCGTAGCGACGACGTCGTCGACACGGGCAAGATCGTTCAGCGCGTCGCCGCCGTTTCGCAGGGTGCGCGAGAACCGCACGCGCGCGGCCGATTCCAGTGCCGCGATCAGCGTGTCCCGCTCGGGGGTGTGCGCGGGCAGCAGCGCCGCGACCGTGCCGACCGGATCCACATCGGCGGGCAGCGGATGAATGCCGAAAGCGCTCAACAGCACTCGCACAGTCATGGCGATGAGCCGGTGCGCTGCGATATCGGCGACCTCGCCCTGTGCGTCCTTGACCGCGCCCACCAGATCCTCGCGGGCGTTCTCGAGCACCACGTTGGACCACACCAGATTCAGACCGGCCCCGATGAACCGCCGGGCGGGCAACGCCGACAGTGTCGCGATTCCCTCCCCGCGCGCCGCACCGGTGAGTCCCAGCGCGGGCGTCGCCACGACGGCCACCGGCGTGTACGCCTCCACCGGTTTGCACATGGCCAGGGCCGGTTCGAGCACCTCGCCGCCCCGCCACTGCAGCCCGACGAACCCCAGCCGGACGAACTCCGCCAGCTCCGCCCCGATATCGCGCGAAGCGCGCGCCATGACATCCCGGATCGACTGCCGGAACACCACCGACCGCCACGCCTGGGCGCCCGCGTCGGACAGCACGAAAACCTCACTGGCGGAACGCAGCACGTGCAGACGTCCGGCCAGCGGCCAGGTGGTCACGGCGGGACGCCGCGTGAAGATCAGCTCGTGCGGATCGTCCGCGACGCCGTCGACCCCGAGATCCGCGGCCAGCACCAGCCTCGCAGCCCACCGCGAGCCGGCCGGCTCGCGCGTCCCCGCGGCCGACTCCAAACCCGCCGCGGCGCGGATCCCCCCGTCCACCCGGCCGGCGAAAGCTGCTGCCGCGTTGAACTCGGATCCGAACGCAGCAATGCCCACTGCATCGCCCGAGGAGCCTTCGACCTGTGTCGCGTACGCACTGTCGGAATTCGACGATCCGGACACTCCGGGCCTGAACCGACTGGAATCGCCGGCGCTGCCCATGGACTCCTGGTCGGCCGCGTCGATGAGCCGCCGGTAGCGGTCGATGAGTGTATCGGGAGCGGTGCGATCGAGTTGCTGCGGCAGCCATTTGGTTTCGAGGTACGTTTCGCCTCGGCGGGCGAGCCAGGCCTTCATGGCTTGGCGGAGGCCGTCCTCGGCCCAGGTCTCGGCCTCGGTATGAGCTCCGAAGGCGCGCAGGGCGATGGCGTAGCCCAGGGCGTGGCGGGCACGGGTGACCCACCAGTCGGCGACAAGGGTGGTGAAGGCGTCGTGGGTGAGGATCCCGCGCAGCAGGTCCAGATCCACCGTGCCGGGTCGGATGACCGTGGCGCGCAGGAAGCGCTGGCAACGGTTGAGGCCGTCCTCGTCCGGGTCGGTGGCCGCCCGCTCGAGTTGCCGGCGCAGCTGGGCCACCGAGCGGGTGCGGACCTCGACCCGGCGGCCGTCGAGGAACAAGACGGTCGGCAGGGTCGGCAGCTCGTCCGCGCCGGGGGCCACCACCAGGAAATCGATGTCGGAGCCCGCATTGCCGAAACCCTCGGCCAGCGAGCCCTCGAACAGGACGGCGGCGTCCTCGGGAACGGCGACCGACCGCAGCGCGCCGTCCAGGAGCTGTCGCAGCCTGTCCATGGGCATCCCGGGTCGCGGCACGGCTTGCGCCGGGCGCGGTCCAGCCTCGGATCCGCCATCCGAGGCGTCGCCGGCCTGCGTGAGCCCACTCGACTGTGGCTTGTCGACCGCCGCTCCTTCCGGCTCGAGGGAAGTGGGTTGCTCCGCGGCGGCATCCGCCTCGTGCAACACCGCGCCCTCGAGGGCGCCGTCCCGCAGCAGCTGCCACATGTGGCGGCGGCGGGGCTTGCCGCTGGAGGTGCGGCGGATGAGGCCGCGCGGCCCGGTGACGATGTGCACGGTCTGGGCGGGTCCGAGGTGGCCGCGAATGAGGTCGCGGGCCTGCGGAATCCAGTCGCCGGGCGCGGTCTCGGCGAAGAGGGCGACACCCTGGAGTCCGGCCTCGACGAGGCCGACGGCGGCGAGCTTGCCCTTGGTGAGCCCGGTTTCCTGGGCGACCCGGGATTCGATGTCCTCCATGAACACCGAGCGGCCGCGCACCTTGATGCTGGTGCCCATGCGGCCGAGGACGAAAACCTCACCGCGGTAGAGGAATCCGGCATCCCCCGAGTACAGGCGGCCGTTCTCCAGGCGGGTGGACGAGGTCGCGCTCGGCTCGCCTGAGTAGCCCAGCGCCACCGAGTCTCCGGTCACCACCATCTCGCCCAGGACGCCGTCGGGCAGTTCCCGGCCCTCGTCGTCGACCACGGTCACGGTGGATTCGGGGGTGGAGAAGCCGAGCCCGGTGATCCAGCCCGCGCCCGAAACCCGGTGGGTGTCGTCGAGCATCGCCTCCTCGAGCACCGGAACCCGTTCGCCGAAGCGCAGATTCGGATTGTCCAGCCGCAGCGCGGTGATGGGCCGCCGGGTGGGCGACGAGGTCACCATGAGCGTCGCCTCGGCCAGCCCGTAGGCGAGGGTGAACGCGCCCATCGAGAAGCCTTGCGGACCGGTCAGATTCGCGAAGGCCTGCAGATCGGCGACCTCGACCGGTTCGGAGCCGATGGCAAGCGTCCGCCAGCCCGACAGATCCAGGCCGGCGATCTCCTCGGGCCGGACCCGGTGCGCCACATAGCCGAGCGCGAACGACGGCGACGGCGCGTGCTGGGCGTGGGTCATGGCGCGCAGCCAGCGCAGCGGGTCGCGCACGAACTGGTCGGGGCGCATGAGGTACAGGTCGGCCTGGTTGGTGACGCCCTGCAGGAACGCGCCGACCAGCCCCATGTCGTGGTAGAGCGGCAGCCACGACACCATGGTCTCGCCCGGTCGCCAGTCGATGAGGCGAGTGATCATGGCGATGTTGTTGGCCAGATTGTGCCAGCTCACCCGTACGCCGCGCGGTGCGCCCGAGGAACCCGAGGTGAACTGCAGCAATGCCACTTCCGACACATCGGCGAGTTCGCGCGTCGCGGGGGCGGCGGGCAGCGCCGCGGCATGGACGACCACCGGCTCGTCGGTGCGACCGGCCGCGAGGCAGGCGCTGCGGACGAAGGTCTCGAACTCCGGGGAGGTGACCACCAGGCGGGGCGCGGCCTGCTCGACGATGCCCGCGATGTGCGCGACGATCTGCTCCAGGTCGCCGAACATGGGCGGCGCGACCGGGGTGAACACCCCGCCGCACGCCCACACCGCGTAGAAGGCCGCCACACACGGGAATCCGGTCGGCATGATCACGCACGCGCCGTCACCGCTGCCGAGTCCCGCGGCCCGCAGCAGGTCCGTGATCGACCACACCTGGTCGGCCAGCTCCCGATAGCTGCGGTACTCCCAGCCGTCGGCCTCGTCGGCCAGGTACAGCCCGGTGCCGGCCGAGGGCTCGATCAGCCACCTGCGCACGGTCGCTTCGTCGTTCACGTGGTCGATCACTGGTCTCCTTCGGGAAGCACGGTGACGGTGCCGGCGGCCCCATCGACTCGAATACGCATGCCGCTGCGCAGTTGGCGGGTGATGCCGGGCAGCTGCACCACGGTCGGCACACCCAGCTCGCGTGCCACGATGGCCACGTGGGTGAGCGGGCTGCCGCGTTCGATGACCAGCGCCGACGCCGAGGGCAGGGCCGCCACCCAGCCCGGATCGGTGCGGTAGGCGATGAGAATGCCGCCGGCCACGTCGCGGGGTTCGTCCACGATCACCGCGGCGCCCTCGACAATGCCCGCCGCCGACGGGGTTCCGGTGAGCACCGTGCCGGGAGTAGCCGCGGCCGTCGCGGTGACCGGCACCCAGCCCTGCTCGGCCAGTTCGGCATTGCCCAGCCGCGGTCCGACGGTGCGGAAGCGGGCCGGGGCCACCAGCGTGGAATCCTTGGCGCGCAGCGACTTCCGCACCGTCACCACCTCGCGCAAACGGTCCGTGTCCGCGCCCTCGTAGCAGCCGCGCAGTTCCTCGACGGTCAGCTGGAACACGTCCTCGAACCCGTCGATCACGCCGCGGGCCGCCAGATCCCGGCCCATCACCCGGATCATGCGCTTGACCATGCCGAAGGCGCGAGTGCGGCAGAAGCGCAGCCGCTCACGGTGGGCGGCGCAGCGGGAGACCTTGGCGCGCAGGCGTTCGTAGACGCGCCGCCGGACGCCGTGGCCGAGGTGCTCGTCCAGGTAGGCGTCGGCCTCGCCGGCACGGTGCGCGGTCACGGTGTCGCCGACCCGGCCGACCGCACTGCGCAGCATGACGAACAGATTGGCCGGATTCTCGCGCAGATCCGGTGTTTCCAGCTTGAGTTCATCGAGGCTGCGGTAGCCGTAGCGGTCCAGATAGTCGTCGAGGGCGGCGAGGAACTCGGTGCGGTCGGCGGCCCGCAGCGCGTCGTGAATCGACTCCGGCGCAGTCGAATTGATGATGTCGTTCAGTTCCGGATCAGCGCGCACGACCCGGGCGAGCTCGGTCATGGCGCGGGCCGGCTCGGCGGATTCGACATCCGCGCCCGGGCCGACCACGGCGTAGAGGAACCATTCCGGCGCCTTGGGCAGGAAGAGCTTGGTCAGCACGAACATCAGGCCCGAAAGGGTGAGCAGGATGGCGTCGAGCACCATGAGCGGGCCCCACCGCCGCACCAGGTCGCCCTCCACCGTGCGATAGGAGCGGTAGGCCTGCTCGCCGGTCAGCGCGGTGTAGTCCACGGCGTCGTACTCGTCGTAGACGCGGTAGAAGTCGGTCATGAACCGCTCGACCAGGTCGTCGATGCCGAACAAGCGCCGCGCGTAGATCACCGTGGTGCGCGCCCGCGAGCGCAGCCGGGCCGCGGCGCTGTCGAACTCGAAGGGGCGCAGCGTCTTCGCGATATCCGCCGGCAGCGGTTCGGCCACGCCGAGGGCGGCCTCGAGCACCCGGCGGTTGAGCGGGTAGCCGGGCGCGATGCCGACCATGCGGTACCAGTGCAGCAGGTTGTAGTAGACGCGGCCGTGAAAGCTGCCCAGCAGCACGGGAGTCCACGCATCGGTCTGCCGCAGCTGCTCGGGCGGCACCCCCAGGGAGGCCGCGTAGCCGCGGTACACGCGGCCATAGATATCGGCGGCGGTGGTGTAGGTCAGCGGTGAGGTGACGCCGCTGAAGCTCTCGATGATGTTGGAGTTGTCCCAGATTCGCGTCTCACCGGGACCCACCCGCTCGCCCGCGCCACGCAGCTCGACCTCGCGCGCGGACAGCGTCGACGCGGTCGCGGTGATCGGCCGGGCCTGCAGCAGCCACACACCGGTGTCGTCGATGGCCCATTCGATGTCCTGCGGTGCGCCACAGGACATTTCGACCTTCCGGGCGATCTCGGCGAGCTCAGCGGTCTCGGCATCGGTCAGCACCCGCGCGCCGCGTCGGCCGGCCTCGACCTCGACCGTCGCGCAGCCCTGACCGTCGCCGGGATCGAAACGAATATCTTTGTCCCCCAGAGCGATATCGAGCAGAATACCGGTGTCCCGGTCCAGGATCATCGAGTCGGCGTCGACCGCGCCGGACACCAGACCCTCCCCCAGCCCGTAGACGGCGCTGATCACCAGCTCATCGTCCGCGCCGGTCATCGGATTCCGCGTGAACACCACGCCACTGGATCGCGCCGAGATCAATCGCTGTAACACCACCGCGGGCGCGTAGGCACGAGACAGGCCGTGCGCGAACGCATATCGCACCGCACGCTCGGAGAACGCCGACGCCCAGCAATCCCGCACCCGGGCGATCACCGCTTCGAGACCGTGCACGTTCAGGTGGCTGTCGAACTGCCCGGCGAACGAAGCCTCCGCCCCGTCCTCGGCCGACATGGACGACCGCACCGCGATGGGCTCCGGCCCGAGCCGCTCCCAGGCCTCGCCGATCACCGCCACCGCCGCCTCGGACACCTCCGCGGCCGCCAGCGCGCCGCGCAGCTCGGCGGCCCGAGCCACCGCGGCCTCGACCTCCCCGAGCGCCGCGAACCCCTCCAATTCCCCGGTCAGGCCCGCCGCGCTCGCGAACCCATCGAACACCTCCGTGCTGAGCGCCACCCACTCGGGCACCCGCACGCCCACCTCCCCCAGCGCGTACAACCCCCGTGCCTTCCCACCCCCATAGGCGGCGACATCCACCGAATCCGACCAAGGGCCGAGCAACCGCACAACCTCTCCCATCCCCCCGAGGCCAGTCACATCACAGCGAATGCCGGAGCAAGATCAGGGGTTCTACTTTGAGTAGTCCACGTTTCAAACGCGCACCAGCCCAAAGTTCTTGGGTCTGCCTCACCCCGGTTCCTCGAGCCACCATCACGGCCGAAGCCACGCCGTGCAATTCGCACAGCGAGTGTGACACGGCCGGACAGCGCCAGAAAGCCCGAGAATCTCCAGCGGGCACGGATGCACACACCGCTCCCCCGCCAATAACACTGCGAACCCTGTTGCGCGGCTCGTCATCCCCCTGCGCCACATACTCGACCGGCACGGTGATCTTCCGCGCCGCCTCCACGAGCGTCTCCTCGCCCGGACCGCCGAACACAACGGCCGTGATCCGGGATTCGACAGCGGTCGAATGGATCCCCCCCGCAACGCGTCCAGCGTCGCTCGCCGTTCCGGCACCGCTCGCTCCGCGATGACGGAGTTGTACCCCAGCACGATCGGATAGATCGGCTCCCCGCGTGCGTTGCCCGGCGCGGCGCTCACGCGCACATCCCACCCGCGAAAGCCGCGCCGGTACGCGTCATCGGATCAGGCGGGCGCGAAACCCACCCGCAACGCCTCCAGTCCGCGAATCACCACGTTCGGCTTGAACGGCGGATTCTCCGAAAGCAGTTCCATCGCACCGACTTTGCGCAGCAGCACATCGAGCAGGATTTCCATCTCCAGCAGGGCCAGCGGCGCGCCCAGGCAGTAGTGGATGCCGAGGCTGAAGCCGAGGTGCTTCTTGGCGGGGTGCATGGGGTCGGAGTAGCGGGCGACGTCGGTGCGGTCCGGATCAGGGAAGACCCGCTCGTCGTGATTGGCGGAGTTGATGAGTACGACCACGCCCTCGCCGGGTACGAAGTCGTGCCCGGCGACGGTGATCGGCCGGGTGGCGGCCCGGGTGGTGATCTGCACCGACGGTTCCAGGCGCAGCAGCTCGTCGGGCGCGGAGGCGGTGAGTTCGGGCCGGTCGCGCATCGCCTGGATCTGATCGGGCGCGCGCAGCAGCCGCAGCATGCCGGTGCCGATGAGGTTGGCGGTGGTCTCGTGCCCGGCCACGAAGGTGGTGATGCAGGTGGCGAGCAGTTCCTGCTCGGTGAGCACGTCACCACGGTCCTCGACCTGCGAGAGCGCGCTGAGCAGGTCATCGCGTGGATTCACGCGCCGCTCGTTGAGCAGTTCCCGGAAGTAGCCCATGAATCCGCGCGAGGCGGCGCTGCGCGCCTTCAGCGATTCCTCGGGCAGCGTGTAGTCGTGGTCGAACCCGCGCGCCAGGTCCTGCGACCACTGGTGCACCTGCTCGTAGGCTTCCTCGGGCACGCCGATGAGCTCGCAGGCGATGATCAGCGGCAGCGGGTAGGCGATCATCTCGACCAGGTCGAATTCGCCTGCCTCCAGGGCCTTGTCGACCAGCTCCTCGCTGAGTTTCTCGATGCGCGGGCGCAGCCGGGCCACGGTGCGCGGGGTGAACCCCTTGGTGACCAGGTTGCGCAGCCGGGTGTGGTCCGGCGGCTCCATCCACAGGAAGGAGGTGGGCAGTTCTTCGGGGGCGTCCTCGGGTTTGACGGTCGGGTGCATCATCCCGGCCTCTTCGGCGTGGCTCCACGCGGTGGTGGACAGCACCGCGGCGCAGTCCTCGTACCGGGTGAGCACGTGATGCCCGAGCGGGGTCTGATGAATGGGCCCGGCATCGCGCAGCACGCGGGCCGGGGTGTACGGGTCCGAGCGGCCGTCCGGCCCGAAGAGCTGGACCAGCGCGTTCGAAACGGCCGGATCCTGCGCCTCAGCAACGGCGTTCACCTCTGGGGCGGCCATGAATGTCCTCCTGGATTCAACGATTGGCCGGCATGACGAGTGCGGCGCCATTGCCGCGCAGCATGATTCGGCCCGCCAGCACCGGTTTGGTCAGTGCGGCGGGCGGTTCGACGAGATGGGCGACGCGCATGAAGGTGCGTGCCACCAGCGCGTCCCGGCGGGCGGCTCGATGCGCCTGCGCCACATACGCATTGGTGAGCCGAGTACGCAGCCCGCGCCGTCCCGCGACCCGCGGATGACGCAGATCCGAGGCCGCCGCGAGCTGCCAGGCGGTGGCGGTGGCCTCGGTCGCGGCCGTATAGAAGCGCGCGGGCAGCTCCGCGAACGGCAGGCCGCTGTCCAGGCATTCGCGCAGGGCGACCGCCTGCAGTGCCGCCACGGTCATGCCCTGGGCGTAGAGCGGGTTGAACGCGCACTGGGCGTCACCGAGCACGAGCAGTCCCGCGGGCGCGGCGGGCAGCCGGTCGAAGCGCCGCCGCACCGAGCACCGGAACCGGTAGGGCACCGGATCGTCGAGAGGCTCCGCGGCCGTGATGATCTCGTGGATGTCGGGCGCGTCCAGGCCCGCGGCGTACGCCTGGAAGCCTGCCACGTCGGTGGGCGGATGATCGCCCATCATGCCCGCGAGGGTGACCAGCCAGCGATCGCCCTCCACGCGGACCGCCCCGCCGCCGTGCCCGTTGGCACCGGTGGCGATGATCACCGAGGCGTGCCCGCCCAATTGTCCCTCGCCGTACCGGTAGAGACGCGAGGCGTACCCGAGGTCGACCGCGAGCCGCTCCTCGACCGGCGTCGGCGCGCCGATCGCTCGGAGCCACTCGCAGATCCGCGATCCCCGCCCGCTCGCGTCGACGACGAGATCGGCGACGGCGATCTCACCGTCCGGGGCCGAGCCGCGCGAGCCGACCGCTGCCCCGTCGACACCTGCGGCATCGAGGTCCTTGCCAGGGTGCGGATCACGGTACGACGCCACCCGCACGCCGCTGATGCGATCACTGTCCCCGATCAAACCGCGGACCGTGATTCCATCGCGCAGCATCACATTCGGCAGTTGCAGGGTGCGGCGGCGCAGCACGGATTCGAGCAGTGGCCGGGTCGCGATGATCGAGGTGAGCCCGGTCGAGGTGGCGGTCAGCCTCGATCCGGCGATGTACCACCGGGTTCCGACGAGCACCTCGGCGGTCTGCGCTCCGGCCTCGACCAGGTCGGCGGTGCAGCCGGGGAACAGCTCCTCGAGGATGGTGCGGCCGCGGTCGAGCAGGCCGTGCAGGTGCCGGCCCTGCCCGACACCGCGCCGCACCGCGGCCGCGTCGGCGGTGTCACGTTCGAGAATCGTGACCCGCGTGCAGAATTCGGCGAGCACGCGGGCCGCAAGCAGTCCCGCGATGCCCGCGCCGATGACGACGGCGTGCCGGTCCGCCTGGCTCATACCGTCACCGGCAGGGCCATCACACCGCGGTGGATCAGGCTGGGCCGGTAGCCGACGGTCTCCGTGCCCAGCCGCAGCCCGGGCGCGCGATCGAGTAGAGCGCGCACCGCGGCCGCGGCTTCGAGCCGCGCGAGAGGTGCTCCGACACAGTAGTGGATGCCGAGGCTGAAGCCCAGATGCTTACGGGCGGGCCGGTTCCCGGCGTACCGGGTGACGTCGAAGGTGTCGGCGTCCGGGAACACGCGGTCGTCGCGGCTGGCCGAGGCGGTGAGCACCACGACACCGTCGCCGCGCCGGAACTGCCGGCCGCCGACCACGGTGTCGGCGAGGGCCACCCTGATGGTGAACTGGGTGGGCGCGTCGTAGCGCAGCATCTCGTCCAGAGCCGGTTCGATGAGTTCGGGTCGCTCGCGCAGCAATTCGAGCTGGACCGGATTGCGCAGCAGCGCCAGCAGTCCGTTGCCGATCAGGTTGATGGAGGTCTCCATCCCAGCCACCAGCAGCAGCAGGGCCATGCCGATGACCTCCGCCTCCGTCAGCGTCTCACCGTCGGCGCTGGCCGCGACCAGTTCGCTGAGAAGATCCGGGCCCGGCTCCCGCTTGCGCCGCGCGACCAGCTCGCCGAAGTACCCCATGCAGCCCAGCGCTGACCGCCCGCGCGCCTCGATGTCAGCGGGCCCGAGCAGCGAGTCCGGGTCGCTGCCGCGCGCGATGGCCAGCTGCCACTCCCGGAACCGCGCGCCGTCGGCCGGATCGCCGCCCAGCAGCCGCACCGGGATCATCGCCACCGCCAGCGGCACCGCCAGATCCTCCAGCACATCGAATTCGCCTCGCTCCAAAGCGGTGTCGACCAGATCGTCCACCACCCGCCCGGCCACCGGCGCGAGTTCGCCGACCATGCGCGGCGTGAATGCCTTGGCCACGAGCTTGCGGTAGCGGCCGTGCTGCGGCGGATCCATGCGCACGAAGGAACCCGGAATGGCGGCGGTGGTGTCGCGGAAGGGGCTGATGCCGGCGGCGTACCCGTGTCCCCAGCCCGCGCCGGTGAGGATGGCCGCGCACTCCTCGTACCGGGTGATCAGGGTGACGGGCACGTCCCCGAAGTGGTACGGGAACAGGGCCGCGGCGTCACGGACGCGGCGGTAGGCCGGGTAGGGATCGGCGCGGTGGCCGGGATCGAAGGCGTCGAAGCTGATCTCGGGTACAGCGGTGCTCATCGGCCCTCCACACGGACACACAATTCGGACATGCCGCGGACGACCACATTGGGCCGGTACGGCGGCTCGGCCAGCAGGCTCAACGCGGTGACGCGAACACCCAGGGCGTGCATCACCGCTTGCATCTCCATGCGGGCCAGTGGCGCGCCCAGGCAGTAGTGCAGGCCGAGGCCGAAGGACAGGTGCCGTTCGGTGTTGCGGCCCGGCAGATACCGGCCCAGGTCGAACCGGCCGGCGTCGGGGAAGGCGGCCGGGTCGCGATTGGCCGACCCGAGCAGCACGATCACCGCGTCACCGGGTACGAAAGTGCGCTCGCCGACGGTGATCTCGGCCCGCGCGGTGCGGGTGGTGAGGTGCACCGGCGCGTCGTAGCGCAGCACCTCGTCCACCGCGACGCCGGCGAGGTCGGGATCGGCGCGCAGCCGCTGGAATTCACCGGGCTCCCGGATCAGGGCGAGCACGCCGTTGCCGATCAGGTTGACCGACGTCTCGTGGCCCGCCACCACCAGGATCAGCAAGGTGCCGATGAGCTCGGTGTGGGTCAGCCGCACCCCGGACTCCTCGGCCTGGACCAGTGCGGTGATCAGGTCGGCGCGCGGGGTGCGGCGGCGCTGTTCGACGAGATCGCCGAAGAACTCGGTGAATTCGCGCACGGCCGCGGTGCGGGCGGCCAGTTCCTGGGGGCTGAGCAGCGCGTCGGGGTCGAGACCGCGGGCGATGCCCGCCGACATGGCCCGCACCTGCGCGTGCGCCTCGGCGGGCACGCCGAGCATCTCGCAGATGAGGGTGAGCGGCACCGGATAGGCGAGGGCCTCGAGCAGATCCACCTCGCGGTCGGTGAGGATCGCGGTCAACAGCTCGTCCACCAGCTGGGCGGCGCGCTCGCGCAATCCGCTGACGGTGCGGGCGGTGAACGCCTTGCCGACCAGACCACGCAGCCGGGTGTGATCCGGCGGCTCCATCCACAGGAACGAGCCGGGCAGCTCCACGTCGCTGTCGCCGTGCAACAGCTCGGGTTCCTCGGCGTGACTCCAGCGCGGATCGGTGAGGATGGCCTGCGCCTCGGTGTGGCGGGTGACCAGATGGGTGTCGTGGGGACCGGGCACGAAAGGCCCGGCGGCGCGCAGGATCCGGTAACTGTCGTAGGGGTTGTGCCGCAGGTGCGGCGCGATGCTCTCGACGACAGCCTGCTGGACCCGGGTCATTTCCGCGACGGCGGCGGGTTCGGAACTCACCGGCGACTCCTGAATTGTGAATGCCATTTTCGCCAGTTCATCCTCGCCGCCCGACCAGGCGGGTCGTGCGGCCATTGCCGACGCCTATCGTCCGATCACCGTATCTCTTTATCGCGCACTGTAATTGGGCGATCGATGCTGGTTATCACCGCTTACGTTTAACAGCGCGTTCAGCGCCCGGACACAATTCGCTGTTGTCGTGACGGTTATGAATTCCGCGAACTCCGAAGGCACGCTGACCGATCGGCTCGCATTCATCGCCGCCGAGCACCCGCGTGTGGAGGCGACATTCTGGTCCACCGCCGAGCGAATGGGCTACGCCGAACTGCACCGCGCCGCACGAGCCGCGGCGGCCGCGCTGATCCGGCACGGCGTGCGGCGCGGCGAACCGGTGGGCATCCTGTGTCCGAACGCACCGGAATTCCTGGTGAGCTTCTTCGGCATCGCCGCCGCCGGCGCGGCGGCCACTCCCCTGCCCCTGCCCGCGAGCACCCGTCGCGCAGGCGGCTATCCCCCGCAGCTGGCCGCCATCACCGCGGCGGCGGGCATGCGCACGGTGCTGGTGTCCCCGCGTTTCGCGGAGCTGGTGCCGCTGCTGGGGGATGCCGTCGCGGTCGAATTCCTCGACACCGCAGAGCTTTCCGCCGATGACGAGTACGAGCGGGTGATACTGCCGACCTCGGAACCCGACGACCTGGCCGTCGTGCAGTTCACCTCCGGCAGCACCGCCCTCCCCAAGGGCGTGCGACTGACCCACCGCCAGGTCATGGCCGGTCTGGCCGCCATCCGCCGGGGCATCGCCCTCGATCTGGACGATCAGGGCGGCTTCTGGCTGCCGCTGTTCCACGACATGGGCCTTTTCGGCACGCTCTCGGCGATCCTGCGCGGCATTCCGGCGCACCTGTGGTCGCCGCTGTCGTTCGTCAAGGACCCGGCGCGCTGGCTACGCGAGTTCGCCGCCAGTGGGACCACCATCACCGCCATGCCGAGCTTCGGCTACGAGGCGCTGCTGAGCGCGGTACCCCCGGAGCAGGTGGCCGAGTACGACCTGAGTCGCTGGCGCATCGCCTTCAATGGCGCGGAACCGATTTCGCAGGACGTGGTGACCAGGTTCCTGGACCGGTTCGCCCCGGCCGGATTCGCGCCGAACACCATGTTCGGCGTGTACGGGATGGCCGAGGCCACCTTGGCCGTGGCCTTCCCGCCGCTGGGCCGCGAGCCGGTGTTCGAGTGGGTGGACCGGGCGCTGCTGGCCGACGCCCAGCGCGCCGACCCGGTGGCGCCGGAACAGGCGGGTGCCCGGGCGGTGGCCGGGGTCGGCTCGGCCGTGGACGGCCTCGAATTGCGGGTGGTGTCCACCGATTCCGGCCTCGACCAGCCCGACGGACGGGTCGGGGAGATCCTCATTCGCGGCGCGTCGGTCACCGAGGGCTACCTCAGCGCCGACCCCGCCGCGGTGGCCGACCGCTTCACCGGCGGCTGGCTGCGCACCGGCGACCTCGGATACCAGCGCGCCGGTGAGCTTTTCGTCACCGGCCGCTGCAAGGACATGATCACCGTGCGCGGCGTGAACCACTACGCCCAGGACGTCGAGGCCGCGGTGCGCGACCTCGACGGCATCTACAAGCAGCGCTGCACCGCCGCGATCGACCCCGACGGGGCGGACGTGATCGCGCTGATCGCCGAATCCGAACTCCACGGCGACGCCGCGGCGGCGCTGACCCGGGCCATCCGCGACCGGGTGGCCGCCGATCTCGGGCTGGCGGCCGTCGAGGTGTACCTCGTGCCGCCGCGCACCATCCCCCGCACCAGCAGCGGCAAGCTGCGGCGGCTCGCCGCCCGCGACCTCATCGCCCAGCACCGCTGACATTCCCCAGTGCCCTTGACGCCCAACGCCATTCGATCCGCACGAACCGGAGGCACCCGTGCACAGTTATGAAGTCTTCCGCCACTACGAGCGCCTGCACTGGAAGCTGGGCGATCTCGCCTTCGACACCGTCGACAAGGACCTGGTGCGGCCGGAGTACGTGACCCTGGCCAAGAGCGCCGCCATGGGCGAGTCCAATGTCATCGCCGCCGTGCACGGCTTCCTGGCCGAGTTCGTCGACGACTACGACTTCTCCACCTTCGCCGTGGTGTGGGGCTACCAGGAGGTGCAGCACCACTACGCCTTCCGGTCCTGGTTGCGCGCCATCGGCGAGGATGTCGAGGACCGCGCGGTCGACGCCATGCGCGAGCCCTACGCCCCGGGCACCTCGCCCTCGGCGACGCTGGCCACCAACATCATCTCCGAGCTGACGGTCAACCACGTCTACCGCGCGGTGTCGGCCTGGGTGCAGGAGCCGGTCCTGAAGTCGCTGCTGCTCAACGCGAGTCGCGACGAGGCCGGGCACGCCCGTGAGTTCATCCACTACGCCACCGAGCGCCTGGCCCGCCGGCCCGAGGAGCTGCCCTCGGTCCTGGAGACCCTGTACGTGTACAGCTCCGAGGCCAAGATCAAGCACCCGGTGAGCACCTTCAAGGCCGGGATCGCCGAGCTCGGCGATCACGAGACCATCGACACCGGCTTCGAACTGTTCCTCGAACAGGTCGCCGCCGATGGCGAACTGGAGGTGCTGCACGACAAGGTGCGCCGCACCTTCACGACCATGACCGGCCTGGACCTGTCCAGCAATGCCAAGGTCCGCCGCGCGCTGGCCGAGGCCATCGCCTAGCGGCGCGGCCGTGCTCTCCCCCACCGCCCCCACCGCCGCCACCGCGCCCGCGGATCCGGCGGCCACCGCGCCCGCGGATCCGGCCACCGTCCGCGTGCCGTGGTCGGTCATCCCCGACTATCACTGCTTCGGCTGCTCCCCGCACAACGCGTCCGGACTGCGGCTGGCCTTCACCCCGCACCCGGACGGCCTGCAGGCCCGCTTCCGGCTGGACCGCTGCTTCGAGTCCTATCCGGGCATCGTGCACGGCGGTCTGACCGGCGTCATCTGTGACGAGGTGATGGGCAACCTGATCGTGCTGGCCCGGCAGGTGCCCGCCTTCACGGTGTCACAGCGCACCCGCTTCCTGACGCCGCTGCTGATCGACCGCGAATACCGGTGTGTGGCAACGCTGTCCGCGACCGAATCCGGCGATCTGATCCAGGCCGGCGCCGAGATCCTGGACGCCGACGGCACCAGTTGCGCGTCCTCGGCCGCCACCTACCGTCCCTTCGCGCTCGAGTCCGTACGCCATCAGCTGTCCCTGCGCGACGACGAGGTCGCCCTACTCGACCAGGCCCTTACCACGGCAAATACCCTGTCCCCGAATGGAGTTCCGTCATGACCACCGATGACATCCTGCGTACCGTCACCGAGATCGCCGTCGCCGAGACCGGCTTGTCCGCCTCGGAACTGACCCCCGACGCCGACCTGCGCGCCATGGCCGGCGTGGACTCGGTGCGAGTGCTGCGCATGATCGCGCGCATCGAACGCACCTACGACATCGAGCTCGAGGACGAGGACGTCTTCGGCACCGCCACCCTCGCCGAGGTGGCCGTGGTCGTCGGCAGAGCGCTGCAGGACGCGGCATGACCGTCACCGCCGACACCAACCAGCACTACGACCTGGATCCGGAGATCTTCGGCCAGTTCCTGGATCCGCTGCGCAAGTACAGTTCCGCGCTCTACGAGAACGACGGCGACAGCCTCGAACTCGCCCAGCGCAACAAGCTGCGGTTCGTGGCCCGCCGCCTCGGTATCCAGGGCGGTGAGCGGTTGCTCGACATCGGCTGCGGGTGGGGTTCGCTGATCCTGTTCATGGCCCAGGAGTACGGATGCGACACCCTGGGTATCAGTCCCGCGCCGCGCCAGCACGACTACATCGCCGTCCAGGCCCGAGCCCGTGGCGTCGACCGCCAGGTTCGGACGCGCGTAGGACATTTCGAGAAACTCGACCTGCCCGCGGGCAGCCGGGACGCGGTGACCATGCTCGGGTCGATCGTGCACATGCCCGATCTGGACGAGGTGTTCCGCCGCGCCCGCGCGGTGCTGCACCGCGGCGGCACGCTTTACGTCTCGGAGAGCTGCTTCCGCAACGCCGCCGCCCGCCGGGCCTTCGACGACCGGGCGGGCACCGAGTTCGTCCGCTCCGACATCTTCGGCTGGGGCGATCTGCGGCCGCTCTCGGAGCTGATCACCGCCGCCGAGGACGCGGGCTTCTCCATCACCTCGGTGGACGATCTCACCGACCACTACCGGCACACCATCGAGGACTGGATCGCCAATCTGGACGCCGCCGCCGACGCCATCGACGCGCGGCAGCCGGGGCTGGCCGCCAAGCTGCGGCACTACCTCGAGGTGGCCAATGCCGGATGGGGTTACACCACCAAGCATTACGCACTGGGCTGCCGCAAGGCCCGTTAGCCGTCAGGAGTATCGATGAGCATCGAATCCGCGCTGCTGCCGGTCGGTGAACTGGTGGCGGCGGTGGACGGCTTTCTGGCCGCCTCGCCCGCCACCCGGGCCTGGGACGTGGAGACCGCCTTCGACTGGGCCGGCGCAGACGCCGAGCGGCTCACCGAAGGACAGCGCTCGGCGGTGCAGTTCGTCACCTACATCGAGGATCACCTGCCGGGGTACTTCGATGTCTACCACCGGTGTTTCCCGGTGAACGACAGTGTCGAAATGCCCGCGTTCGTCCACAATCGCGAGCTCTACCACTTCACGGTGCGCTGGGCGCTCGAGGAGGACACCCACGCCCGCGCGCTCAACCGGTACCAGGTGGCCTCCGGCATCGCCGAAAGAGACTCCCTGCGGACCGAATTGGCGGTGGAGGGCCGCAAGCCGTTCGACCTGCCCTACGAGCATCCGGTGCAGTTCTTCGCCTACGCGCTGGTGCAGGAGAAGGCGACCCAGATGTACTACCACCAATTGCGGGACGTCTCCGGCGATCCCGTGCTGGCGGCGGTGCTGAGCCGGCTGGCCCGCGACGAGGCGCGCCACTTCAGCTTCATGGCCGATGTAGTGGGCCGCTACCTGCGGGTCCAGGGTGACGCGGCGGTGGAGCCCATCCGGGACGTGATCGCGGGATTCCGGATGCCGCTGGCGGATACGCTGCGCGGCTACTGGCGATGGGCGCTGCGCATCGCCGAGGTCGCCGACTACGACCACACCGAGGCGTACGACCATCTGCTCAAGGTGATCGACCGCGCCGTCGACTCCCGCACCGACCGCATCGACGAACTGACCCGCTTCATCGCCCAGTGCCGCGCCCTGGCCTGACCGGGGCACCACCGAGAAGGCCCGGCTCCTGGCGGGAGCCGGGCCTTCTCGCGCGGTCAGCGGTTTCTCGTTCGGATCAGCCCTGCGGGCCGAGCACCAGGATGGTGGTGGAGCCGTGCGCGATGAGCTTGCCGTCGGCATCGGTAATGCGGCCCTCGGCGGTCGCGGTGCGCCGGCCCACGTGCACCGCGGTGGCCTCGCAGGTCAGCCGCTTTCCGTCGATGGCGACCGAGCGGATGAAGTTGACCTTCAGTTCCAGGGTCGTATAGGCGGTGTTGTCACCGAGTTTCGTGAAGACGGCGCTGCCCATGGCGGTGTCCATCAGGGTGGCGATCACGCCGCCGTGCACGGTGAACATGGCGTTGATAGTGGCCGGATTGGGGTCCAGGTAGTACCGCGTGAAGCCGTCCCCGGCCGCCTCGAGCCGGATGCCCAGCGACGCACCGACTCCGAGCTTCTCGTCCAGGCCCCGCTGGAATACCTCGGTCAATTCGCCGACGCGCGACGCGACGGTGCCGTTCACCTGAATGCCGGTGCTGGTCATTGTGCCATCCTCTCTGGACTGCGATGTCCTCGAATTCGACCAGGCCAGGGTGAATTCCGGTTCGCCGCAAGCCATTCCATTCCGATCTCCGATCGGATGATCGAGATCTCACCGTCCCCCGGGCCCCGTCCGTCCCGGTGCATAGGCTCACGTAATGGCCGATATCCACGCCCCGGACCGGATCGAAATCATCGGCCCGGAATTCTTCGCCGACCCCCACGGCCACTACCGCCGCTGGCGCGAGCACGGCCCGGTCCGGCGAGTTCGCTTCCCCGACACCATTGTTCGCTGGGTCATCCTCGACTACGCGGCGGGCCGCGCCGCCCTGGCCGACCCTCGCCTCCACAAGGACGCGGCCGAGACCGACGCCCTGCTCAGCGCCAAACGCGGTACGCCGCGGTCGGACCCGAGCACCCTGGCGCTGCTCACCCACATGCTCAATACCGATCCGCCCGGACACACCCGGCTGCGGAAGCTGGTGACCCGGGCCTTCACCCCGCGCCGGGTGGCGGAGTTGCAGCCCCGCATCGAGGAGATCACCGCCTCGCTGCTGGATGCCCTGGAGGGACGTGCCGAGGCGGATCTGTTGCGCGACTTCGCCGAACCACTGCCGATCACGGTGATCTGCGAACTGCTCGGGGTACCGCTCGACGACCGCGCGGACTTCCAGGACTGGACCCGGGCGCTGGTCGCCGTCGCCGGCCTGGAGGAAGATCGCGCCCGCGCCTCGAAGGCGATGGCTACCTACCTGACCGGGCTGGTACGCGTGAAGGCTCAGGAGCCCGCCGCCGCCGATCTGCTCTCCACGCTCGCCGTCCCCGCCGACGACGGCGACGCCCTCACCGAGGCCGAGCTCGTCGGTATGGCGTTCCTGCTGCTGGTCGCCGGGCACGACACCACGGTCAACCTCATCGCAAATGGCATCCTCGCACTGCTCCGCAATCCGGCACAGCTGCGAGCCCTGCGCGCCGACCCCGACGCGATCCCCGCCGCCGTCGAGGAGTTCCTCCGCTACGACGGCCCGGTCAACCTGGCCACGGTCCGATACACGACCGAACCGATCGTCATCGCCGGAACACCCATCCCCGCAGGCGAATTCGTCTACGTCGCGCTCGCCGCCGCCAATCGTGACGCCGACCGCTACCCGGCCTCCGGCACCCTCGATCCCACCCGCAACGCCACCGGCCATCTCGCCTTCGGCCACGGCATCCACTTCTGCGTCGGCGCGCCACTGGCCCGACTGGAAGCACGAGTCGCCTTCACCGCCTTGCTGTCCCGATTCCCGAACCTGCGCCCATCCCCCGCCGCGGAAACCCTCGCCTGGCATCCGAGCACCCTCATTCGCGGCCTGCACGAGCTCCCGGTCCTGCTGTAAACCAAAAGGCCCCGCCCGGATCGATGATCTGGACGGGGCCGTGTCCCCCGGGCGAGACTCGCCGGGTCTACACGCCTACTTCGCGGGCGTGAAGGGCTGGTTGATCGTGGTGAAGTACTGGATGGCAGCCGCGATGGCGACCGGCGCGGTCACGAAGAGCTGACCGGCGATGGTGCCCAGGAAGCCGACGGCGGCCGCACCCGCGACACAACCGGCCAGTGGGCCCGCGCCGAAAAGCAGCGCCAGGGCGCCGGTCAGGGTCGCGCCCAGGGCGGCACCGGCCAGGCAGCCCAGACCGGCACCGCCCAGGCCGCCGACCAGGGTGCCGATGGCGGCGCCGACGGAGATGGTGTCACGCATGCGACCCCAGGCCGCCTGCTCACGGTCGTACGGGGTCTTCCAGGGGGCCTGGTCCTCGTAGGGCAGGGCGACCGGCTTGTACACCGCGTGCGCCTCGTCGAATTGCGGGGTCAGGGTCGCGGTGCGGTCCTTGATGTCGGCCGCGATCGGGAAGACGAAGTCGTCGACCCGGAAGGAGAGCTCGGTGCCGCCGAGCACGATGCCGTTGGCGGCCTTGATCTTGAAGATGCCGTCCTCGACCGTCATCGAACCGGCGTCGGTGCGCACGATCGTGGAGGTTCCGGTGTCGGTCGCCGTGTAGTTCGTGACATCGGCGGAGTCCGCCTGGGCGGTACCGGTAACGCCGGCGCCGATGCACAGCGTGGCGGCGAGCAGCGCGGACGCCGCAGCAGTATTCCTCATCCTGGTTCTCTCTGCGTTCTTTCGCTTGTTTTCCTTGTGCTTCTCGTGTCACAGGTCGAGCACGAGAACATCTGAGACGGCCCGCGAGACGCAGGGCATCAGGGTTGTTCCGGACGCACGCTCGACAGCGGAGAGCACCGAATCACGGTGCTGTACTTCACCTTCCAGGAAGGTCGTCTCGCAGCTTCCGCACGTGCCCTCCCGGCAGGAGGTGACGATGGCGACGCCCGCGCCCTCGAGCACGTCGACGATCGACCGGTCCGGCCCGACACGCAGCACCTGACCACTGCGTGCCAGGCGGACCTCGAAGGCGCGATCGACCCCGTTGTCGACGCGCCGTGGCACGAACCGCTCGGTGTGCACCGTGAGACCCCGGCGCGCGCCCTCGGCCTCGACGGCGTCGAGCAGCGGCGCGGGTCCGCAGCAGTACACGGTGGCGGTGGTGTCGGCGAGCAGGGCCGCCAGGGGCAGCAGCCCGGATTCGTTCTGCGGCACCAGGTGTACCCGGTCGTAGCGCGCCAGCTCGCCGGTGAAGGCCAGGTGTGCCCGGGTGCGCGCGCCGTAGTGCAGGCTCCACCGCGCGCCCGCCCGGGTGGCGGCGGCCAGCATGGGCAGGATCGGGGTGATCCCGATGCCGCCCGCCAGGAACAGGTACTCGTCACCGGATTCCAGCTCGAAGTGGTTGCGCGGCACGGACACTCGCAATTCGGTGCCCGGATGCGCGGTGCGGAACAGATGCGCGGAGCCGCCCCGGCCGTCGGGTTCGTGCATGATGGCGATCCGCCAGCGCTCCCGATCGGCGGGATCGCCGCACAGCGAGTACTGTCGGACTCCGGCGCTCCCGGCGAACACATCGATGTGGGCGCCGGGCGTCCAGTCCGGCAGCGCACGGCCGCCGAGCGCGGCCAGCTCGAGAGCGAACACGCCCTCGGCCTCCTCACGTCGGCCGGTTACCCGAACCATCAACTCGGTCATCGCATCCCCTCGTCGGCCCCTGGCGGAACCGGTGTCGAACACCCGTGGACGACTCCATGTCGAACACTCGCAGACTCGGTGTCGGGCTCAGCCTGTCCGAGACGCCGGACGGAACGCGGCTCGGTCGCGGCAGTCGATTCGACCGATAGGCATTGACGATCGCCCGCCCGGCAATCGCCGCGCCGGACCGACACTGACCCCATGAGCGCTGTGGCGGAACTGGTCGACCAGACCAGGCAGTTCGTGATTGAGCAGGTCATCCCGGTGGAACGCGAGGTGGTGGCCGGCGGCCGGGTCACCGACGACGTACTGCGGCTGGACCTGCAGAAGAAGGCCAAGGAAGCGGGGGTGTTCGGCCCGCTCTCCGATCCGGAGTACGGCGGACTCGGCCTGGACACCCGGGCCCAGGCGGAGGTGCTCGAGGCGGCGGGCGCGAGCCTGCTCGGCCCGCTGGCCGTGAACGCCTGGGCCCCCGACGACGGCAACATCCATCTGCTGGCCCATGTCGCCAATACCGAACAGCGGGAACGATATCTGGCCCCGCTGGCCACCGGTGAGGTGCGCTCGGCCATCGCGCTGACCGAGCCCGCCCCCGGCGCGGGCGCGGATCCGCGCATGCTTCGCACCACCGCCGAGGAGACCGATCACGGCTGGGTCATCAACGGTGCCAAGCACTTCACCACCGGCGCCAATGGCGCCGCCTTCACCATCTGCGTGGCCATGACACCCGACGGCCCCACCATGTTCCTGGTCGATCAGGACAACCCAGGCCTGCGGGTGGGCCGCCGCATGCCGACCCTGGACCACACCAGCGCCCCGGGCGGCCACTGCGAGGTCGAGTTCGCCGACTGCGAGGTTCCCGACAGCGCGGTGCTGGGCGAGGTCGGCCGCGGCATGGAGCTGGCGCAGGTCCGGCTCGCGCCCTCGCGACTGGTGTTCTGCATGAACTGGCTGGGCCTGGCCGTGCGGGCGCAGCAGCTCACCGCCGAGCACATCCGGCAGCGTCACTCCTTCGGCGTGCCCATCGCCGAACACGGCATCGCCCAGGGCCTCATCGCGGACAACGAGATCGACATCGCGGCCGCCCGCAGCCTGGTACGCAGCGTCGCCGGCACCATCGACGCCCACGGACCGGCCTCCGCGCAGGCCCGCCACGAGACCTCCATCGCGAAAACCTTCGTCTCCGAGGCGGTCTGGCGGGTGCTGGATCGCGCGGTGCAGCTGCACGGAGGTCTCGGCGTCTGCGAGGACCACCTGGTGGCCCGATTCCTGGTGGAGGCCAGGGCATTCCGGATCTACGAGGGGCCCTCGGAAGTGCTGCGCTGGTCGATCGCCCGGCGGGCGCTGCGCGGGCCCCGCTGATTACCCGCAAGGGCGCTGATCGTTCAGAACGCGGCCGACACCCAGAACACGAAAGGAAACCGAGATGACTACCCGCACCCTGGCCGGATTCGCCACTGCCTATCCGGAACTGAACCCCGACGTCGTCGATTACGAGTACCTGCGCTCGATCTCGCAGCAGATGGTGCCCTTCGGCCGCCACGTCGGCACCCTCGTCTCCGAGATCAGCCCCGACCACGCCGTAGTGGAGATCCCGGCGGTGAACGAGGTCCGCAACCACATGGACACCGTGCACGCGGGCGCGCTGTTCACCGCGGCGGATATCGCGGGCGCGGCGGCCTTCGTCGGCGCGGCCGCGCAGCGGCTGCACACGGTGGAGCGGCTGGTGCTGCGCGGCGGCACCGCGTCCTACCGCAAACCGGCACAGGGCCGCATCCGCGCGATCGCCACCGTCGACCAGCACGAACTCGCCGACCTCCTGGCCGCCACCACATCGGCCCGCTTCGAATTGTCCGGCAAGGTAACACTGCTCGACGACAACGAGGTCATGGTGGCCAAGTTCACCTTCGACTACGTGTGCGACGTGAGCATCGTCGAGACGGAGTCGAAATGACCGGCGACACGACGACCGCCATTCCCGAATCTCGTTCGGAATTCACCACTCTGGAAAGCTCCCGGGTCGAGACCGCCGACCGTGTCTGCTTCACCGTCCGCTTCCTGCCCGCGCAGCGGCCGGACGCGCCCGTGGTCCTGATCCTGCCCGCCATGGCGATGAAGGCCAAGAACTACTACCCGCTCGCCAAAGCCCTGCATGCCCAGGGACTTTCGGTGGCGACCTGTGACTTGCGCGCCCACGGCGAGGCCATCCCGAAGCTGGGTGAGCACACCGACTTCGGCTACCGCGAGATGATCGAGACCGATCTGCCCGCCATCGTCACCGCGGTCGGGGAACGCTTCCCCGGCGCGCCGATCCACCTGTTCGGCCACAGCCTGGGCGGCCAGCTGGCCCTGCTGTTCTCCGCCGCCGAGCCGGGCCGGATCGCGGGCGTCACGATCATCGGCACCGGCACGGTCTTCTGGTGGGCGTTCGGCCCACGTCGCTGGTGGGAGGCGCTGAGCCAGATTCAGTGGATCGGCCTGGTGTCGCGGGTGAAGGGCCACTGGCCCGGGGGCGCGCTCATTCCCGCGCCCATGCCGGGCGGCGTCATGATCGACTGGTCGCTGCATTCGCTCACCAGCTACTACCGGCCCAGCGGCACCAGCCGCCGCTACAACTCGCTGCTGGCCGCCATGCGTCTGCCCGTACTGGTCATCTCGCTGTCGGAGGACGTGCTCGGACCGAAATCCAATGTGGACTTCCTGGTTTCGCGCATGCCCGCCGCCCAGGTGAGCCGCTGGCACATCGACGAGAACTCGGCCGTCGCGAACCGCGACCACTTCCGGTGGGTCCAGGACGCGCCCGCCATCGCGGCCGGCGTGGCGGATTGGATCACGACCGGCACCGCGCCGGCCTGAAGGAGAACAGTGGCCCGCTTGCAGATCGACGCGGTGTCGAAACGATTCGACACCGACTACGCGGTGCGCGAGGTGAGCCTCGACATCGCCGACGGTGAATTCCTGGTGCTGCTCGGCCCCAGCGGCTGCGGCAAATCCACGCTGCTGCGCATGATCGCGGGCCTGGAACAGCCGTCGGAGGGTCGAATCCTCTTGGACGGCACCGACATCACCGACGAGGTTCCACAACGGCGGGATCTGGCCATGGTGTTCCAGAGTTACGCGCTCTACCCGCATCTGACGGTCGCGAAGAACATCGGGTTCCCGTTGCGCGCCCGCCGCACCCCGCGGGCGCGGATCGCCGAGCGGGTCGAGCGGGTGGCGCGGACGCTCGAGCTGTCCGCGCTGCTGGACCGCCGGCCCGCCGCGCTCTCGGGCGGCCAGCGGCAGCGGGTCGCCTTGGCGCGGGCCATGGTTCGCGATCCCGGCGCGTTCCTGATGGACGAGCCGCTGTCGAATCTGGACGCCAAGCTGCGCAGCGCCACCCGCGCCGAACTCATCGCCCTGCACCGCCGGCTGGGAGCCACCTTCCTGTACGTGACCCACGACCAGGTGGAGGCCATGACCATGGCCACGCGCATCGCGCTGCTCAACGCGGGCCGGGTCGAGCAGGTCGGCACCCCGGAAGAGCTCTACGACCACCCGCGCACCGCGTTCGTGGCCGGATTCCTCGGCTCGCCGCCGATGAACATCTTCCCGGCGGAGGTGGTTTCGCACGAGGGCAAGCTGCGCGTGCGGACCGACGGTGTCGACGCCGCGCTCGGGATCGACGCCGAATCCGGCAGCATCACGGCCGAATCCGGTAGTGACGCGGGCGAAACCGGAAGCGGCACCGAGGTTCTGGCCGGCATCCGCCCCGAGCGTCTGCGCATCGACCCCACCGCCACGGCCCTGCGCGGCCGGGTGACCATGGTCGAGAACCTCGGCAGCGAGGAGCTCGTGCACGTCACCGCCGGCGTGCTGGAGCTGTGTGTGCGCGCGACCCGCCCCGCCGGTGTCCGGGTCGGCGACGACATCGGATTGCGTTGCGACCCCGCCGATCTCCACCTGTTCGACCCCGACTCCGGCCTGCGCCTGCGCTGGCAGGAGCCGGCCGCGACCCTACCCGCGGACCCGGCGGCCTCGGTCGCCTGATTCTTTCGCACCACCATTCGATGAGGAGAAGACTCGTGAAACGCACCGGCCCCGTCCTGGGCATGGTGTTCGCCGCCTGTCTCGCGCTGACCAGCTGCGGGCTGAGCGGTACCACCGCCACCGACGCCACCTCCACGGCGCAGGTCCCCGAACTACGCCCCGACCAGAAGGTCTCGATCGTCTTCGAGTCCTACAACTACGGGCTCGCCGGCGCCTGGACCGACACCTTCAACGCCCTGATCGCCGACTTCTCCAAGAAGTTCCCCAACATCACGGTGACCGCGCAGAAGCCGCAGGGCAACAGCCCCAACCCGGCCACCGACACCATCTCGAGCATCCAGAACCAGATGGTGGCCGGGCACCCGCCGGATGTCGCCCAATTGGGTTTCAGCGACCTCGATTTCACCATCCACCAGCTGGGCGCCAAGCCGGTCGACACGCTGTTCGGCAAGCAGGCGGTGCAGCAGAATTTCGACGGTGAGAAGTTCCACTTCCACCCGCGCGCCCGCACCCTCGACGACTGGGACGGCCACACCTACGGTGTCCCGTTCGTGTTCTCCACCCCGGTGCTCTACTACAACGCGAGCCTGTTCAGCCAGGCCGGGCTGGATCCGGCCAAGCCGCCGGTCACCTGGCAGCAGGTCGCCGATGACGCCAAGGCGATCACCGCGAAGACCGGTCAGGGCGGCGTGTACCTGGACTGCCTGACCAAGGCCGCCAAGGACTGGTGCTTCCAGTCGATGGTGCGGTCCGACGGCGGACGGGTCATCTCCGACGATCGCCGCATCCTCACCTACGCCGACGCCCCGAGCGTCGAGGTCACCAAGATGGCCCAGGATCTGGTCAACTCCGGCTCCATGCCGAAGCTGGCGCAGAAGCAGGGCTACGAGGCGTTCGCGCGCGGCGAGATCGGCATGATCCTCGAGACCAGCGCCATCCAGGGCACGTTCGTGGCGGGCGCCAAAGACAAGTGGGACCTGCGTTCGGCCGCCATGCCGCGCTTCGGTGACAAACCGCCGGTGCCCACCAATTCCGGTGCGGGACTGCATATTCTGACCAACGACCCGGTCAAGCAGCGCGCCGGCTGGGAGCTGATCAAGTTCCTCACCAGCGAGCAGTCCTACATGAAGATCGCACAGAACATCGGCTACCTGCCGCTGCGTTCGGAGATGGTGACCGATCCGGCCGTGCTGGGTTCGTGGGCCACCCAGAACCCGCTGCTGGCGCCGAACATCGCGCAGCTGGCCACCATGGAGCCGTGGGTTTCCATGCCGGGCAACGACTATCTGCAGATCCGCGACGGCATGATGGACGCCGTCGAGTCGATCGTGTTCCAGGGCAAGGACGCCCAGTCCACTCTCACCGCCGCCCGTACCGAGGGCGCCAAGCTGATGCCGGCCTCATGAAGGATCTGATTCTCGTCCAACTCACCGATACTCACCTGCGCCCCGCCGGTGAGCAGGTCCTCGACACCATCGACACCCATGCAACGCTGCTGCACGTCCTGAATCGGCTGCGCACCGGCGGGCAGCGCATCGACGCCTTGCTGCTCTCCGGCGACCTCACCGACAACGGCTCGCCCGAGGCGTACCGGCGGCTGCGCGAGGCCGTCGAGCCGGTGGCGGCCGAACTCGGCGCCCAGGTGCTGTATGTGATGGGAAACCATGACGAGCGCGATGCTTTCGGCGTGGAGCTGCTCGGTCTCGAACCCGGCACGGTCGACACCGCGCTGCCGCACGATCGGGTCATCGAGGTCGACGGCCTGCGGCTCATCGGCCTGGACACCACCACGCCAGGACGCCACGACGGCCGTCTCGAACCCGAGCAGCTGTCCTGGCTGGCCGAGCAGTTGCGCCACCCCGCGTCGCGCGGCAGCGTGCTGGTGCTGCACCATCCGCCATTGCCCTCGGCCATCCCGGCCGCAGAGTTCCTCAAGCTGCAGAACGCGGATCAGCTGGCCGAGGTGATCTCCGGCACCGACGTGCGCATGATCCTGTGCGGGCACAACCACATGACCGCGGCGTCGGCGCTGGGCGGGGTCCCGGTCTGGGTCGGCCCGGCGCTGGCCTACCGCATCGACGCCATGGCGCCGGCGGGCCGGCAGCAGGGTTTCGTCGGATCCGGTTTCACCCGGCTCGATGTGGTCGGCACGGCGGTCATCGCGACCGCGGTCGAGGCGGGCCCGGGTACCCGGATCTACGACAAGGCCGACACCGAGGTGCAGGAGCGGCTGGCCGCCCTCGCGGCGGAGGCCGGCTGACCGGTGTTCGTCACAGTCCCCGAACAGGACGCGCCGCCGGTGATCGCTGCGACACCGGCGGCGCGGCCGCACCGCGCCCTGCTGCGCCGCGTACTGCGCGGCGCCACACCGTATCTGTATCTCGCGCCCGCGCTGTTCCTGCTGGTGGTGTGGACCTACCAGCCGCTGGTGCAAGCCCTGCAACTGTCGACCTACTCCTGGAATCTGCTTCCGACCCAGCCCATGCGACCCGTCGGGATGGCGAATTACGAACGGCTGGTGGACCTTCCGGCGTTCTGGGCCTCCGTGCGCCGCACCGTCTGGATGATCGCCGGGCTGCTGCCGTTCACGGTCGCGCTGCCGGTGCTGATCGCGCTGGCCAGCCGGCGGGTGGGCCCGCGTGCCCGAACGGTCTATCACGCGCTGATCTTCGCGCCGTTCCTGGTGGCGCCCGTGGCGGTGGCCGCGGTGTGGCGATGGCTGCTGCACCCGCGCACCGGTTTCGTGGACAGTGTCGTTGGCTCGCAACGCAATTGGGTCTACGACGCGCAGACCGCGCAGTGGGTGATCGTCGGCATCACCGGCTGGCAGCTGCTCGGATTCGCCGTGCTGGTGGTGTGGGCCGGATTGGCCGGCATCAGCGGCGATTACGACGAGGCCGCCAGCGTCGACGGGGCCTCCCCGAGGCAGATCCGCCGCTGGATCACCCTGCCGCTGCTATCCCCCACCGTGCTGTTCCTGGTGCTGACCACCGTATTGCTCAGTCCCACCTTGACTTTCCCGCTCATCGACACCATGACCCAGGGCGGTCCGGCGCAGTCCACCACCAACATCTACTACCTGCTCTACGAATACGCGTTCCACAGCTTCGACGCCGGCCTCAGCGCCGCGGCGGGTGTGCTGCTGTTCCTCGGATTCGGTGTGGTGGCCGCCGGCCTGGTCTGGATCTCGGAAAAGGTTGCCTTCCATGATGATTGAAACCTCGCTGCCCGACCGGCTGCGCTCCGCCGGCGGCCATGTGCTGCTGGCGGGCGCGGCCGTCCTGTGCGTCTTCCCCATCTACTGGCTCTTCGCGACCGCGCTGCGCCGGCCCGAGGACGTCACCTCACTGTCACCGCTGCCCTGGCCGCTGTCGCTGTCGAACTTCACCGACGCCGCCCACCAGCTCGACATCCCCCGCCTGATCCTGAATACCTTTGTGGTGGCGGCACTCTCGGCGTCGGGTCAGCTGCTCATCGCCCTGCTCGCCGCCTACGCCTTCGGCCTGTACACCTTCCGCTTCCAGCGGCTGCTCTACCTGGCTTTCGTCGGCACCTGGCTGGTCCCGTTCCAGGTCAGCATGCTGCCCAACTACATCCTCCTGACCCGCCTGGGCCTCCTCGACACCCTGGTCGGCGCAGTACTGCCCACCCTGTGCTCGGCGCTGGCCGTACTGCTCCTGCGCCAGCACTTGGCCGCCTTCCCCAAGGAGCTGGTGGCCGCGGCTCGCATCGACGGCCGCTCATCCTGGTCGATCTTGTGGACGGTAGTGGTCCCGAACCTGCGACCCGCCTTGGCAGCGCTGGGAATTCTCCTGTTCATCAACGCCTGGAACGAATACTTCTGGCCCGCAGTAGTCCTCCGCCGCTCCAACTCCGTCCTGCAACTCGGCCTGCGCAGCTTCATGGGCACCGAGGGCGACCAATGGGGACCGCTCATGGCAGTAGCCGGCCTGGCCTGCCTCCCGGTCCTTCTGCTCTACCTGGTCCTGCAGCGGCACATCGTGAACGCCTTCGTCCGTTCGGGTCTCAAGTAGGCGTCCAACGATCCGCGCTCATCGGAACCAGTGGACAGGGCAGTGTGCGGCCGGCAGCTGTCACAGTCCGAAGACGCGGCGGGCGTTGCCGTCCAGGTACAGGGCGCGGGTTTCGTCGTCGAGTTGCAGGTCGTCCAGCCCCGCGAGGGCGTGCTCGGGGAAGATCATCGGGAAGTTGGTGCCGAACAGCACTTTCCGGCGGCCGCTGCGGGTTTTCATGTACGAGATCAGTTCTAGGGGCAGGCGTTTGGTGGTGTAGGCCGAGGTGTCGATGACGACGCCCGGGTGCTTGCGGGCGACTGCGATCATCTCCTCGGTCCACGGATAGCCGACATGGCCGCACACGATGGTCAGTTCGGGGAAGTCCAGGGCTATCCGGTCGATGTAGGGAATCGGGCGGCCCGTCTCCGATGGCCGCAGAGGGCCGGTGTGGCCGACCTGGGTGCAGAAGGGGATGCCGAGGTCGACGCAGGCGGCGTACAGCGGGTAGAAGCGGGCGTCGGTGGGTGGGACCTCCCACAGCCAGGGCAGTACGCGCAACGCTGTGAAACCTTGGTCCTGGACTCGGTGGCGGAGCTCGCGGACTGCCGTCATCGGCCGGCGCAGGTCGACCGAGGCGATGCCGGAGAACCGGTCGGGCGCTTCGGCGACCCAGGCGGCGACCTCGTCATTGGAGATGAGGACGCCCTCCGGGGCGCACCAGGCGGACAGCAGGGCGTGGTCGACGCCCGCCGCGTCCATGGCGGCGAGCGTCGATTTCAGCGGGATCTCACCGGCGGGGATGGCATCGGTCCACCGCCGCAGCGAGTCGAACATGTCATGGGCGAGAAAGCGGGCGGTGGGATGCTGCGCCCAGGCGTCGATGGTCATCTGCGCGGGCTCCTTCGCGTTGCGGGCGGCCGCCCTCCATCATGCCCGCGCCCCCACCGGACCGGTGAGCGAACCGATCAACGCCGTGTCGTGGGCGGCGGCCCGGAATCGGGGATGATCCAGCACGTCGTGCAGGAATTCCGCCGTGGTGGCGACGCCGGCGCCGCGAATGCGGGTCTCCGCGAGCGCGCGCCGCATACGGTCGATGGCCGCGGCCCGGTCGGGAGCCCACACCACGACTTTCGCCAGTAGCGAATCATAGTGCGGCGGAATGGAATAGCCCTGCGAGATGTGGCTGTCGACCCGGACGAACTGGCCGCCCGGCAGCACGCATTCGGTGAGAGTGCCCGGGGCCGGGGCGAATTCCCGCTCCGGATCCTCGGCATTGACGCGGCACTCCATGGCCACGCCGCGCGGATCCCCACCGGACTCGGCGGTCAGCCGCTCCCCCGCCGCGATCCGCAACTGCTCGGCCACCAGGTCGATGCCGGTGATCATCTCGGTGACCGGATGTTCCACCTGCAGACGGCAGTTCACCTCCATGAAGTAGAACTGCCCGTCGCCGTCGAGCAGGAATTCCACCGTGCCCGCACCGACGTACCCGGCCGCCTCGGCACCGCGCACGGCCGCCGCGCCAATCCGCTCGGCCAGCTCGTCGGAGAGCCCGGGGGCGGGCGCCTCCTCCACCAGCTTCTGGTGCCGGCGCTGCAGCGAGCAGTCGCGCAGGCCCAAATGCACAACCCGGCCGTGCGTGTCGGCCAGAATCTGGGCCTCCACGTGGCGGGCCGGTTCGAGATAGCGCTCCACGTAGAGTCGGCCGTCGCCGAAGACTGCGGTCGCGTTGGCGCGGGTCTGCTGCCAGGCGGCCGCGAAGTCGCCCGGATCGCGGACCACCCGCATGCCGCGGCCGCCGCCACCGGCCACCGCCTTGAGGATCACCGGGTAACCGATGTCGCCGGCCAGATCCCGGGCCTCGTCGACGGTGTCGACCGGGTCGCGACTGCCGGGCAGCAGCGGCAGGCCCGCGTCGGCCATCAGGGCGCGGGCGGTGGACTTGTCGCCCAGCCGGGCCATCACCGCGGGCGGGGCGCCGACGAACACCAGGCCCTCGGCCTGGCAGACCTCGGCGAAATCGGGGTTCTCCGAAAGGAATCCGTAGCCCGGATGGACTGCGTCGGCGCCGGTGGCACGGGCTGCCTCGATGATCGCTGGCACGTACAGGTAGCTGCGCTTGGCCGGGCCGGGACCGATCTGCACCGACTCGTCGGCCATCCGCACCGCGAGCGAATCCCGGTCGGCGGCCGAATGTACTGCCACGGTGGCGATTCCGAGCTCGGCGCAGGTCCGGATGATCCGCACCGCGATCTCTCCCCGATTGGCCACCACCAGCTTGCGGATGGGCCGCGTCGCCCCGGCGACCGGGCTCACCGCAGCACCTCGAAGACGATCAGCGGCTGCCCGTGCTCCACGGATTCGCCGTCCTCGACCCGGAATTCGGCCACCACACCCTCGCGATCCGCGGTCACCGGGATCATGAGCTTCATGGCCTCGATGATGGCCACCTGCTGACCGGCGCGCACCGGGTCGCCCTCGGCGACGAAGGGGGCGGCGCCGGGCTCGGGCGACTGGTAGAAGACACCGACGGTTTCGGCGTTCAGAGTGAATGTCGCTGTCTGCGAACCATTCTCCGGCTGCGCGGCGGTCGCGCCCGCCTCCGGCGCGGTCGCGACGGCCACTGCGGGCTGAACGGTCCCGGCGGGCTGCGCCACCACCGCGCCGTCGGTGCGGCCGCCGTCCCAGCTCACGTGCAGGACCACGGGCCCGTTGGCCACGATCACCGTGGTGGGAGCAGGCACGATGCCCGCGCGGACAGCCAGGGTGTGCCGGGCCAGGACCGCGAGGCTGTGGTCGGCCTCGGCGGCGCTCACCACAGCGGCGCCGGACGCGGACGAGGTGCTATCGGGACGGACGAGGGTGCTGCCGTTGTCGGTCATCGGTACTCCTGCAGATCGTTTCGGGCGACGCCGAAGGCTCGGAAGCGTGCGTGCCGGTGGGCGCGCAGGTCGGATGCGGACCAGGCCCGCAGTTCGTGCACCGCCTGCCGCAGCGCACGGCGCAGCAGCGCGGTGGCCGCGGCCGGTTGCCGATCCGCACCACCCTCGGGTTCGGGGATGACCGCGTCGGCGATGCCGAGTTCGAGCAGGGCGGCGGCGTCCACCCGCAGCGCCTGTGCGGCACGGGGCGCGGCGGCGGCGTCCTGCCAGAGGATGGACGCGCACCCCTCGGGGCTGATCACCGAGTAGACGGCGTTCTCGCAGACCAGGACCCGGTCGGCGACGGCCAGCGCCAGCGCTCCCCCGCTACCGCCTTCACCGGTGATCACGGCGATCACCGGAACCGGCAGGCCGGCAAGCAGTTTCAGGTTCTCGGCGATGGCCACCGCCTGCCCCTGCTCCTCGGCGGTAATGCCCGGGTAGGCGCCGGCGGTATCGATGAGGGTGACGACCGGCAGGCCGAGCTTGGCCGCCAGCCGCAGCACGCGCGCGGCCTTGCGGTAGCCCGGCGGCGTCGGCATGCCGAAGTTGTGCGCGGCAAGTTCGGCTGCGGTATGGCCTTTCTGGGTGCCGATCACCGCCACGGGCACCCCGTCGAGGCGGGCGAGTCCGGCCACCATGGCCGGGCAGTCGGCGGCGAGGCGGTCACCGTGCAGCTCGACGAACTCCTCGAAGGCCCCGGCGATGTGGTCGAAGGTGGTGGGCCGGCCGAGCCGCCGGGCCGCCCGCACCCGCTCCCACGGATCGGCGGGCGCCAGCGCGGCCGGATCGGTGAACACCGCCTCGGCGTCGTTGGCGTACGGCCGCGCCGGGCGAACGGTCATGCCCACCAGCCGGATCAGCCGGTCGCGCAGCGCCGACCGGTGACAGATCATGTCGACGACGCCGTGCTCGAGCAGGAATTCCGCGGTCTGGAACCCGGCGGGCAGCGTCTGGCCGATGGTCTGGCGGATGACGCGGGGGCCCGCGAACCCCAGGCGCGCACCGGGTTCGGCGATGATCACGTCGGTGGAGGTGGCGTAGGAGGCCGCGACACCGCCGTACGTGGGATCGGTGATGACCGAGACGGTCAGCACGCCCGCGTCGTCGAGACGGCGCAGCGCGGCACTGGTCTTGGCCATCTGCATGAGGGCGACGATGCCCTCCTGCATCCGCGCCCCGCCAGAGGCGGTGACCAGGATCAGCGGACGGCGTTCGGCCAGTGCGACTTCCGCGGCCGTGGTCACTGCCTCGCCGACCGCACTGCCGAGACTGCCGCCCAGGAACCGGAAGTCCATGGCGGCCACCACGGCCGGCACCCCGCCGAGCGTGCCGCGCACGCATGCCACGGCCTCGTCCAGTCCGGTCCGGCGGCGGGCGTCGGCCAGCCGGTCCGGGTAGGGGCGCGAATCGGTGAACACCAACGGGTCCGGCACGGTCGCCGCGTAGGCGAGGGGCGTGGCGCTGTCCTGGTCCAGCAGCAGCTCGATCCGCTGCGGGGCGGTGAGCATGCCGTGGCTGTCGCATTCCGGGCACACCCGGTCGCCGCGTTCGTAGCGTTTGACGTAGATCATGGCCGCGCACCCGGGGCACACCATCCAGGTGGTGCCGGCCGAGGTGCCGGTGTCGAGAATGGTCATCACTCCTCCATCGGACGAGGCAGGTACCGGGCGACCGCGGCCGGAAGCCGCACCCCGGCGGTGCGCAGCTGCGCGACGCGAGTCAGGTAGGCCGCCCCGGTCATGAGCTGATCGGCGATATCGGCGACCGCGCGATTGGCGGGCTCGGCCAGATAGCTGCCCGCCGCCCAGGTGTTGAACCCGCCCATGGCCGGGCCACACCAGATCTGGTAGTCGGCCGCCCGTTCGGCCTCACCGCGGATGCTCCAGCCCGAGGACAGGCCGAGATACCAGCGGAAGACCAACGCCATCCGCGCCTTCGGATCACGTTCGGCCGAAACCAGCTGCGCGGGATCGCGTTCGGTGAAGAAGGCCACGCAGTCCTGCCACACCGTCTGCAACGGACGGCGGAACAGGGTGGCCTCCAGATCGCCCCGGACCTCGGCCGGGATGGCGTCGATGCCGTCGTAGGCCCGGTAGAGGTCGTAGAGGCGCTGCGCGCGGGTGGCGAACATGGTGCCGCGCCGCAGCACCTGCACCTGCACCCCGAGTTCGAACATGTCCGAGGACGGCGCCATCACGCAGTCCGCGAACTGCGCGGTGGCCAGCAGCCGCTTGGTGGCCTCGCACTGCTGTGCCTCGCGCGCGGACTGATTCACCGAACCGGTCACGATGTAGGCCGCCCCCATGGCGAAGGCGGTCGCGGCGGCGTCGGGGGTGCCGATGCCGCCGGCCGCGCCGATGCGGACGATCGCGGTGGCCGGCACGCCGCCCGCGACGCGGTCGCGGGCGGCGATGAGCTCGGGCAGCAGCACCACCAGCGGGCGGCGGTCGGTGTGGCCACCGGAATCGGCCTCCGCGGTGATGTCGTCGGCCATCGGCACCCGGGTGACCAGATCACCCTGGGCGGGGGTGATGCGGCCGCTCTCGACCAGCGGCGTAACCAGTCGCTGTGGCGCGGGCCGCAGGAACAGCTCGGCCACCTCGACGCGCGACACCTTGGCGATGATCCGGTGCCGGATCTCGATGCCGCCCTGCGGATTCACCGCGAGCCCGGCCGCCCGGTAGCGCACCACCTCGGCGGTGAGGTCCATGAACGCCGAGGCCTCCACGCACTGCACGTCATGGCGCAGGCAGGCATCGACGATGGCTCGTTCCAGGGCGGGCTCGGACGGGCTGTGGATCAGGTTGACGGCGTAGGGCTTTGCGCGCAGCCGGGCGGACAGCTCGGCCAGGGCGGCCTCCACCCCGGCCGGCGGCACCCCGGCCGCGCCGTAGCTGGCCAGGTAACCCGCCTCGGCCATGGCGATCACCAGTTCGGGCGAGGCGATGCCGTTGGCCATGGCCCCGGCCGCGTAGGCGGCCCGAACCCCGTGGGCGGCACGGAAGGCGCTGTCGCCCAGTCGTTCCGGGGGCAGCGGCCCCACCGCCGCGAGAATCCGGCCGCGTGCGGCAAGTCCCTCGTCGGCGGTGGCGGCGACCCGGCCGTCGTGTCGGATGATCCAGCACGGGCGGTCCAGGTCGCCGAGCAGCGCGGCGATCTCCTCGGCCGTGTCGGCGGCCGGATTCCGGAGGGTGGTCACGACAGCGCCTTTCGGTCGGCGAGTTCGATGGCCAGGTCGATCAGCTCGTAGATGCGCAGGCCCGGCTTCCACAGCGAGCCGTCCACCACGACGGTCGCGCCGTGCGGCCCGCGGTGCACCGACTTGATGTGCGCCTCGAGCTCGACGGTGCCGTCGGTGGGCAGGAACTGACCGCGGTAGCGCCAGCTGAAGGCGATGTCGCGGGGAATCCGGAACACCGGATCGGCCATGCCGTCGGCGAATCCGGCGTCGAGCATCCACTCCTGCACGGCGTGGATCACCGACTCGACGCCCAGCGAACCCGGGATCACCGGGTCCAGGTGGAAGTGCCGGGCGAAGAACCAGTCCTGCGGATCGATGGTGCGCAGCGAACGCAGGTAGCCTGCACCGTAGTTGCCGCCCTCGTCGACCACCTCGACCCGGTCGATGAGCGCCAGCTTGCGTCGCGAGCAGGCCGGCGACGCGGGATCGGCGCGGCGCGCGGCCACGTCGATGACGCGCGGGGCGGCCTCGGGATGCTCCGACAGCCAGCTCGGCACGTACTTTCCGGCGTCGAGACCGGTCTGGTTGCCCAATGCCTGATCGCTGAAGTAGCCGAACATGGTCTCGCCGCGGTAGAACGGCTCACCATCGACGCTGAGAGTGTAGTCGAAGGTCTGCAACGAGGAACCCGGCAGGATGGTGGTCGACAGTAGCCGCGAGGACTGCTGAATCGTCTTGCCGCGCAGATCGATCTGCCGCAACACCGTCGCGGTGCCGCCCAGGTTGCGCAGGCTCAGGGTGGTACCCGGCTGGGTCAGCGTCGGCCCCGCATAGTAGCCCATGAGCAGCGCCGCCTGCAGCGAGGTCTCCATGTAGACGAAGTGCGGCATGGAGTCGTTGGCGGTGTCGCCGTAGTACCAGGAGTCGGCCGGTGAATCGTATTCGGTGTCGTACGAGGCGGATTCGAGGTTGCCGCGTTCACCGTCGAAGCGCAGCACCCGATCCACCAGCAGCAGTCCGCCGGTGGGCAGGCGGGTCGCCCGCACGCCGGTGTACTCGGCGAATTCCGGGCCCATGGCGATGGCCTGGTCGCCGCGCGCCAGGTGCGCCATGTGGAACTCGTTGAGCAACACCCGCGGCACCGCCTGGCCCGGGCCGACCTCGGCGCCGAGCCGCTCGGCCACCATCACGGTGACGGCCAGGGCCGCGCCGCCGTCGAGGGTGGCGGTCGCCTGCAGGAACGGGCGCGGCACCAGATCGAGCCGGTCCACCACCAGATCTACGATGCCGCTGCCGAATCCGGCCTCGGTCTCCCCGACGCCGCCGGTGAGTGTGCTGCCCGACAGGCACAGCGGCATCCCGGTGTACAGGGCGAACAGCTCGGCGGCCTGCAGGGCGGCCGCCCGCGGATCACCGTCGAAGCGGGCCAGCACGCGGCCGTTGCCGGTGCCGCCGTACACCTCGATGGACTCGATCTCGGTGAGGGTGAGCGGCGTCGTGGCCGCCAGCCGGGCCGTCACCTCGACGCCGGTGCGCTGATGCGTGCGGCCGAACACCGCGCTCAGCTCTCCGGCGGCCAGCCGCTCGAGCGCCGCCCGATCCAGCCGCGACACCGCGGTGCGGGCCAGGGGCTTGAAGGCGCCCTCGGGGGCGAGGAACACCGGAGTGCTCGGCGGAACCGGAGCCTGCTGCGCACCGGCCGTGACCGCCGCGGCTGCCGCCGGCAGAGCGTGGGTGGCGGCCTCGGCACCCACGGTCGCGGCACGGGCCCGTCGCCACACTTCCCGCTGCAGCGCCGTCTGCGCGGTCAGCGCCGCACGGTGCGCCTCGATGACGCCGGCCCGCATGGCGGCGATCGCGTCCGCCGCGACCGGATGCACCGGCCCGGCGCCGGACTGCGGCGCGTGCACCGGGGCGAGCGCCGAACTCGCCTGCTGCGCAACCGATGTCACCTGCTCCGGCGCGGCGGGCGCCGCCGCCGGAGTGGGCGCTGCCACGGCCTGCGGCCGGGTGCCCGTCGGATCGAAGGCGATGCCGTCGAAGTCGAGAACTGTCATGCCGTCCACCCCCTCACCGAGGTCTGGAACTTCTCCGTCAGATCGGGTGTCGTGAGCACGGCGACATCCGAGAACCGTTGCAGCACCGTGCCGTCGAGGGCCAGTGCGGTCGAGTCGATCAGGGCTTCCATCCGGCTCGCCCGGGGGTTGTCGACGACCACCAGGAAGGGCTCGCCCGCCGGCAGCGGGCGGTGGTAGTCGATCCGGCCGACGCCCAGCGGCAGGCAGGCCGCGCCGAGCAACCGGTGTCCCAGCACCAGCGGGCACTGCAGGAGCAGATCGGCCTGGACCGGATCGTGCAGACGGCTCGCGAAGCTGCCGTGCGCCACCGGATCCGCGCTCAGCGCGCATTCCAGGACGATGGCCGCGTCGCTCGCCGACCGCACCGCGCGCAGCCCCTGCAGGGCGGGCGCGTGGAACTGGATGCCGTCGCGGTAGACGTAGCTCGCGTCACTACCGGGACCGGCCGGAACCTGCTGCCGGGCAGCGGCTTCGGGCTCGTCGCCGAGCAGCAGGGTGGCCCCGAACCGGGCGGCGCCCGCACCGAAGACGGTGGCCCGCACCGCGATCCGGCCGTCCACGGGGTCGGCGGGCTCGAGTTCCACCTCGATGCTCGGGATCGGGTGATCGAACACCAGGCCCTTGAGCACCTGGAAGCCGCGCACCCCCACCACGATCCGCCCCGGCCGGGTGCGTTCGGCGAGGTTGACCATGGCGCCCAGCCCGAAGGTGGCCGGCAGCACGATGTACTCACCGATGCGGTGCGCCTCGATCACCGGCTCGGTCACCAGTTCCGCGATCCCGCGGCGGGCCCGCACCGGCGCGGGCTCCGCGCTCGCCGCCGAGAGGGCGGTGGCGGAACCGATGAGCAGCACCGGTTCGGAACGGCGGGCGGCCGAGAACTGCGCGGTGAACGCGGCGGCGCCGGCGGCCGGCGCCAGCAGCGGCACGCCGCGGGACCGGAAGTGTTCCCGCAGTTCGGGAGTCACCATGCCGCCGTCCCAGGCGCCCCAGTCCAGGGCGGTGACCCGGCGGTCCGGATCCCGGGCGCCCCAGCTGACCGCGAACCGGCCCAGCGCCTCGTTGGCCGCCGCGTAGTCGGCCTGTCCGGTGTTGCCGAACAGTCCGGCCACCGAGGTGAACAGCACCAGATGCCGAACGTCTCCGGCCGCCTCCAGCACAGCGGCCAGCCCGGCCAGCTTGGGCCCGAGCACCCGCCTGATCGACTCGGCTGTCTTATCCGGGATGAGTGAATCCGCGAGCACTCCGGCCCCGTGCACCACACCGGTGATCGCGCCACGCCGCACACCGGCGGCCGCCGGTGAGATTCCGCTGTCGTTCGAGCCGTTTCGCGCCGCGTTCGGCGCGAAGGCCGCCTGGCCTGACGCAGGTTCCCCCGCATCGGCGATTGCCGCCGGGGCACGCCACGGCGCGAGCGCGGCGGTCAGGGCCGCGGTGTCGGTGGCGTCGACGGCGAGGTATTCCGCCCGATCGCCGAGTTCGGCCAGGGTGGAACGGATTTCACGGACCGCGCGGATCTCGCCGCACGTGCGGTCGATATCGCGCGGGGTGACCCCGGCCCCGGCCAGAGCACGCACTGCGGCGGGCTTCAGATCGGCATCGGCCACACCGCTGGCCCAGTCCGGATCGTCGGTCAACTCGGTGCGGCCCAGCAGGACGAAGCGGCACTCACTGGTGCGGGCCAGTTCGAGCACGCAGGTAGCGGTGACGCCGCGGGCCCCGCCCGTCACCACCAGGGTGTCGTCGGCCGTCAGCAGCGACGGACCGAAATCTGTTCCGGCGCGGATGACTTCCACGGTGCGTGCCACATCGTGCCGACTCGGCACCAGAGTGCGGCGGACATCGTCGGCGTCGATGCCGACCTCGGGAGTATCGACGGCGGTGTCACAGAGTTCCTCGAGCACGACCTCGGCCAGCCGCTGTGGCAGTATTCGCGGGTCGATGTCCAGAGCCCGGCAGAACAGCGCGGGCTGTTCCGCGGCCAGGGTTTTCACCAGTCCACCCAGGCCGCCCAGCAGGGCCGCCACCGGTTCCGCGTCACCACGGAATCCGAGGTGCCCATCGAGCCGGGTGATGGTCGCGAACCCGGCCCGGCCGGTCGCCGCCCGCAGCCGGGGCAGCACCTGCCCGGCCACCAGGATGGCGTCGCTCAGGATGGCCTGCGCCTGAACCCATTCGGTCGCCACACCGGCGACCACGACGCAGGCGTCGACCGGACCGGTGCCGGTGACCGCGTCGGGACCGGACGCCCGGCGCACCGACCAGCCGCGGGCCCGCAGCAGTTCCTCGATGGCCTCACAGTCGGTTTCGGCCGACTCGTCCAGGCACACCAGCACGGCGTGCCCGGCCGGGCGGTAGGGATCCACGGCCGGATCCACCGCTGGCAGCTCGACGAGTTCGACGACGTGCCGCGGCGTTTCGGCCGCGGCCTCAGCTTTTGGGCGGACATCACCCCCGGCCAGCTCGCCCACGATCTGATCGAGCGTGCGCAGTGTGCCCAGCTGTTCCGGTCCCAGCACCGGAAGCTCCGGGAACCGTTCCTGCAGAGCGCCGATCACCTGGACCCGCTTGATCGAATCCACCCCCAGATCCGCCTCCAGATCCATCGTGGTGTCGACCATCTCGACCGGATAGCCGGTTTTGTCGGCGACCACCTCGCGCAGCACCTGGCGCAGCGCGTCGGCGGACAGCGCCGCGTCGGCCGGCTGCCCGACGGGAGCAGCCGCGGCCTGCCGCACCGGAACACTCACGGACGCAATCGGTTCCGGTTGCACCGGGGCGACCGGAGCGGCCACCGCGACCGAAGGCTCCAGGGCGGGCGCGGCGGCCGCCGGGGCGGGCGGAGCGGCCTGCGTCAGCGCGGGGCTGCTCACGGCCGATTCGACGTAGACCGGGATCGACGGGGCGCGGGTCACTCCGGACCCGCCCTCCAGTTCGGCCAGCTGTGCCACCACGTCACCAGCGCGGGAATGGCTTTCGCTGATGGCGACGCCGTGGTCCTTGACCGCCTCGATGGCGCGAACCAGCAGTTCGTCGACCTGGCCGTGGCGCAGCGCGCCCGCCAGATCGCGGGCCAGTTCGAGCTGGCCGTCGAGGTAATGGCGGTGGGTGTGCAGGTGCTGCACGAGCGCGCTGTCCAGGGCGCCCGGCGTGGGAATGCGGTACTGCGGTTCCGCGGTCACGGGTTTCTCCAGGGTACTGGGGGCATGGATGCCATTGGCGTGATGACGGTTGCCGGCCGGGCCGGCCGGGGCCGGAGCCACGGGGGCCGCCAGGGCGACGGGAGCGGGGGCCGGGGCGGCTGCCGGGGCCGCGACCGAGAGCTGGTAGCTGTCCGACAGGGCGGCGGCGTAGGCCTTGCGGCGCGCCTCGGGAACGTACTCGGGAGCCGAGATGCTTACCGCCATAGCGGGTTTCGCGGCCGGGGCGGCGGGCTCGGCGGCACCGTAGCGGTTGATGCCGCGCAGGTCGAAGCCGAGCACGGCCAGGCGCACCGCGGCCCGCTTGAGTGCCAGATCGCCGTTGCCGATCGGACCGGAATCCGTGGCGATGGCGATGATCTCGTCGCCGAAGGTGCGCCGCGCCAATGAGGTCAGCACCTGCTTGGGACCGAATTCGACGAACACCGTGCAGCCGTCGGCCCGCATGGCGGTGAGCGCGTCGTAGAACTCGACCGGATTGCTCAGCTGGGCGGTCAGCGTGGCCCGGTTGGCCTCGAGGTCCGCACCGTAAGACGCGCCGCGGGTGTCGGCGTAGACGGTGGCGTCGGGCGTCCCGATCTCCACCCCGGCCACCGCCGCGCCGAACGCCTCCACCGCATGCCCCACGTACGGGGTGTGGAAGGCGCCGGAGACCGGCAACGCCCTGGTGATCCAGCCCTTTTCGGTGAAAAGCGCGGTGGCTGCGGCGACCGCCTCGGTGCCGCCGCCGACCACCACCTGATCGGGGGCGTTGTGGTTGCAGATCCACACGTCCTCGACCTCCGCGATGACCTGCTCGATCTCCTCGCGGGCGGCGCCGACGGCCACCATGGTGCCCGCCTCGACACCCTCGGGGACCGTCATGGCCGCGCCGCGTGCGCGCGCCAGGGCGAAGAAGTCCTCGGTGGTCACCGCACCGGCAGCCCACAGCGCGGTGAGCTCACCGAAGCTGTGCCCCAGATAGCCGTCGGCCTTGAAGCCGTACTCGCTGAGCAACCGGAATTGCCCAGCCGACAGCGCGCCGATGGCGGGCTGCGCGAATTCCGTGCGGCGCAGCGCGTCGTCCTGCTCGGCACGGGTCTCGTCGTCGAAGGCCGGCGGCGGGAAGACCACCGCGCCCAGTCGCACCGGCGCCTCGGCGAAGGCGGCGTTTGCGGCGTCGAACGCCGCGCCCACCGGCGGATTGTTCAGTGCCGCATCGGCGCCCATGTCGACGTACTGGCTGCCCTGTCCGGCGAACAGCGCGCCCACCTTGCGGTCGGGCAGTGCCGACGCGCGGAAGTACACGCCCTCGGGGTGATCCCACTGCGGCGCTTCGGGATTGCGCACCAGCTCCTCGACCACCAGCGCCCGCAGGTCCGCGGCCGAGTCGTCGTCGAGGGAGACGAAGCCGACGCGTGCGTGCTGCTCGGGAATGTCGCCGCCGTCAGTGGCCTCGGTGCCGCGGACCGCGTCGATCAGGCCCGCCACGTCCGGCGCGTGCCACAGGTGCGCGCGGGGCGTGCGATGCAGCAGCGGGGTCCGCTCGCTGTCGGCTTCCTCGAGCACCAGGTGGAAGTTGGTGCCGCCGAAGCCCATTGCCGAGGCCGCGGCCCGGCGCACGGGGCGCTGCGGGTCCAGGATCCACGGGCGGGTGCGTGAGTTCACGTAGAACGGCGCAGCGCTGGAGGCGATCTCGGCATTGGGCGCGTCGACATTGATCGTGCCCGGCAGCACCTTCTGGTGCAGCGCCAGCGCCAGCTTCATGACGCTGGCGGTGCCCGCCGCGCCCTTGGTATGACCGATCTGGGACTTCACGCTGCCCAGCGCCGCGAACCGGGTCTCCGGAGTCGCCTCGGACAGCAGCCCTTTCAGCGCGATCAGCTCGGTCTTGTCACCGACCGCGGTGCCGGTGGCGTGCGCCTCGATGAGCTCGACATCGGCCGGCGAGCAGTCGGCGTCGGCATAGGCGCGGTCGAGGGCCACCCGCTGACCCTCGGCTACCGGCGCGTAGATGCTCTTGGCCCGCCCGTCGCTGGACGAACCCAGGCCGCGGATCACCGCGTAGACGCGGTTCCCGTCACGACGGGCGTCCTCGAGCCGACGCAGCGCCAGCATCGAAATGCCCTCGCCCAGCAGCGTTCCGTCGGCGCCGGCACCGAACGGGCTGATCCGCCCGCCGTGCGAGAGCGCGCCGACCTTGCTGAAGCACATGTAGATGAAGATGGTGTTCTCGGTGTCCACGCCACCGGTGATCATCAGATCGGCACGGCCGTCGCGCAGTTCCGCGATCGCCGTGCGGATGGCCGCGAGCGAGGCCGCGCAGGCCGCGTCGACGGTACAGTTCATGCCGCCCAGCCCGAGCCGGTTGGCGACGCGGCCCGCGACCACGTTGGCGAGCAGGCCCGGGAACGAATTCTCTTCCCACGGAGCGAAAGCCGCGACGAAGCGGTCCGCGATGGCGTTGGCGTCACCCTCGGACAGGCCCACCGAACGCGCGGCCTCCTTCAGCACCGGCGTCGAGAGCCGGGCAGCGAGGGGATGCATGAGCGGGACCGGGCCGGTGGTGCCCAGCACCACGCCGGTGCGCCCCGGGTCGTACCAGGCCGACCCGGTCGCGCCCGCGTCGGCAAGCAGATCGCGGGCCACTCCGAGGCTGAGCGTCTGCATGGTGCTCGTCACCTCGAGCTGGTTGGGCGGCAGCCCGAACTCGAGCGGATCGAAGTCGACGTCGGGCAGAAACGCCCCGCGTCGCGAGTAGGTCTTGTCGGGCGCCGCCGGATCGGCGTCGTAGTAGTCGTCCAGGCTCCATCGGGAGGCAGGCACCTCTTCGGTGCAGTCGACACCGTCGACGATGTTCTGCCAGTACTCTCGATGGTTGCGTGCCTTGGGCAGCAGGCCCGACATCCCGACGATGGCAATCGGGTCGCGCGCCAGGCGTCTGTCGTCCGTCACGGAAAATCCTCTCGAACCATGGTGTGGTGAGCCGTGTCGCTCAGGCGGCGACGATGGTGGCGGTGGTGGACGCGATCAGTTCTGCCGCGGCGGCGGCGAACAGGCGATGACCGGACGGGCTCGGGTGCAGCCCGTCCTCGGTCCAGGTGCCGGCCAGCTCCCATTCGGGGCGGACCGACAGGTCCAGCAGCAGGACGCCGTGGGCGGCCGTGACCCGGGCCATGACCGCGTTGGCGAAGGCGAATCGCTCGCGCAGCAGGCCCCGGAAGTTCTCCGGAACCGGCAGGCGCGCGGGGATATCCGGGTAGTCGGCGGTGAAAACCGTTGCGCCCGTGCCGGTCAGCGTGCCGAACAGGGAATTCAGGTTGTCCTCGAACGCCTCCGGATCGAAGGCGCTCACCAGATCGTTCACCCCGGCGACCACGCCGTACAGCTCGGTGCGACCGGCCCGCGGCAGCTGCTGCCGCAGGACGTCACCGGTGGTCGCGCCGTGCACGCCCAGATTGCGGATGGCGCCCGGGCGCATCCCGAGCTGGCCGCCCAGCCGCGTCACCCAGCCGCGGTACCCGCCGGCCGCGGCCGGGTCGCCGCGACCTTCGGTGAAGCTGTCGCCCAGTGCGATCAGACCCGGGGTGCTCATAGCGACGCCTCGGCCTTGGAGACGTGGCGCGCCGCCTCTGGGAAGCCGACCAGCTCGTACAGCTCGGCCAGTTCCTGCTCACCGAAGAACTTCTCCGACGGGTACAGCCCGGCGATCAGACCGAAGAACTTCTTGATGTAGTCCGGGCTCATGCTGGTCGCCCGGAACACCGAGTCGTAGTACGGGGTCAGGCTCAGCTCGGAGATGCTCAGGGTCAGCTCGTAGGTGCTGGCGCTCTGGGCGTCGCGCTCCCGCTGGTACTCGGGCAGGGTCTCCTCGAAAGGCCGTCCGCCCGACAGGCTCTCGTCGGCCAGGTCGGCCAGCAGCTGGGCGTACTTGAAGGAGTCGGTGATGCCCCAGCCGGTGAACGGGTCCTTGTGGTAACCGGCGTCGCCGACCAGCGCCCAACCCGGGCCGAAGGACTGGCGGCGGTAGTTGTCGGGGTACAGCATGGGACGGAACGGCTCCGCCCGCTTGCCCGTATCCCGCAGGCGCGCACCGAGTTCCGGGTCGATCTGGTCCACGATCTCCTGCACGCCGGCATCGGGGTCGGCGCGGAACTCGCGGAACCGGTCCCGCTTGCGCATGACCGCGACCAGGTACAGGTCGTCGTTGGTCGGCCAGGCCGCGAACTGCTGCTCACCGAAACCGGTGCGGTGGTTCATGCCCCAGTCCAGGCCCTCGTAGTACGAGTAGTAGACGAAGCACGCGGCCTCGGAACCCTCGTAGACCTGCGCGCCCACCTCCTTGGCCACGATCGAGTTGGCGCCGTCCGCACCGACCACGAAGCGCGCGCGGAACTGCTGCTCGGGACCGTCGCCGACGCGGCCGCGGATTCCGGCCACCCGGTCACCGTCGCGCAGCAGGCCGGTGACGGTGAAGCCCTCGATCATCTCGGCGCCCGACTCACCGGCCGCGTCGATAAGGATCTTGTCCAGCACGGTGCGGCGCGGGCAGTACACGGCGTCGATGCCGTCGGTCGACGGGTCGGCCATGCCGCGGATGTCGATGTCGGTGTAGGTGAAGTTCAGGTGCCGCACCGGCGGGCAGCCGGTGGCCACCACACGGTCGAGCAGACCCCAGGTCTTGAGCAGGCTCAGACCGGCCTGGTGAATGTAGTGCGTGGAAGGGGTGTCGCTCGGGAATTGCGCGCGGTCCACCGCCAGCACCCGATAACCCTTGCGTGCCAGCAACATGGCCAGCGGGGAACCCGAAACCCGGGTACCGACAACGATGACGTCGTACATGCTCAATTCACTTTCGCTTCGTCGAGTAGAGGAGATCGATATCGGTCGAATAGGTCTCCGCGATGGCCGCGCGGCGCAATTTCAGTGACGAGGTCAACAATCCGTTGGCAACGGTGAAATCGCCTGCCACAATCCGGAACTCGCGAATTGATTCCGGGCGGGACACGAGAGAATTCGCGTCGTCGACGGCGACCTGAACGGCGGTCGCCGGGTCCTGGTCGGCGTGCTCGAGTCGCCACGCCTGCACGCGCTCGGCGTCGAGGGTGACGAGCGCGGTGACGAAGGCCCGTCCCTCCCCCACCACCATGCAATTGCTGACCAGGGGATGCAGCCGCACCCGATCCTCGAGCGGGGCGGGCGCGACGTTCTTGCCGCCGGAGGTCACCAGGATCTCCTTCTTGCGGCCGGTGATGCGCAGATAGCCGTCCTCGAGGACGCCGATGTCCCCGGTGTGCAACCAGCCCTCGTCGTCCACCGGACGCTGGTCACGGGCGGCGCCCCAGTAGCCGGGCGACACGTGCGGGCCGCTGACCAGCACCTCACCGTCGTTCGCGATCCCCACGGAGGTCCCGGGAATCGGCTTGCCTACGGTGCCGAGCCGGTTGGTCTCCGGGGCGCTGACCGTCACCGCGGTGGCCGCCTCGGTCAGGCCGTAACAGTTCAGGATGACCGTGCCGAAGCCCGCGTAGAACCCGGCGGTCGAATCGTCCAGGGACGCACCGCCGGAGATCACATAGCGCAACCTGCCGCCCAGCGCGGCGGCCACCGGATCCTCCGAGGCCACCGGCCCGTCGCCGTTCTGCAACCGGAGCAGGCCCGTGACCACGGCTTCCTGCTCGGCATCCGGGGTCAGCAGCGAGCGGCAGTGCTTGCGGATCTTCTCGAGCGCGTAGGGAATCAGCGACAGGAAGGTCGGCCGCAGCCGCGCGAGCGCCGGCACCAGCTCCGGAATGCCCGGCAGCAGATGGGTTCTCGCGCCCCCGAACAGGCAGGCGAACAGCATGGTCTGCCCGAACACGTGCGACAGCGGCAGCGCCAGCGCGGTGACGCCGTCGAAGAGCTCACCGGTCTGGCGGACTGTGTTGGCCGACGACACGTACATATTGCGGTGCGTGATCATGCAGCCCTTGGACACTCCGGTGGTGCCGCTGGTGTAGACGATCATGGCCAGGTCGTCGGCCCGCACCGGCGCGATGTACTCGTCCAGGTCGGCCCGCACCGGACCCCGTGCCCAGGCGGCGATGTCCTCGAAGGTCCAGACCTCGCCGGCGCCCGCGGCGCGCAGCCGCTCCGCGTCCGCGGCGGTCTCCGCCGCGGAATACGCACTGCCGCTGTCGGTCAGGATGTGCTCGATCTGGGCGGGCGAGGAGGTCGGATACACCGGCACCACCACCGCGCCAATGGCCAGCACCGCGCAGTCCAGCAGCGCCCAGGCCAGGCCGGTCCGGCCCAGCACCGCCACCCGGTCCCCGGCGGCCACCCGCCGGTCGAGCAGCGCGGAGGCCACCGCGCGCACCTGGCGGTCCAGTTCGGCGCAGGTCAGCGGCGCGCCCTCACGGTCGGCGAGGGTCTCCCGATCGGGATGCCGGGCCGCCGCCGTGGCGACCATCTCGTACAGGCCGGCCGTGGCTGCCGGTTCGACACCGTTGCCGGTATCGGATCGGGCGGCGACCGGCGTAGCGGGGATGCCGGAACCGGGGTTCGTGACAGGCGTGGTCTTCGTGACAGGCGCAGTGTTCACGAAATGAATTCTGGTGGGCGGCAATCATTCTCGTCGCCGCCCGACCGGCCTTCCTACCGCGCGAAAGTCATTGCCTATCGAATCGCCGCCACGGAAACCGGGCGAGGATCATCGAGTGGTGCCGGTTCCGCGGATTCGACGCAATCGAGAAACGCCTCCACCGCCGGATTGGATTCCTCGGCCCGCCACACCGCATACAAGTCCAGAGTGGGCACCGGATCCAATAACTTCACCGCCACCGAATTGCTGCCGGGCGCACCCATTCCCATGGAGATCGCGCGCGGCAGCGAGGCGAACCCGACCAGCGGCCGCACCGACACCATGTGCGCCGTCGCACCCGGATCGTCGGCGTGGTGGGCCACGTTGAGCGAGATGCGGGTCTGGGCGGCGCACCGGAAGATGGTGTCGTACATGGCCGGACACTGCTCGCGGGTGAACAGCACGCAATCCTGTCCCTGTAGTTCCGCGAACGGCACTCCCGGCCGATCGGCCCAGCGGTGCCGCCGGCCCACCACGGCGACCAGCGGCACCCGGTGTAGTAGTCGGCGGTAGCGGAACTCCACCGTGCTGGGGTGGCCGTACACCAGGGCGATGTCGAGGGATCCATCCGACAGCGCAGCCAGCTGCGGTCCCGTGCGCTTCTCCCACAGCGAGACCACGATGTCGGGACGGCGTTCGGTCATGCGCAGCAGGGTCTCCGGCAGCACATGCCGGCTGGCCGGCAGGTTGTATCCGATATTGAGCGTGCCCGCACGGCCCTCGGCGGTGGCCTTGGCCGCCCGCGCGGCCCGGTCCATCTGGGCGACGATCTGACGGGCCTGCACCTCGAACTCGCGCCCGGCGGCGGTCAGCCGGACCTCGTGCGAATTACGGGCGACCAATTGGACTCCGAGCGACTTCTCCAGTTTCTGGAGCTGAGCGCTCAAACTTGGCTGGGTGAGATGAAGGCGCTGCGCTGCGCGGCCGAAGTGCAACTCCTCGGCAATCGTGATGAACGAAACCAGATGTCGGAATTCCATGACGCGGCTCCTCCCGAGCACTCGCCACGGTAGACCCGGCAGGTAACCGGTGATGAATCGCACCCGCACAACCGCCGCCGGTACGGTTACCTGCCAGTGAATCCACGATGTGATTCTGCTCTCCCTGGAACAATCACGCGACCTCGCTCGTTGTCATCCTCGCAGGGGGTCGCGGAAAATCACGACGACAACGGCAGGTCCGTTGTGCCACCATGTTTTTCACCGATGATCAGCCGACCGTCAAGGTCGTGACCAGCAGGAGAGGAGGAGACGGCAATGAATCCGTGGTTCAGCGAACAGTATCCGAGTTCGCCCGAACAGCGCGCCCTACTCGTGCGCCATGCCGAGCGCAGCCTGCGCGGCGACGACCGGAACATCGGCCGTCTCCAGGCCCACGCGTAAGCGGGCAACTCCCTACCTTCTGTTCGATCCCTTTCACGAAACATGGTGACCCCCATGCTGTTCCGTCACGCCGACGACCCGGAGATAACCACCGACAACTGGATACACGCCGGAGTGCTGCTGCTCAACGCCTCCTACGAGGCGCTGACCACGATCCGCGCCGAGCGCGCGGTGGTGCTGCTGCTCGGCGGCGCCGCCGAGACCGTCACCGATCGGCGGCCGCACTTCCCGATCCGATCGAAGCACCTGGAGCTGGCGCTGCCGGAGACCATCCGGCTGCACCGCTACATCTACCTCGAGCACCGGATTCTCGTGCACGACGACGACAGCCGCGCCACCCTGGCCGCGGTCCTGCGCCGCGACCGCTACCGCTGCGGGTACTGCAACGACTGGGCCCGCACCGTCGACCACATCCGCCCGCGTTCGAAGGGTGGGCCCAACACCTGGGCCAACCTCATCGCCGCGTGCGGCCCCTGCAATACGTACAAGGCGGACCGGACTCCCGAGGAGGCCGGCATGCGCCTGCTGTGGGAGCCCAAAGCCCCCAATGACAGAGAGCGGGCCCAGCGTCAGGTCTGGAAGGAACTGGCGGCGTCCTGAATCCCAGGACCGGGACCGATCTCGATGAACGAAGAACACCCGCACCGCGTGATCGGACATGAGAGGAGCGAGATCCGATGACGAACACTGCACTTCGGGAGCCGACCCTGGCGGATCTGCTGCCCATCTCCGACTCGAAGGACTACTGGCAGCGCGCGGCCTGCAAGGGCGACCCGAACCACGAGGCATGGTTCCCGTACCCCTCGCAGGACTTCGACTACGCCCGCACCATCTGCGCGGCCTGCCCGATCCGCCGCGAATGCGGTGACTTCGCGGCCCGCACCGGCCAGTCCGGCGTCTGGGGCGGTCACGAGTACGACCGCGGCAAGCTGATTCGCGACTGACACCTCGGCGGTGACTCCCCTCGGAGTCACCGCCGTTGTCGTCGCTGCGCCGCCGGGTCCAGGCCGGTCGGGTTTCGCGTAACCGCCTGGCACAGGTGGCTACCAACCCGTCAACATAGGATGGTCGCTCGTGGGAACTCATCGCGCCGCGGGCGGGTCACGAGGTATCAGCAAGGGACCGGTTATCGCAGTCGTCGCGGTGACAGTGCTAGCGCTGGCCGTCGTCGGCTGGGCCTGGCTGTCGGATCGGTCCAAGGAGCGCGACAGCCGCGCCGCCGCCTCCTGCGTGGAGGGCACCGCCACCCTGAACGTGACCGTCGATCCCGACATCCTCACCCCGGTCAAGGCCGCGGCCGACCGCTTCAACGCCACCAAACCGCACGTACGCGACCACTGCGCCGAGGTCGCCGTGGCCACACAGCCCTCGGCCGCCATGGTCGCGGCCTTCACCTCCGGCAAGGCGTGGGATCCGGCGCTGGGCCCGCAGCCCGCGCTCTGGATTCCGGAGTCCTCCCGCTCGGTCGAGCAGATGCGCGTGCCGGGCCTGATCGCGGGCACCCCGGCCCCCATCGCGGTCAGCCCCATTTCCCTGGCCGTCCCCGACGACCTGCGCCGCGCCCTCGAGACCGCCAAGGTGCACTGGTCGGACCTGCCCCGGCTGCAAGAGGGTTCGCTCGCCGATCTCGGGCTGCCCACCTGGGGCAAGCTGCGCCTGGCCATGCCCGCCGGGGACGGCTCGCTGGCCATCGCGGCTGTGGTCGGCTCGGGTGTCTCCGGCACCGATCCCCTCGACGAGAAGGCCGTCGCCACCGGTCAGGTGGTCTCGGCCATCTCCGGCCTGGCCGCGGGCGCGCCCGCCGCCAAGGACGTGACCGGCGCGCTCACCGACCTCTCGGGGGCCGCCGACCCGGCCACCGCTCCCGTGCACGCGGTGGCCGCCACCGAGCAGCAGATCCGGGCCCGCAACGGCCTGACCGCATTCCGCCCCGATGGCGCCGGCCCGGTCGCCGACTACCCGGCCGCTGAGCTCACCGGCTCCTGGGTGGACCAGACCCAGAATCTGATCGCGGGCCTGTTCGCCGACTTCCTGCGCGCCCCCGACCAGTCGAAGCTGTTCACCGACAATGGTTTCGGCGCCGCACCCCCGGCCACCACCCCGGTCCCGGCGAAAGCGGTCCTGGACAAGGTGGGCCAGATCCTCGCCCATCCGGTGCTCGGTGTGCAGGCCACCGTGCTGCTCGATGTCTCCTCCTCCATGTCCACCACCGAGGGCTTCGGCACCCGTCTCGCCAATGCGGCCGCGGCACTGGAGTCCACGATGGGCGTCATGCCGCCGAGCTTCGGCCTGGGCGTGTGGGAGTACTCGAAGAACCTGGACGGGAACAACCCCTACAAGGTCCTGACCCCGACCGCGCCTTTGTCGGACGATCAGCGCACCGCCATCAGCCAGGCCCTGACCACGGTCACCGCGAGCACCTCCAAGCCGGACCGCACCTATCCCACGCTGCAGGCCGCCTACAAGAACGTGCTGGCCAACTACGCCGCGGCCCGCACCAATTCGATCCTGCTGATCACCGACGGCCCCGAGGACGATTCCACGGTCACCGGCGATCAGCTGCTCGCCGACATCGCCGCCGCGACGGATCCGGCGCATCCGGTGCGGATCGACGTCATCGTGGTCGGCGGCCCCGGCACCCAGACCCTGCAGACGCTCACCCAGCGCACCGGCGGCACCTACACCAAGGTGAAAACCACCGCGGACCTGCCGTTCGGCACCGCGGTCTCGCAGGCGCTGACCACGCCCTGACCGGCCCGAATTCCAGGGCGGCAAGGGCACGGCAACACGGTGTCAGCGCTTTCCGCATTCGCCAGCAAACCCGTGGCATATTCGGCGAATGGCACAAAGCACTGGTCCTGAACCCACACTGAAACAGGGCTTCGCCGCTGGAACGACGATCGCGGCGGGCATCCTGCTGCTCGTTGTCGGCGCGCTGTCGATCCTGCAGGGCATTTCCGCGGTGGCGTCGGACGACCTGCTGGTCGTCGGCTACGACTACGTCTACAAGATGAACACCACCGGATGGGGCTGGATCCACATCGTCCTCGGCATCATCGAGATCGTCGTGGCGATCGGCCTGCTCCGGGGCACCACCTGGGGCCGGGTCGCCGCCCTGGTCCTGGCGGCCCTGTCCATCGTGGAGAACTTCCTCTGGATTCCCTACTACCCGGCCTGGTCGCTGCTCATCATCGCGCTCGACGTCGTGGTGATCTGGGCCATCTCCACCTACAAGCCCGTTACCATCTGAGCCCCGGCGCGGTGACCGTGCCCGCGGCACCGCCGCGCCGATAGTGCCTGCGGCACAAGGGTGTAGCGCCCCATCGGTTCCGGAACCGTGCTGGTCCCCGAAGACGTTCTCGCGGAGCGCCGCGTGAAAATGGAAGCGTCCGAACGGCCTTGGCAGCCCGTGAACCGCGAGCGCCCGGTGACG
>NZ_JBFAXK010000014.1:0-220524 GCF_040680715.1 Nocardia sp. NPDC051981 | reverse complement strand
GAGCGGGTCTTCTGGGAAGGCCGCGGTCAGCAACTGACGGCAGCATGAAGCACAAGAATCGGTAGTTCGGTCTCATCCAAAGCCGGGGCGGTCCACCCAGGGTGTGGCGGTCGACCCGGCGGGCAACATATACGTCACCGACACGAGTAACAATCGGGTGGTGAGGTTGGCGGCGGGCGCGCCGGCACCGACCACACTGCCGTTCACCGGGCTCAAAGATCCCCGGGGCGTGGCGGTCGATACGGCGGGAGACGTGTACGTCGCCGACCGGGCCAATGATCGGGTGGTGAGGTTGGCGGCGGGCGCGCCGGCACCGACGACGCTGCCGTTCACCGGGCTCCAAGATCCCCAGGGCGTAGCGGTCGACACGGCGGGCAACGTATACGTCACCGAATTGGGCACCGAGCGGGTGTTGAGGTTGGCGGCGGGCGCGTCGGCACCGACCACGTTGCCGTTCACCGGGCTCAAAGACCCGCGGGGTGTGGCGGTCGACAGGGCGGGAGACGTGTATGTCGTCGACTGGGGTAACGAATCGGTGGCGAGGTTGGCGGCGGGCGCGACGACGCCGACCACATTGCCGTTCACCGGGCTCAAAGACCCCCAGGGTATGGCGGTCGACACGGCGGACAACGTATACGTCACCGACCGCGGCCCCAATGCGGTGGTGAAACTCCCGGTCGGCTGAACCCCCATTCCGCGGCAGATACGCCGTCATGTTCCCCCTTGTCGCGCGAAGGCCGCGTCCAGCCACTGTCGTCTCGCGCTCCCGCAACATCTCGGGTTTTGCTGGTGTCGTATCCCTTGGCCGACAACAATTCTCGCGCACGGCGCAGTCGGTCCACATGCCCGATGGTGCGCTCCCCGCAATGGCGCATTGCCGGACAGCAACCGCCCCATCACCGTCGAACAAACAAAAAACCCTCGATCGGAAACCGATCGAGGGTTTTTGAGCTCCCCCATCTGGACTCGAACCAGAAACCTGCCAACTGATTGAGCAGTTGACCATCTCATGCAACTAGTGGAAGTCAAGGCTGGCTAGAACCCGATGCCCGCCAACAGGATTGGTGACTTCACGAAGACCCTCGCACACCTGAGACAACTCGACACAATCAGGATGCCACACCTCTTTGTCGAGACTTTCTTGCGAACGAGCACGCTCGAGCCATCTTCGTCGAAACCATCAGTGGTTCGTCTTGCTCATACTTCCCCGCCGAAGCTCCGGTCTAGACCTCGAACGGGCCCCGTTCATACCCTGCGGGGAATTGTCGGGTGCGGGTGCTGCGGCGCAGGGTTGTCCAGGGCAAGTTCGTCGAAAGGAACGGGACAGTGAGTGCAGAGTCGACTCGGATGCGTAACTACCGGCTCGAGCCCGGACGCGGGCTGGATGGGTTGACGCTGCAGCGGCGTGAGGTGCCCAGTCCCGACCGGGGTCAGGTACTGGTGCGGATACACGCGAACGCACTGGGCTATCGAGACCTGCTGGTACTTGCCGGCAACTACCCGCTGCCGATCACGCCGGGTATCGTCCCCGGATGCGAGGGCGTCGGGGAGGTGGTCAAGGTCGGCGCGGATGTCACGCGGTTCGCGACGGGAGATCGGGTGGCCGCCACGGTGTTTCCGCGCTGGGTCGACGGGCCGTTCCGACGCGATGCCGCTGCGCAACTGGGCACCATGATCGACGGTGTGCTCACCGAGTACGCGGTGCTGGAAGAACAAGGGCTGGTTCGGATTCCCGAATATCTGTCGTATCAGGAGGCCGCCGCGCTGCCATTGGCAGCTGTCACCGCGTGGCATGCGCTCACCGCCGGTGCGCCGCTGCGTCCGGGCCAGACGGTGCTGACGCTCGGCTCGGGGTCGGTGTCGCTGTTCAGTGCGCAGTTGGCCGTCGCAGCAGGAGCGCGGGTGATCGCGACGACGTCCAGCGACGTGAAGGCGGACCGGTTGCGCAAACTGGGCGTCGACGAGGTCATCGACTACCGCCGGACGCCCGACTGGTACACCGCTGTGCGGGAAGCCACCGGAGGAGCCGGTGCGGATCGGATCATCGATAGTGCGGGGCCGCTGTGGAAGTCGATCCGCGCTGCCGCTCTCGGTGGCGAGATCGCGGTGATCGGCTACTGGCTGTCCGGCGACGAAGGCGCCGAGCCGATCGATCCGGAGCTGTTGTTCAACACCGGTGCGGTGTTGCGGCGGATCGCCACCGGCAGCCGGGCACATTTCGAGGCCCTCACACAGGCGATCACGTATCACCGGCTGCGTCCGGTGATCGATCGGGTGTTCACCTTCGATCAGGTTCCCGACGCACTGAGTTACATCGAGTCCGGAGGCGGTTTCGGAAAGGTCGTCATCAGCCACGACTGAGGCGGGCAGCGCTGATCGATCCGTCACTGCTGTGCCCGGTCTGGCAGAGTTGTGCAATTCCCGCTCCGGACAGGCGCCTGCGGAATGGACACCGGCACGGACAGAACAACCCCATGTTCGCGCGGCGCAGGCTCGGTGCACTGAAATCGGCTAGTAGCGGATGTTCTGCACCGCACCAGGTTCCGGCCGCCGGCGCGCTGCGCTGGCCGGTTCGGTCAGCACGGTATGCGGCAGTTCCGGACATTTTGACTCCGGCGGTCTTCAGCACGATGCCCCTGCGAGGTCGGCTAGGCGCTGAGTGTCAGTGGAGGCTCGTAGTCTTTGCGGCACATCACAACTCGTGACGTATCGGAGACTCGATGCCGGGCTGGACTTCAGGCCAACGCGCTATTTGCGATCGAGGACGAGACGGCCGGAACGACTGGACAAGGGGGCTGCTGTGACCAGCTGGGACGAATTCGCGTGTGGACTCGGCTACCAATTTGCCGTCCTCCCCGACGGGGCGATCCTTCTGATCGATACCGACGAACCCGACGCTCAGCCCGGCTTCGCCCAATTCGCTCAGTCCGAAAATAAGCTGCACGCCGAACTCGGCGCATACGCCGACCTGGACCGTAACGCCGGCCTGCACAATCCCGGGCATCAGCTCGCACTGCGCGCAGGCTGGCATCCTCCTGACATCGACTGGGAAAACTGGTGGTTCCAGGTGCCTCGGGCGGTGCAGCCGGTGGCCGGTCCAAAGTTGGCCACCATGGTGATCGTTGGCCTGCGGGACGCGTTCCACGTTCCCAGCCCCGATCGGCTTGTGTACAAAGCGTGGAATGCGCGGACGGGCAACCGGCCGTTGGATCTTCCCTTGTTGGGGATCGCCAAGCAGTGAGCACCCCGACCTCTCACCGCAGCGTGCCAGCAGGCAATCGAACTCCGCGATCGCGGATGACTCACCGGCCGATCTCCTCGGCGGTCGCTCATCGGCATGAGCGCGCACTGCCGGCGGCCGTGAGACGCTCTGCCCGTTGATCTTCCGGCACGGCGCTCTGGCCGGTTCGGTCAGCGCGGTCAGCGGCATGAGCGAATGTCTCGAGCCGCGTCGCGTGCTGCCCTGATCGGGTCACGCTCAGCTGCGATCACGGAATGCCCTGTGCCTGAGGGGGTTTTATTCGCTCCCGGGAAGTCGTAGTTGCTCGTCGGGTGCGAGCAGTTCGCCGCCGGGAGGGTGGATCGGGTTCGGGCGGTTGCCGAACAGGTAGTCGCGGAAGGCTCGCAGGTACTCGTCGAGCTCGCGCTGGTCGGTGAACCTGGTTTCGGTCGGATCGAACCATTCGTCCGGTGTCGGCCGCCAGCCGATCATGAAGTCGAGGGCTTCGCGCACCAGGGCCCCGTAGGTCGGATCCGCGGCGCAGGCGCGGCGCAGCACCGGGGCGTAATCCCGCATTCCACGGCCACGCTCTGCGCGGTGCATGTCCCTCAGCGGCCACAGCAGGCCATCGATATGCGGGATTTCGTCCCACCATGTGGTTTTCGGGCGCGGATTCGCGTTAGCCCGCAGTCGGCGGTGTGACGCGGCGACTGGCGTCGGGTAGTCGCAGGGTGCTCCCCGTCGGTCGATGTCGTGGGTCGGCCCGATTCCGAGGTTCACGGCTGGGTACCAGACCCCGCGCCACACTGAAACGCCGAGATAGCGGGGATTCACCGGTAGTGGCTCGGCCAGCGAGACGTCGACGGTAATTCGGTGCACGGGTGGCAACAGTCCATCTGGGAACAGATCGGCGACCATCGACAAGCAATCCCGCACGTCGAAGCCGGTCACACCGACACCCCGCCAGAACCGGGCGTCGCTGCACTCTCGCGGGTCGAATTCGATCCAGAATCGCCGCGCTGTGGTCATCCGCGATTTCCTCCCACCGGCACTGATGTCGAACGTCGACCCGATGATCCCAGAGCTGATCAGCGTCCACCACACAATAATCGGCACTAGCGGACGTTCCGCCGGCGTCGGATCCGCACGGCCAGTTGACCTTCTGATACCCGGCGCTGGCCGGTTCGGTCAGCGCGGTATGAGCCATGAGCGGATGTTTGAGCCGCGCGGGTTCAGTCGAGCACTACCAGCACGCATTCGTCCAGGTCGGCTGCGAGTCGATACAACTGTGCATACTTGGCCAGCAGATCGAGCAGGTGATCGCGATCCCACGGACCTTTGTAGACACTGGAGGCTTTCATGGCTTCAGCGTCGAAGAGCCGTGCAGCGCTGTCTAGGCTGCTCTCGATGTATTCGGCTACGGTCCGCGCAGTAGGCGGCCGGACAAACCGGAGCGGAAACCCTTGTGTTGCAGTCGCGCCCGAAGCGAAGGGCTCGGCTCCAAACACTGCGATCTCGGCCAATCCGGTCGGATCTTGCTCTTGCTGGTTCCGGCGGTTGGGCGCGAGCAACCAATACGCCGCGTCCCATCCGCGCGTGGAGAGTCTCCGGTCCAGAATGCCGGGCCGCTCGGTCACGATCTGACGAGCGACCGGTGCCAGCTCGAGGCAGATCGGCTCATCCAAGTAGTTCGAAATGTCGTCGGTGGCCAAGGTGTCGAAGAACTGGATAGCGCCCTCGGCGGCATCGCGATCCTGTATCGCGCGCTCCAGCAGCGGTTCGTATGGAATTGCTTGGTAACAAGCATCGAGGGCCATCTCGAGATCGTAGATTTCGCTGTCACCGCGGCTCGGCACAGCCTCCTGGAATCGGCAGTTGCGGACGTTCCGTCGGCGTCGGATCCGCACGGCCCGTTGATCTTCCGATGCCTCGCGCTGGCCGGTGCGGTCAGCGCGGTATGCGGCAGTTGAGGACGTTCGTGTCGTGGTCGCCGGGCCGCACCCGCGATTTGGCTCAGTGCTGGTCTGCGGCTGTAGGTTCGAGAACTGGGCCGAGGGGGAACGCGGGACGCAGCGCAGCGACCAGACAGCGCCTGTGGACGAAAAGCTCTTGGACGCCTTCTATCTCGGCGGCCGAGACCTTCAGAACACGAAGATCGACACTCTCTCGTGGACCGCATCATCACAGAACGCGCACTGGTAGGACAGCATCGTTCGATCATCGCGTTCCGGGTCACAGCGGGTAATACCGACCGTGCCGTGGCCGCCACGAACATGCGACTCTCGGCAGTGCAGGACGTTCGGACGACCTCAGGCCGACACCGCCACTTGATCTTCCGCCCCGCCGCGCTGGCCGGTTCGGTCAGCGCGGTATGCGGCAGATGAGAACGTTCGGGGAGCCAACGGTGCTCACACTGGACAGCGATGACTAGTTGTGATGTCCAGGGAGGTTGGTCCGGACTTTGTCCGGTGAGTCGACCTGACAGGTGAAGGTGGCTCCAGCAACCCGACCATAATCGAGTCATGAGTGTCCCCGCGCCTGAATCTCCCTCGTTCGAGCATATTGACTTCGAGGCACTCGATTCGTTCCGTTTCCCGGACGGCGGCGGGTACCCCCAGAGCTACCGCGAGTTTGTTCGCTCCTGCGGCTGGGCCCGCACGTTCGGCCTGTGGCTCATCTACCCGCCCGTCCAACCCGGTTTCGCAGACGGGCGGGCCCGTGCAGCGAACCTCACCGAGCACTTCCACACGGTCTTCCGCGACGGCGAAGAGGAGGAATTCGACTGGATGATCAAGCCCGACGGTAGCTGGGACCTCGCCGAACGACTCGAAGTCTTCGGCTGGAGCGAGAATGGCGACCTTCTCCTCTGGGACGTCGCAAGCCGCAATGCCGACGAGGAGTTTCCGGTGTGGGAATCGCGCGGCATGAACACCCTCCACCTGCTCGGCTCAAGCCTTGACGAGGCGCTTCTCAAGCTGCGCGAGCGCTCCGAGGCCCAGGTCATTGAGCCGCTGAGACCTGCCCGTCTCTGACCCACAGCTCATCCGGATTCGCTCGAGCAACGACTCGACTGCGTGGCCGGTAGCCACCGACACACTCAATTCGGCATGAGCGGATATCGCTGGGCCGCCGTCGATCTCACCGCGGGCACCCTCGCTGGACGGTTCGGTCAGCGCGGTATGCGGCATTACAGGGCGTCGGCCTTGATCATTTCTTCTGATCGACGGAGCGCACCCACAGCCAGATACCAGCCGGGCCGGGACATCCAGCATCAGGACGAACTCATCGACGAGGGAACCCGATGCGCGGAGGAAGGTCCAAGCCGTTCCCGCGAAGACGAGCTAGTGCGGCCGCGGAGATGCGGATGAACACTCAAATCAGTATCTCCCCAAGGAAATTGGACCGAGCGATGGCAGTCTGCAAATAGCTGGGGCGGGAGGGCGGGCGAGGCGTGGCGATCGTCGGGTCGGGCCGTCCATTCCGTCGCTCGCCCCCGCCCGTTACGCCACCGCAGTTCCCCAGCTGCGTCGAAACTCTCGCAATCCGGCCGCAGAACTGGGGCGCGTCGGCGGCTCCGCGACGACGCCAATTGCTGGCAAGATCAACGTTATGCGCTCTACCGTGCCCATCCTCGTGTTGCTGCTGGCGGCTGTCCTGCTGACCGGATGTGGCTATTTCGGACATGGACGCGACCAGGCCGAGCGTGACAGCTGGTCACGCAAAATCGAGACGGCCATCCGGGCCCTTCCAGGGGTGACAGACGCGTCACACCGGTTCGAGCACTACAAGGGCAGACACTTCAACGCCAAACTCGACGTGCGGCTTCGCGACGACGCCACACCGGCCGACGCCGCGTCTGTGGTGAGTGCCATGGGCGCTCAACAGCTTCCGCGCCGTTTCCATGGCGACCCGACAGCGGTCACCATCGACCGGATGGCGGACTCCTATTACGCGTACTGGCTTTTCGGCCGTGACGTGAGCACGGAAGCGAACGCCGCAAACAACTGGGCGCGACTATGGGCCGCTGGTACCGAAGTGCACTGGGACTCGAGCGGCGGCGACGCGAGCCGCATAACCAACACCATCGACATCCGGGCAGGCTCCGAGAGCGAACCTCACCGCGCCATCGCGGCGATGCGCCGAATCATCCGGGACTTCCCCGAACTGGCGTCCAACCAGTGGATCGTATCCACCGTTCATGAGCGGGGGCGTGGGTTCCCCAATCATTCGGCACGGTTCCCCGGGTCGTATCCATGGCCCCATGATCGCGTCACCCCCCAAGAGCCCACCCCTCGCTTCCCGTCCAATGACGAACTCGACCTGTGGCAGTGGTTCCTGACCGATCAACCCATCCCGTTCTTCGCTCAAGTGTCGGTCTACGACCCGCCCTTGGAAGGCCGGACACTGGGCGTCACCGTATTCCCTCCCGTGGGTACGGAATTCAGCGCCGCGCAGACCACGCAACTCGCCGATCTGCATCTTCCCTACCTGGCAGGCTCCGGCGCGGTGGTCGACTACACGATCCACACGCCCAACGGCCCCGTCTACTACTCCAGGGGCCCCTTTTTCGAGGTCGTGGTCGGCGGCTGCCAGACACCCGGATACAACGTCTTACCGGAGTCGCAGCCCTACGTACGTCAATACGAACACTGCTGATCCGCGTCCCACAACCACCGTGTCGAGATGATCGGTAGAGCCGACGCCGAAGGCCGGCACAAGACATCGCGGCGAGATCATCCGGCCTGATCTCGCATTACTGCGCTGATATTGGCCTTCTAACGCCGTACGGGGGAGTTTCGGATTAACGGTGGATCCGACCTCGGTCGAGGCTGGCTCAGGCCAGCCAACGCCCTCGATGTGTTCCACCGATTGCTGATCCGCTGCGTTGTCAGGGATTTGGCCACCGTAACCAACGCCAGCACGTCTGCGTTCTGCACACGGTCATCGGCAATAGCGGACGTTCTGCACCGCAACAGGTTCCGGCCGCCGGCACCCCGCGCTGGCCGGTTCGGTCAGCGCGGTATGCAGCAGGAGAGTGCACTGCCACGCGCGGACCGATCGCAGTGCAACCGTTCTAAGCGCGCACTACGGCTGAGGAATTCACGCGAAACTGCGGTTCGACAGCCGATAGTGCGAGATTGGACCGTCATCCGCAACTCGGCATTACCGTGCACTTCCAGCGGTCGGTCAGTCGCCCGAGATGGCGCCCCGTTGATCTTCCGAGGTGCCGAGCTGGCTGATTCGGTCAGCGCGGTATGCGGCAGGAGAGGATGTTCGGGGCGCAGGGGATCAGGGTTTCTCCGGATGTCCGCAGTGGCGGCGCCTGCATAGGGTGTTGGGGTTGTTCCGGCATCGATGAGGTTTGGGTGCGCGGTGCCGGTTGGGTGATGAGAAGGGGCGCCGCGATGACATCGCAGGCAGGGACCGCTGCACGTACTTATGTGGTTACCGGTCCGGCATCGGGAATCGGCGCGGCGACTGCCGCATTGCTACGTGGACATCGGGTTGGGACGGCACGTTGTTGCCTTGCCCCACCGAGCCCCGTCCCGCCGATTGCTCTCTCGCGTAAAGAAGGCACCGGCGCGTACCCTCTCGAGCCTGCCGTCGGCTTTGTAGACCATCGTGACCGTACCCATCAGCATCGGTTTTACCGCGTGAGGCTCTGATCAATCGCGACGAGCATGGGGACAGCTTGTCGCTCTCGACGATCTCGCGGTCGTCGACGCCGAACCGGGACCAATCTGCCGACTGGTAGATCTGCGGTTCGTCCTCACCTCGGTGTACTGGCCCACGGTGCTGTACCCGCGCAAGCTCACCAAGGCCGAGAAGGCGCGCGGAATCCGTTCCTGCACACCGCCGACCGTGGCCGAGTACTGCGAGGGTGCCGACCTCGCGGACCTGGTGGCGTTGGAGCTGGCCACCGGACAGTCCGAGTCAGGTGCTCGGGCTGGCCTGGCCGGACTATCACCGCAAGAAGAAGGAGATCCGCACGCTCGGCAAAGTCGTGCGCGCCAAGGGCGAGGGTCTTGTCCGCATGGTGAAGGACGACGACCCGAAGAACCCGCAGGGCACGATCGCACTTCCGCAGTTCGCCGTGGACATTCTCGATCGCCGCTGGGCTTCAGGAGCGAAAGCGCGACAATCCCCCGTCCGACGACTATGAGGTTGGTCTGATCTTTCCGTCGTTCGACTGGACATTGCGCGACCCGGTGAATGCGGACCATCAATGGCGGCGGGTACGCGAGGCGCTGGGACTTCCGGACGACTTGGTGCCGTACACCTTCCGCACATTCATGGCGGTGGCACTCGACGATGCGGGACTCTCGGCGCAGGTGGTGGCCGATGTGCTCCAGCACGCCGACCCCGCGATGACCCAGCGCAAGTACATGGCGCGGGGCAGGGATCACCATCACGCCGCCACGATCCTGCATGAGCTGGTCATGGGCGACCCGGGCGCCAGCGCCGACCAAGGTCATGACGGAAAAGGGCGGGTCTCGACTTTTGTGAGACTTAGTTGAGGCTTTCGGGTCTCGGAACGAATTCGGCCCCCGACCGGTGATATTTTCACCAAGGTCAGGGGCCTTTTCGGCTCCCCCATCTGGACTCGAACCAGAAACCTGCCGATTAACAGTCGGCTGCTCTGCCAATTGAGCTATAGGGGATTGTTTCCCTGGCTGGCCCTCTCGGACCGGCCGGGGAAAACTTTAGCGTATCGGTTGTACAGTTCCCAAATCGCCGCTCTACCTGCGGGGATGTGGGTGGGGTGCCGGATCGACAGGTGGGGGTGGGGTCGGGCAGGATGTGGGGCAGGCTGGTCTATGGGAGGAGCTTCTCGGGATGCTGCGGTTGATCATCGGTGTTGCGGCCGGGTATGTGCTGGGCGCTAAGGCCGGGCGGGCTCGGTATGAGCAGATCAGTAAGACGACCCGCGCGATCAGCGAGAGCCCTGTCACACGGAAGGTCGTGATGATGGGGCGGCAGAAGCTCGCGGACAAGCTGAGCACCCAGCCGAAGCTGGAACCGATGGTGCCGCTGGACGAGCGCACCACCATCCTCGTGCCGCAGGATCAGCTGCGGCGCTGAGGGATTGGGGCGTTGCCCCACCCCAGCTGAGATTCGAACCGGAAGCCTGCTGATCCAGAGTCGGCGGGCTTGTCAGCGCGCCCGGAAGGGCACCGGCGGCGGGCTTCGCCGCCTGCCACCGGGGTCAGCTGCTTACGAAGTCGCCCGAGTTGCCCATGGCCTGGGTCAGCAGGCTCTTCCGGTACTGCTCCAGGGCGACCAGGTCGCCGAACAGGGCCATGTAGCCGTCGGGCTGTTCGGTCGAGGAGATTCGCTGGAGCTTGGACTTCAGTTCGGCGATCTGGCGGCCGACCCAGGACTCCTGCGTGCGGGCCAGGACGCCGGTGACGAAGCGGGGGATGTCGTCGGCGGACTTCACCGGGAGCGGTTCGGCGGCCAGTTCGGAGACCAGGGCCCGCAGGGTGAGGTCTTCGGTGTTGTCGGCGACCGCGGCGACCCATTCCGCGCCGGTCAGACCGCTGGCGGTGCCACCGGCCTCGGCGATGGCGGCGCGGACCGCGATGTAGGCGGGCTGGGTGAAGGCTTCCGGCTCCAGGGCATCGAAGACGGGGCCCGCGAAGGCGGGGTATTGCAGTGCGGCGGCCAGGGTTTGGCGCTGCGGGAGCAAAGTCGGGTCGTGGGGGTTGGGGCGGGCGGCGGGGTGCTCGGTGACCTCTTGGCGCGCTTGACGTTCGGGGATGCCGGGTTTGGCGCCGGTGCGGGCGCCCTTGCGGGCTTCATCGCCGACGCGGCGCACGACCTGCTGGATGTCGTCCCAGCCGACCCAGCCGGCCAGTTTGGTGGCGTACGCCTTGCGGAGGGCGAAGTCCTTGATCTGGGAGACGACGGGAACGGCGCGGCGCAGCGCCTCGACCTGCCCCTCGGGGGAATCCAGATTATGTTCGGCGAGCAGGCCGCGGATAACGAACTCGTACAACGGGACTCGACGGGCGACCAGGTCGCGGACCGCGCCGTCGCCATTGCGCTGGCGCAGTTCGCAGGGGTCGAGGCCGTCGGGGGCCACGGCGATGTAGGTCTGGCCCGCCAGTTTCTGGTCGCCGGAGAAGGCCTTCAGGGCGGCGGCCTGGCCCGCCTCGTCGCCGTCGAAGGTGTAGATGATCTCGCCGCGCCAGAAGTTGTCGTCCATGAGCAGGCGACGCAGGATCGCGAGGTGCTCGTCGCCGAAGGCGGTGCCGCAGGAGGCGACAGCGGTCTTGACGCCCGCCATGTGCATGGCCATGACGTCGGTGTAGCCCTCGACGACGACGGCCTGATGGCCCTTGGCGATCTCACGCTTGGCGTGATCGAGGCCGAACAGCACCTGAGACTTCTTGTACAGCAACGTTTCCGAGGTGTTGATGTACTTGGCGGTCATGGTGTCGTCGTCGTACAGGCGGCGCGCGCCGAAACCGATGACCTCGCCGCCGAGATTGCGGATGGGCCACAGCAGGCGGCGGTTGAAACGGTCCATGGGGCCGCGCTGGCCCTGCTTGGACAGGCCCGCGGCCTCCAGCTCCTTGAAGTCGAAACCCTTGCGCAGCAGGTGTTTCGTGAGGGTGTCCCAGCCACCGGGGGCGTAGCCGCAGCCGAACTGGCGGGCGGCGTTGTGGTCGAAGTTGCGGTCGGTGAGGTACTTGCGGGCCGCTTCCGCGCTGGGCTCGCCGAGCTGGGAAACGTAGAACTCGTGCGCGGCGGCATTGGCGGCGACCAGGCGGGAGCGGGTGCCGCGGTCGCGCTGCACGGAGGTGCCGCCGCCCTCGTAGTTGATCTTGTAGCCGATGCGGTCGGCCAGCTGCTCGACCGCCTCGACGAAACCGACGTGCTCGATCTTCTGCAGGAAGGCGAAGGCGTCGCCACCCTCACCGCAGCCGAAGCAGTGGAAGACGCCGTGATTGGGGCGCACATGGAAGGACGGGGACCGCTCGTCGTGGAAGGGGCACAGGCCCTTCATGGAGTCGGCGCCGGCGCGCTTGAGAGTGACATACTCACCTACGACATCCTCGATCCGGACACGTTCACGAATCGCCGCGATATCGCGGTCAGGAAGTCGGCCTGCCACGGAGCGAGTCTAGCGCTCCCCCGCCTCCCCGCGATTCGGCGCACAATCCCGCCTCCCCGAAACTTCAGCGCGCTCCCGCGCCTACCCGAAACTTCAGCGCACAGCTAGGAGCCGTTGCCGGTTCCACACGCGTGCAGGCGGTCAGGTACGACGAAAATTTCGGACGTACCCGACGAGTTACCCCACTCGCAGCGAAATCAGTCGGGGCGTCCCCAACGACGAACCATGGGACCGGGCTGCGAGGATCTATCGGTGCTCAGCCTCTATCACGATGCCAATACGCCGGTGCACGCCGTGCCCGCCGGGGTGAAGGTGCTGGTGCTGGCGGTCGCGGGGACGGCGTTGTTCTTCGTGCCGTCGATCGTGTGGGTGGGGGTCGCGCTGGCGGTGGTGCTGGGTTTGTATGCGGTCGCGCGGATTCCGTGGCGGACGACCGGCCGGCAGGTACTCGGGCTGGCACCGTTTCTCGTATTGATCGTGGTCGCGCAGGTGATCTTCTCGGACTGGCACACCGCGGTCCTGGTCGGTGAGCGACTGCTCACGCTGGTCCTGCTGGCCAATCTGGTGACACTCACCACACGCACCTCGGCCATGGTCGAGACCATCGAGCGGGCGCTCGGTCCGCTGCGGCCGCTGGGCGTCCACCCCGAGCGCGTGGGCCTGCTGGTCGCCATGACCATCCGATTCATCCCCGTCATCCGTGACCAGGCCGAACTCGTGCGCTCGGCGCAGCGCGCCCGCGGCATCGAGCGCAGCACGGTCTTCCTGGTCCCGCTACTGATCCGCACACTCCGCATGGCCGACGGGGTCGGCGAGGCACTGGACGCCCGCGGCCTGGACTGAAGGGTCCGAACCGCGGCCATTTAGGATGCCTCGGTGCGTAGTAGGGATTTGGCGCGGATCGCGCTGTTCGCGGCAATCATGGTGGTTTTGGGATTCTTCCCGCTCATTCAGCTGCCGGGAGCCTTCGCGCCGTTCACCTCGCAAACCCTGGGCGTCATCCTGGCCGGGTCGATTCTGGGCGCCAAGCGCGGTGCGCTGGCCATCCTGCTGTTCGATGTGCTGGTCTTCGCCGGCCTGCCGGTGCTGCCGGGCGGACGCGGCGGGCTGTCGGTGATCATGGGCCCGACGGGTGGCTTCGTGATCGCCTATCCGATCGGCGCACTGGTGATCGGGCTACTCACCGAACGCCTGTGGCGGTACTACAACCTGCCCATCGCCCTGCTGATCAACTTCCTGGGCGGCGCGATCGTGCTGTACGTCATCGGCATTCCGTGGATGGCCGCCGCCGCGCACATCGCGCTGGGCAAGGCGATCACCACCTCGGTGGCGTTCCTGCCGGGCGATGTGGTCAAGACCGTGGTCGGCTCGCTGGCCGCGGTGGCGGTCCGCAAGGCGTATCCGATGATTCCGGCGCGGGCATGATCGAACTCGACGGCGTCTCGCATCGGTTCGGGGAGCGCGCGGTGCTGCGCGACCTCGATCTGCGCCTGAGCGAGAACCGGATTGCCGTCATCGGCTCCAACGGGTCCGGCAAGTCCACGTTCGCGCGATTGCTCAACGGGCTGCAGGTGCCCACCGACGGGCGGGTGCGGGTCGACGGGCTCGATACCCGCAAGCAGGGCAGGGCCGTTCGCAAACTGGTCGGATTCGTCTTCCAGGATCCGGATGTGCAGATCGTCATGCCGACCGTCGCCGAGGATCTGGCCTTCGGGTTCAAGCACCACGGCGTCGCCAAGTCCGAGATCCCGGACCGTGTCAGCGCGACCCTGGCCGAATACGGCCTCACCGAATTCCGCGACCACCCGGCGCATTTGCTCAGCGGCGGGCAGAAGCAGCTGCTCGCGATCGCCGCGGTGCTGTCGGTGGGACCGAAGTACGTGGTGTTCGACGAGCCCACCACGCTGCTCGACCTGCGCAACACCCGCCGCATCTCCCGTCTGCTGCACGAACTTCCGCAGCAGCTGATCGTGGTCTCGCACGATCTGGACCTGCTCGCCGACTTCGACCGGGTGCTGGTCTTCGACGAGGGCCGCATCGTGGCCGACGGCCCGCCGGGCGAATGCATCGCGCACTATGTGGCCATGCACGCCGCGAATTGATCAGCGGAATCTTCCGATTCGGAGCCGGCCCGGGCCCGCGCCCACGATGGGCGGTATCACTCCTCGCGCCCGAACAGATGCCGCCGCACATGGGCATTGAGCCGTTGCCCCGGCCGTGAATTGAACGCCATGTGCACACTCACCCGCGGAATCTCCCCCTGTACCGGTGTCACCCTGTGCCGTGATCGCCGCCCGGCGTGCAGCACCAGCGTCCCCGGCACCGTCGGCAGCATCTTCACCATGTGCCGGTGCCGCATGGGCAGCCCGCCCCCGCGCTCGATGAAAGCCCCGGGCAGCGGAATGTATTCGAGCGCCCCACCCCGCTCCGGCGCGACGATGTGCAGCATCACCGTGTAATCGGACATGTCGTAGTGCCAGTCCTGCACATCCCCGTTCTCGTGGATCTGCACCGTCATGGCCCCCAGCTCGTCGGCCGAGCGGTACGCCTGCTCCCCCACCAGGTGGGACACGAACTCCCGCAATGGTTCCCAGTGGTAGAGCGCCTTCAGCGGCGAGGAATCCGGAATCCGGTCGCACGCGACCGTGTACTCGAACCGCATGGCGTCGCCCAGCCCGTCGGAGAGCACATCGGCCGCCATCTCGGTCACCGCGGCGGGGCGCAGGAATTCGGGCAGCACAGTGACACCGCTGACCAGGAAGTCCGCCTGCGCCCGCTCGATCACCTCGCGCAGCCGTGCCACCGACCTCCGGTCCAGCGGGTACCGATCCAGGTCGACTATGCCGTCCACCTCGCGGGTCATCGCGCCCCCTGCCGCCGGTTCCACCGGATTCAGGGTATCGCGGCGGCGACCCGTTCCAGGCGGCTCTCGGTGTAGGACGCGATCTGGTCGACGATCACCCGCACCCGTGCGGTGTCGTCGACGGCTGCCTCCCACCACGGCAGCAACAGCCGGTCCAGCCCGTGCGGGGCGGCTTCCAGCAGCCGGTTGGCGACCAGCAGGATGCGTTCGCGCTGCCCGGCCTGGCGCACCCGGTGGATGGGGTCGGAGAGCACGTAGCGCAGCGCCATGGTCTTGAGCACCGCGACCTCGGCGGCCGCGATGCGCGGCACCTCCAGATCGGCGGTGTAGCGCGACAATTGGCGGCCGCCCCAGGCGGCGCGGGTGGCCTCGACCGCGGCGGTGGCGAAACGGCCCACCAGGTCGCTGGTCAGTCGTTTCAGGGCCACGGAGGCGCGCAGGGAGCCGTCGTATTCGGTGGCGGCGGAGACCACCGGCATCTCCGAGAGCCGCTGCGCGGCGGCGACCAGCTCCTCCAGCGCCAGCGAAGGATGCTGGCGCGCACCGAGTTCCGCGAGCGCGACCTGTTCGACCGGGTCGGCGAGCGCCCGCAGATCGATGCGGCCCACGATCACCCCGTCCTCGACATCGTGCACCGAGTACGCGACATCGTCGGACCAGTCCATGATCTGCGATTCCAGGCACTGGCGGCGATCCGGGGCGCCCTTGCGGACCCAGTCCAGGCGGTCCATGTCGATGCCGTACGCACCGAACTTGGAGCGGGGACCCATTCTGCCCCAGGGGTATTTGATGACAGCGTCCAGCGCGGCCCGGGTCGGGTTGAGCCCGAAGCTGACGCCCTGATCGTCGATGACCTTCGGCTCCAGCCGGGTGAGGATGCGCAGGTTCTGCGCATTGCCCTCGAAACCGCCGTGCGCGTCGGCGAATTGGTCGAGCGCCTGTTCGCCATTGTGGCCGTAGGGCGGATGCCCGATGTCGTGCGCCATCCCGGCCAGATCCACCAGATCGGGATCACAGCCCAGGCTGTCGGCGATGCTGCGGCCGATCTGGGCGACCTCCAGCGAATGGGTCAGCCGCGTGCGCGGGGTGTCCCCGTCGCGTGGCCCCATCACCTGCGTCTTGTCCGCCAGCCGTCGCAGCGCCGCGGAATGCAGTACCCGCGCCCGATCCCGCGCGAATTCACTGCGCCGGGCCGGGCACGGCGACCAGCTCAGTCCCGCGGTCCGCTCGGTTTCGGGCACCATGCGCTCCCGATCGGCCTCGGAGTACACACCGTCATAGTCGATACGTGCGTTCATCGCTCACTGATCCGCCGTGTATTTGAAATCCGCCGAGAAATGGGTCAGCTGGTACCAGAGCAGGGCGAAGGTCTCCCGGAAGATGCCGTGCGCCTGCGATTCCCGGGTGTACACCGCCGGGCCGGTGCGGGTGGGCGCGGTCCAGGCGGCCAGCCCGGCATCACGCATCATGGTGCGGGTGCGCAGTGAATGCCAGGGGTCGCTGACCAGCACCACCGACGACTTGCCACGCGCCCGTAGCGCTCTCGACACCGCCTCCACGCTCTGCAGAGTGTCGGAACCGGTTTCGACGGCCAGGATCCGATCCTCCGGCACGCCACGGTCTTTCAGATAGTTCTTGCCCGACGCCGCCTCGGTGTAGTTGTCACCGACCTGCTTGCCGCCCACGGTGACGATCATGGGCGCGATCTGCTTGCGGAACAGCTTGTACGCCTGGTCCAGTCGCGCCTCGAACACCGACGACGGCGTGCCGTCGTACTGGGCCGCGCCCAGCACCACGATGGCGTCGGCGGGCGTGTAGTCGTCGATGCGGGCCACCTGCCAGACCCGCACGGCGGTACCGCCCACCACCAGGACGCCCATGAGCAGCGTGCCGATCAGCAGTCGCCGGGCCCAGCGCAGCACACCGTGTCCGCCCGGGGGGTTGACGGAGGCGATGTCCCGGACCAGAAAGTCCGGTTCGGTCGGGCGGTTCCGGAGTTTCACCAACCGCGTCGCCGCCACTCGGGCAACTGCGGGCGCTCCACTCCGAGGGTGGTGTCGTCGCCGTGGCCCGGGTACACCGCGGTGTCGTCCGGGTAGCGGCCGAAAAGCTTGGTCTCGACATCGCCGAGCAGCGAGGCGAACTGCTCCGGCGAGAGGGTGCGGCCGACGCCGCCCGGGAACAGCGAATCACCGGTGAAGAGGTGCGTGCGGCCCGCACCGTCGGTGAGCGCCAGCGCGACCGAGCCGGGCGTGTGCCCGCTCAGGTGGATGGCTTCCAGCTCCAGCTCACCGACCTGGACACGGTCGCCGTCCGCGAGCAGCCGGGCCGGGGTGACGGGCAGCGGGTCGGCGTCCAGCGCGTGGGCGGCGGTGGGAGACTCGGTCGCCTTCACGACATCCGGCAGCGCGATCCAGTGGTCCCGGTGCTGATGCGTGGTGACGATGAGTTCCACCCGGCCCGGCGCCTCCTGCCCGATGAGCTCGAGGATCCGGTCCGCTTCATTGGCGGCATCGATGAGCAGCGTCGCGCCGGTGGCGGCGCACTGCACCAGATAGGTGTTGTTGTCCATGGCGCCCACCGACATTTTCACGATGCGCGCACCCGGCACCTCGCGCTGCTGCGGGTTGGAGCCGGGCGAGACGTGTCCCGTGTAGGGCGAATCGATCGTGATCACTCCCCGATCGTAGTCATGGCCCTCGACACAGTGTGCAGAAGAAACCGACCCTCAGCGTTCCAGAGTTAGATTCGGAGCATGCGGCGATCGAAGCAGCTGTTCCTCCTCGTGATCGGCTTGCTCCTGGCCTCGGTCCTCGTCGGCGGGCGGGCCGCACCGGCCACGGCCGACGCGCCGCTGCGGTTGCCCGGCTATGTGACCGACAATGCCGGCGCGCTCGATCCGGGGCAGACCGCGGAACTGCAGCAGGCCATCGACTCGCTGTACTCGCGCGACCACGAGCGACTGTGGGTCGTCTACGTGCGCAATTTCAATGGGATGGACTCACATTCGTGGGGTGAGCAGACCGCGGCGCTGTCCGGGTTCGGGGATCGGGATGTGCTGCTGTCGGTGGCCGTGGACGATCGGGCCTACGCGTTCACGGGGACGCTGCCCAAGTCGGTCAGCGACAAGGACCTGGACAAGCTGCTGATCGACCAGGTCGAACCCAAGCTGCGGGCCGGGGATTGGGCAGGGGCCGGGCTGGCGGCGGCGAGCGGGCTGTCGCGCGCCATGAGCGGGCCCGGTGGTGTCGGTCTCTGGCCGCTGCTGATCCTGGCGCTGGCGGTGGTGCTGGCGGTGCTGGGTGTGTGGCTGTGGTCACGGCGGCGCAGGACGCGGCGCGAACGCTCGGTGATGGAGTCGGCTCGCAAGACCGATCCGACCGATACCGCGGCCTTGGAAGCCCTCCCCCTCGTGGTCCTGGACGCGCTGTCCAAGGAAACCCTCGTCGACACCGACAACGCCATTCGCACCAGCACCGAGGAATTACGGCTGGCCACCGACGAATTCGGGACCACCGCCACCGCGCCGTTCACCGCCGCGCTCACGGGCGCGAAGAACGCGCTGGCCAAGGCCTTCTCGATTCGCCAGCAACTCGACGACGACATTCCCGAAACGCCCGACCAGCAGCAGCGCATGCTGGTCGAGCTGATCAGCAGCTGCGGCAGCGCGAATCGGGAACTCGACGCCAAGGTCGGCGAATTCGACGCCATGCGCGATCTGCTCATCAATGCCGGGGAGCGGCTGGACGCGCTTACCCGGGCCATGGTGGAGCTGACCGCGCGGCTGCCGAAATCGCGGGCCACGCTCGCTCAGCTGGTGGCCGGCCACCCCGCCTCGGTGCTCGCGCCGATCCGCGACAACGTGAGCATGGCGCAGGAGCGAATCGGCTTCGCGGAGAAGACGATCGAGGACGGCCGGGCCGCGGTCGCCAAACCCGTCGGCCAGCAAGGCGCGGCGGTCGCGGACATCCGCACCGCCGAATCCGCCGTGGACGCCGCGCGCACGCTGCTCGACGCGGTCGACACCGCCGCCGTCGATATCGACCAGGCCCGCGCCGGATTACCCGCGATCATCGAGGAACTGCGCCGCGACCTCACCACCGCGGCCGGACTCTCCGAACACGGCGGGACCGAATTGCCCAGCGTCACAGCGGCTGCCCGCACCGCGCTGGATCAGGCCACCGCCGACGCCGCCACCAACCCGCTCGGCGTCTTCCGGCAGGCCATCGCCGCCGACGCCGCCCTCGATCAGGCCATCGCGTCCGCCACCGACCGCAAGCGGGCCGCCGACGACCTGCGCCGCCGCCTCGACCAGACCCTCACGGCCGCCCGCAGCCAGGTCAATGCGGCGGCCGACTTCATCAGCACCCGCCGCGGCGGCGTGGACGCCGAACCCCGTACCCGCCTCGCCGAGGCCCAGCGCAGCCTCGAGCAGGCCGAGCGGCTCGCACCCGCCGACCCGGAGCGCGCACTGCAATCCGCCCAGCGCGCAGCCGAACTCGGCGCCCGCGCCCTGCACACCGCCCAGGCCGCCGTCCGCGACTGGCAGGCCCAGCAGCAGCGCGTCAGCTCCGGCTCCCAGACCGGCGCCATCCTCGGCGGCATCCTCATCGACGGCATGCTCCGCGGCATGGGCAACGAATACCGCCGCGGCGGAGGAGGTTTCGGCGGTGGGGGCAGCAGCTACGGCCCCGGCTCCTTCGGCGGCTCCGACGGCTCCCGCCGCATCAGCCGCGGCGGGAGGTTCTGAGGTTCGATCGATCCGGCCGCAGACGCCGACTGATGCGCCCGTACGCGGTCTTCGACGCGGGGCGAGCGCGAGTCAGAGCCAGCCGAGGCGTTCGGCGGCGCGGACTGCTTCGGCGCGGGTTCGGGTGCCGGTTTTGCCTATTGCGGAGGAGAGGTGGTTGCGGACTGTGCCTTCGGACAGGTGGAGTTGTCTGGCTATCGCGCCGGCGGTGGCGCCGTTGGCCGCGGCGGCGAGGACCTCGCGTTCGCGGGCGGTCAGGGGTGAGGTTCCGGCGGTGAGGGTTTCGGTGGCGAGGGCGGGGTCGACGACGCGCAGGCCCATGTGGACGCGGCGCACGGCATCGGCCAATTCCCGAGCGGGCGTGTCCTTGACGACGAAGCCCGAGGCTCCGGCATCGATGGCGCGGCGGAGGTAGCCGGGGCGGCCGAAGGTGGTGACCATGAGGATGCGGACTTCGGGGTGGGCCGCGTGCACCTGTGCCGCGGCCGAAATGCCGTCCTGGCCGGGCATTTCCACGTCCAGCAGGGCCACGTCGGGGGCGGTGCGTGCGACGGCCGCGAGGACCTCGTCACCCCGCCCCACCTCGGCGACCACCTCGAGATCGGGCTCGAGGCTGAGCAGCGCGGCGAGGGCGCCGCGCACCAGGGCCTGGTCGTCGGCGAGCAGCAGTTTGATCATTCCGGCTCCTTGATGGTCGCCGGAAAGCTTGCCAGCACCCGCAATCCGCCCTCCGGCCGGTTGGCGAGGGTGAAGGTGCCGCCGGTGGCCTGCACCCGCTCGCGCAGGCCGGCCAGGCCGGAGCCGGTGCGCGCCGAATCGCTCATGCCGACACCGTCGTCGGACACCTCGATGCTGGTGGGGGTGACCCGCACCCGGCAGTGGGCGGCGCCGCTGTGCCGCACCACATTGGTCACGGATTCGCGCAGCACCCAGCCGAACACCACGCTGTGGCGGATCGGCAGATCGTCGGAATCCGGTAGCTCGGCCGCGATCTCGGCAGCGCGCAGCGCGGTGCGGGCATTGGCCAGCTCACCCGCCAGCGACACCTCACGCAGGCCACCGACGGTGGTGCGCACCCCGGCGAGCGCCTCCCGGGCCAGCCGCTCGACATCGGCCATCTCGGTTTTCGCCCGGTCCGGGTCGAGATCGACAAGTCGTTGCGCCAGTTCGGTTTTCACCGTGATGACGGTCAGCGAGTGGCCGAGGATGTCGTGCACGTCACGCCCGACCCGCAGCCGTTCCTCCGCCACGGCCAGCTCGGTGAGCTGCTTGCGGGCCAGGTACAGCTGGTGATTGCGCACCAGGATCACGCGAATCCCGCCGACGGCGAAGCCCGCCAATGCGATCGACTGGATGAGCCCCCATTCCGGTGGCCGGCCGGTGACCAGCTGCGGTGCCACCCCGAACGCCACGATCAGCGCCAGCTCCAGCGGGATGGCCAACCGGACCGGCGCGCTGAAGCCGATGTAGGAGGCGAGGTAGACGCTCATGCTCAGCACCGAGGAGTGCAGTGTGACCGCGGCCGCCAGGATCAGCGCCGTCTGTGCGACCAGGGGAATCAGGACCGTCCGCAGCCCGGGGTCGGGCGGCCATGCCGCGCCCACCGGCCGGCTGCCCCGCACCAGCGTCCAGTAGGACCAGATGTAGCAGGCGCCGAAGGCCACGATCACCGCGAGCGTGTACGCCCGGGCCACCGGGTTCTCCAGCTCGCAGCCCCGTCGCAGCGGCTCGATCAGATACACCGCCCACACCGCCGCGAACAGCGACCCGAACCGCCGCCGTCGCCGAATGCCCTCTTCCTCCGCGTCCACAGAGCCGGACGCTACACCGAACAGGATCGGTCGCGGCGACAGTCGCGGACCGCCTGTGCCGCGGACGGCTCGCTCCGTGTCCGGGCCGCCGTGGTCCGCGGAGCCGCTCCACACCACGCGGACGTCACTCCTCGGCCATGACAGATGTCATGGCCGGTGCCCGCGGTGGACTAGGCGGTGACCGTGACCGTGTGCAGGCCGCCCGGGCCGAACGGGAAGGGCGGACGTTCGGCCGGGTCCTGGACCTCGCCGGAGCGGCTGATCACGCGGGCCTGGATGGTGTGGGCGCCCGGCGGGAGATCGACGAGGGTGCGCCAGCGCCGCCAGGCGGCCGGCGCCAGTTCGGAGCCGAGTTCGACCGGGAGCCATTCGGTTTCGTCGATGCGGATCTCGACGCCCGCGACCCCGTGGGGCGGGGCCCAGGCCACGCCGGCGACCGTGAACTTGCCGGAATTCGTGCCGCCGCAGGTGGCCACGTCGATGCGGGCCTGCGGGCGCACCCACAGCGGCTCGACCGGCCAGCCGCGCTTGCACCAGTAGTCGACATGGGTGTCGTCGGCGAGTTCGAGCTCGGTGATCCACTTCGCCCCGGAGTACTGCCCGTAGATGCCGGGCACGAAAACCCGTGCGGGGAAGCCGTGTTCGGGCGGCAGCGGTTCGCCGTTCATGCCGATGACCAGGTAGCCGGGCCATTCGCCGGTGCGCAGCGGTTCCAGCGGCAGCGAGATGGTGTAGCCGTCGGCGGCGCGGGTGACCAGCCGGGTCGCCCCGGCTTCGGGGACGGCGTGGTCGAGCAGCGCGGTCAGCGGGACACCGAACCAGCGGGCATTGCCGCAGCGGCCCGAGCCGGCCGTATTGTGCACGCACACCATGACGGCATCGAATTCCACGGCCTGCTCGGCCAGATCGGCCAGCGACAGCCGCAGGTGATGGGCCACCCGGCCGCCGATGGCCAGCCGCCACTGGGCGGGGTCGATGCGCGGCGGCCGCGAATTCACGTCCGCCACATAGAATTTGCCCGCGGGTGTGATCAGGGGCGACAGTCCCGGTTCCAGCCCCAGGCCGTCCTCGGGGACGGGCACGTGCGCACCCCACGACCCGGACCGCCGCGCCACCTCGCGGTATCGCAGATCCTCGCGGCGCACCAGCACCTCGGCAGCGGTGAGCATGCCGGTTCCCGCTGCCGCCCACAGCAATCCGTGACGGGGTCCGGTGGAGCCGCGCAGTCCCGCGCGCAGGAGCGCCGCCGCGGCCACGCCACCGGCCGCGCCGGGCACCGACCGGTTGGCGCTGCGCAGTGCGGCGGCCGCCGTTCCCGCGCCGAAGGCCACCGCCGCGAGGGTCCGCAGCCGCGGCGGCAGCAGCGCCATTGCGGAAGCCGCGGCGACGCCGCCGAGGGCCACGCCGAGCCGGGTCATCTCCTTGTCGTGCTCCCCGGCCTGCGCCACCATGGTCTCGACCACCGGCACGGGCGCGTAGTCGGCCGCCAGCCGCCCGATTCCGTCGAGCACGGACCCGCCCCTGGCCGCGGCGAGCAACTCGCCCGCGCCGAGCGCACCCAGCCCCACCGCCGCCGCGCCCAGCAGCCGCCGTTTCCCGTTCACCGACACTTGCCCGAACCTTCCGTAGCCGACCGGGTTTCCAGCGCCCATTCTTCCCCAGCCGCGGCGCGAGATCGCGCGCTTTGCGCGGCATCACCGCCGCAGGTAGGCGTCCACGAGGGGTCCGATGACGGCCAGCGCCTCGGCGGTGATCATCTCGTTGTGGCGGTACGGGAGCGGCCGATCCTGGATGCTGCCGCCGATATACGGCCGCCAGGTGGTGATGTTCGGGATCGGGTCCGGGTTGTGGGCGGCGGCGAAGAAGAGCAGGTCGCCGTCGAAGACCTCGTGCTCGTGGGCCGCGATCTGGCGCAGCAGGTGTTGCAGATCGCTGTAGGAGTTCTCCAGATCGGTTGCGGTGAAGGTGATTCCGGACGCGGCCAGCAGATCCGCCGCCTGAGCGGGCGTGAGGTGCTCGAGCTCCGGCGGGATGTCGATGCCGCCGAATTCGGCCAGCAGCATCGATAGTGGCGGGAGGGCGCTGTCGTCGGGCACCACGACGTCGGCGCGCGCGTCGATCATGACCAGCGCTGGCACCTCCGCACCGCGGTGGCGCAATTCGACGGCCATGGCGTGCGCCAGCGGCCCGCCCGCCGAGTACCCGAGCAGGTGGTACGGGCCCTCGGGCTGGACGTGCAGGATCTCCTCGACATACCGGACGGCCAGCTCGCGCACGGTGCGGTCGGCGGTGCCGCCGTCGGTGACGCCCGGCGACTGGATGCCGTAGATCGGGCGGTCACCGTCGATGTACTGCACCAGTCCGCCGTAGCACCAGGCCAGTCCGATGGCCGGGTGCACGCAGAACAGGGCCGGTGCGTCGCCTTGCGGGCGCATCGGCAGCAGCACCCGCATGGACGCCTCCACCCCCGGCTGGTCGGCGGCCTCGACCAGGCGCTCCGCCAGCGCGGCGGGCGTCGGGTCGAGGAACATCCACTGCAGGGGCATGGGGATGCCGGTGTGTTCGCGCACCAGGGTGACCAGGCGGACCGCGCCCATGGAGTTGCCGCCGATATCGAAGAAGTTGTCGTCCACGCCGATTCGCGGGGATTCCAGCACGGTTTCGAAGGCGTCGACGAGGGTGCGTTCGGCGTCGGTCCGCGGCGCGCGGTAGGCCCGGCGGGCCAGGGCGGGCTGCGGATTCGCCACGACGGTGGCTTCGTCGAGGGGATGCACGGTGAGCGTGGGCACCGGGGTGCCCCCGGCGGGCGTCACGTCGAGTGTGCCGATCGCCGCCGCCGGGGCGGCGGTCGCCGCGTCCAGCAGCGCGAGGAAGCCGTCCACCATGGTGGCGGCGGTGCCGCGATCGAAGAGGTCGGTGGTGAAGGTGAGGGAGGCGGTGATCCCCGCCGGTTCCCCCGCGGCCCCGAACTGCTCGGCCAGCATCCATTCCAGATCGAACTTGGATCCGGGCGCGGGCGCTTCCAAGGGTCGAATCTCCAAGCCGGGCAGCGTGGTTGCCTCGGTCTGCAGGTTCTGGAAGGCGAGCAGCACCTGGAACAACGGGTGGTGCGCGGTGGAGCGGGCCGGGGCCAGCGCCTCCACCAGCCGCTCGAACGGCAGGTCCATGTTGCCGTATACGGCCAGGTCGGCCTGCCGCACGGCGTCGAGGGTGTCGGCGAAACCGGCGGCGGGATCGAGCTGCGAGCGCAGCACCACGGTATTGACGAACATGCCGACCAGGTCGTCGAATTCGCCGTCGCCGCGGCCCGCGACCACCGAGCCGATGGCGACGTCGGTGCGGCCGGACAGCCGCCCCAGCAGGACGGCCAGCGCGGCGTGCACCACCATGAACGGGCTGGCGCCGTGGTTGCGGGCGAGTACCTGAATGCGGTCGTGGACCGGTGCGGGAACGGTGAATTCGACGCGGTCGCCGGCCCCGGAGGGAGCCTCCGGGCGCGGGCGGTCGGTGGGCAGCGCGTGGACCTCGGGCACACCGGCCAGGGTGGTGCGCCAGAACTCCAGCTGACGGCTGGCCAGGCTGTCGGGATCGCGGTCGGAGCCGAGCAGTTCGTGCTGCCACAGCGCGTAGTCGGCGTATTGCAGCGGGAGCGGAATCCACTCGGGCGCCACCCCGGTCGAGCGAGCGACGAAGGCGTACATGACATCCCGGGCCAGCGGGGCCATGGACCAGCCGTCCGCCGCGATGTGGTGCACGGCCATGGCCAGCACCGCACGGTCCGGCGCGACGCGGAGCACGCAGACCCGCAGCGGCGTCTCGCGGGTGATGTCGAAGCCGCGGGACAACTGGGTGATCAGGGCCGCCGCGATATCCGTCTCCGCCACCTCGAGTTCGGTGATCTGCAGCGAACCCGCTGTCGCGGGCAGGATCTGCTGGTATGGACGCCCGTCCGGCCCCACCGGGTAGATGGTGCGCAGTGTCTCGTGCCTGGCGATGACATCGTCCAGCGCCTCACGCAGCACCGAAATATCCAGTGCGCCGGTGATTTCGAACGCTCCCGGGATGTTGTAGAGCGGCGAGGCGGGGTCGTAGCGGTTCAGGAACCACATGCGCTGCTGTGCCGCCGACAACGGGATGCGCTCCGGGCGCGGGCGCGGTCCCGGGCGCGGACGATCCGACGCGCCACCGGAGGCGACCAGCGCCGCCAGCTCGGCCACCGTCGGGGCGTCGAACAGGGCGCGCACCGGGACGGCCGTGTCGAGCGCCGCGCCGAGCCGCGCCACCACCCGGGTGGCGATGAGCGAATTGCCACCGAGGGCGAAGAAATCGTCGTCACGCCAGACCTGATCGACGCCGAGGACCTCGGCGAAGGCCGCCGCCACCGCCGTCTCGACGGACCCCTCGGGCGGTCGCTGCTCCCCTGCCACCAGCTGCGGTGCAGGCAGGGCATCGAGGTCCAATTTGCCGTTGACGGTGCGCGGCAGATCGGGCAGCACCGTGATGGCGGAGGGCACCATGTAGGACGGGAGTCGTTGCGCGGCAGCCCTCTTCAGAGCCACCGGTTCGGGTTCCGTGCCGTCCGCGGCGACCACGTAGGCGGCGAGCATGCCGCCGCGCCCGTCGTCGCGGACCACCGCGACCGCGCGCGCGACCGTGGACTCCGCGGTCAGCGCCGCCTCGACATCGCCCAGCTCGATGCGCAGGCCGCGCAGTTTGACCTGGGTGTCGGTGCGGCCCAGGTATTCCAGGTTCCCGTCGCGTCGCCGCACCAGGTCGCCGGTGCGGTACATGCGCCGGCCGGCCGGGCCGTGCGGGTCGGCCACGAACCGGGCTGCGGTCAGGTCGTAGCGGTCGAAATAGCCACGCGCCAAGCCGACTCCCGCGAGATACAGTTCGCCGACCACGCCGTCCGGAACCGGGCGCAGCCGGTCGTCGAGAACGAGGGCCCGCATGCCGGGTGCGGCCCGGCCGATGGTGATCGGCGCACCGGGATGCACGGGCGCGCCGGCGGCCGTCACCGTGGCCTCGGTCGGCCCGTAGTCGTTGAAGTGGTTGCGGCCCTCGGCCGCCCACGCGGCCACCAGTTCCGGCGGGCAGGGTTCGCCGCCGGTGACGATCAGGCGCAGATCGTCCAGGCCGGACGGATCCACGGTCGACAGCGCCGAGGGCGTGAGCGCGATGTGCGAAACCCGTTCGCGTGACAGCAGTTCGCCCAGCTCGGGTCCGGCGAAGACGGTGGGGGGCGCGATCACCAGCGTGGCGGCCGCGCCCACCGCCATCAGCAGTTCCACGACGGAGGCGTCGAAACTCGGCGACGCCACGTGCAGGACCCGGGAATCCGAGGTGAGTGCGTCCCGGTCCCGCTGCGCGGCAGCGAGATTCGCCAGCCCCGCGTGGGAGACCACAACCCCCTTGGGCGCGCCCGTCGATCCCGAGGTGAAGATGACGTACGCCGGATGGGCTGTGTTCCTGCTGATTTCATGAACCGCGACCGGATACTCCTCCGCATCGCGGTCGTCCAGGCACCACCATTCCACCGTGCCCGGAAGTCGGTCCCACTGCGCGCGCACGGTGAGACCGAGACATACCCCCGAAACGTCGATGATCCGGGCGATCCGATCCGGCGGATAGGCCGGATCCACCGGGACGAAGGCCGCCCCGGCCCGCGCGACGGCCCAGACCGCCAGCACCGATTCGATGGACCGCGGAATGCCCACGGCCACCAGTGTTTCCGGTCCGGCGCCGGCCGCGGTCAGCCGCCGCGCCAGCTGCTCGGCCCGGGCGTCGAGCTCACGGTAGGTGAGCCGGCGGTCCCCGCAGATGACGGCGAGGCCGTCCGGGTTCGCCGCGACCGCGTCGGCCATGAGGTCGGCCAGCACGCGCGGGGACGCGACGGGTTCGGCGGCCGCGTGCAGCCGCTCGTGTTCCGCCGCGGTGAGCAGGTCGAGATCGCCGACCGGGCGGGTGGGTCCGGCCGTGATCTCGGCCAGTACGCGCACCAGCCGGCCGGTGAAGTCCGCCATGGTCGACGCATCGAAGAGGTCGGTGGCGTAGCAGCACCGCAGTTCCATGCCGTCGGCGTCGCCGATGACCGTGAGACTCAGGTCGAAACGGCTGTTGGTCTGCGGCAGTTCGAGCGGGGACACGGTCAGCCCGGGCAGCTGGAGCTCCGGCATGGCCAGGTTCTGGAATACCAGCATGACCTGGACGAGCGGGTGCCGGGACTCCGACCGGGCCGGGGCCAGCACCTCCACGAGCCGCTCGAACGGCACGTCCGCGTGCTCGAAGGCGGCGAGATCGGTATCCCGCACCCGATCGAGCAGCGCGGCGAAACCCTCCTCCGGGCGAATACCGGTACGCAGCACCAGCGTGTTCACGAACATGCCGACCAGGTCGTCGAGTTCGCGCACGCCGCGCCCCGCGACCGGGGTGCCGACCACCACGTCCGGGGTGCCGCCGAGGCGGGACAGCAGCACGGCCAGCGCGGCGTGCACCACCATGAACGGGGTCGCCCGATGCGCGCGGGCGCAGCGGTCGATCGCGGCGGTCAGATCCCGGTCCACGCGGGCGGTGCATTCGGCCGCCCGATGCGAGGCGCGGGCCGGACGCGGCCGATCCGTCGGCAGCTCCAGGTGATCCGGCACCCCGGCTAGGGTGTCCGACCAGTATTCGAGCTGCCGGGCCGCCAGCGAGTCCGTGTCCGCCTCGGAGCCGAGCCGATCCCGCTGCCACAGCGTGTAATCCGCGTACTGGACCGGCAGCGGCTCCCACGCCGGCGCCTGCCCGGCGGCTCGCACCGCATAGGCGGCGGCCACATCGCGGGTCAGCGGGGCCATCGAGAAACCGTCCATCGCGATGTGATGCGCGACCAACACGACCACGTGCTCTTCGAACTGGCCGTCCGTCGTAGCGCGCGGGCCGTAACAACCTGCGGCCGAGCTGATTTCGCGGTCGGCGACGACGAACACCCGGACCCGGAGCGGGACCGCCGCGGTGACATCGAACCCACGGCCGATGGTGTCCGCGACGACCTCGGGTAGCCGGTCGAGGGACACCGGCACCGGGTCGAGGTGGAGCGGGACGTCCGCGGCGGAGAGCACCCGCTGCATGCCGACGCCGTCGATATCGGGATAGACCGTGCGCAGCGTCTCGTGGCGGGCCAGCACATCCCGCAGCGCGGCACGCAGGGCGTCCTGGTCCAGGTGGCCCGAAAGACGCAGCGCCACCGGCACGTTGTAGGCCGGGGAGGCCGGATCGTAGCGGTTGACGAACCACATGCGCTGCTGGGCCGGGGAGAGCGGGACCAGGTCGGGGCGCTCGGTCCGGGTGAGAGCGGGTGCGGCGGTGTCGATCTCGGCGGCCGACAGCCGCACGGCCAGGTCGGAAACCACCGGGGCCTCGAAGAGCAGACGCACCGGAACGGTGCGGCCCAGGTGCGCGGTGAGACGGGCGGCGACGCGCGTCGCGATGAGCGAATCGCCGCCGAGCGCGAAGAAGTCGTCGCGAGCACCGACGCGATCCAGCCCCAGCACCTCGGCGTAGGTCTCGGCGATGGCCACCTCGGCACCTGCCGGGACGACGTATTCGGCCTGGGCCAGCTGGGGTTCGGGCAGAGCGCGCAGGTCCACCTTGCCGCTCGCCGTCAGCGGCAGCTCCGGCAGCACCTGCAGGCCGGCGGGCATCAGGTAGCGCGGCAGCCGGCTGGAAGCCCAGGCCAGCAGCTCCGGCACCGAGGCCGGATCCGACAGCGCGACATACGAGCACAGCGTCATCGCGCCGGCGGGATTGCGCCGGGCGACGGTCACCGCCGCCTCGATGCCCGGATGCGTCAGCAGGACGGCGTCGACCTCCCCCGGCTCCACCCGGATGCCGCGGATCTTCACCTGGAAGTCGCTGCGACCGGCGTACTCGAAACCGTCCGCGGTGCAGCGCATCAGATCGCCGGTGCGGTACATGCGCTGCCCGGCGGTGAACGGGTCGGCGACGAACCGGCTCGCGGAAAGCGCTGCGCGACCGGCATAGCCGCGCGCCAGCCCCGCACCGCGCACATACAGTTCGCCGACCGCGCCCGGCGGTACCGGCCGCAGCCAGGCGTCCAGCACGAGCAGGGTCGTCCCCGGCACCGGATCGCCGAGCAGGGTCGAGGTGCCGGCCGTCATCGGGTCGCCGAAGCTCGCGGCGATCGTGGTCTCCGCCGGGCCATAGGAATTCACGAACGCGCGACCCCGGCCCAGGCGTGTCACCAGCGCGGGCGGGCAGGGTTCGCCACCCATGACGACCGTCCGCACACCGTGCAGGTCCGCGGCATCGAGGGTCGCGAGCACGCTCGGCGTACAGGTCAGGTGGGTGGCGGCGCCCGCGCGGACGGCGGCCGCCAGCTCCGCACCCGCACTGGCCTCCGGCGGTGCGACGACCAGCGTCGCGCCGGCGGCGAACGCGGACATCCACACCAGCATGGCCGCGTCGAAAGCCGGGTTGAGGCAGTGCATCACGCGCGAATCGCGATCGATGCCACCGCGTTCCGCCATGGCCGCCGCCATATTGGCCAGCCCGGTGTGCGAGACCACGACACCCTTCGGCGTGCCCGTGGACCCGGAGGTGAACACCACGTAGGCCGCATGCTCCGGGCGCAGGGGCGCGAGCCGGTCGGCATCGGTGACCGGTTCGGCGGACATCGCCGCGCACTCGGCGACCAACGCGTCGCTGTCCAGGCGCAGCCAAGCCACGTCGCCGGGCAGATCCGTCACCTGATCCGAGGTGATCCCCAGCACCGCATCGCATTCCGAGGCGATGGCGCTCGTCCGCGCCGCCGGCTGCGTGACATCCACCGGCACGAACGCCGCCCCGGTCTTCGCAATGGCCCACACCGCGACCATCGACATCACCGACCGCGGCAGAGCCACCAGCACCGCACGTTCGGGCCCGGCACCGGCTTCGATCAGCCTGCGAGCCAATCGATTCGACGCGGCTGCCAGCGCGGCGTAGGTCAGCTCGGCAGCCGGTGAGGCTGCGCTGACGATCGCCGGTGTGTCCGGATATCCGTTGGCGGACAGCAGATCCGGGAGGAGTCGTACCTCGCGGGACTCGGCCCCGGGTCGGATCGAGACCAGCGCGTCGGGGTCCGTGCCGCGCAGTCCGGCGGCGCGGCGGCGCGAGTCGCCGGTGAGGTCGGTCAGCAGGCGGGACAGCGCCGCTGCCAGCGCATCGGCCTCGGAGGCATCGAAATAGTGTGGGGAGCGGGTCAGTTCGAGGCGGAGGCCGTTGTTGGCATAGGCGGCCAGCGAGAGGGGGTAGTGGGTGCCGTCCTGGGCGCGCAGGGACGTGACGGTGAGGTCGGCCTGGCGGGTGGCGGCGGTGAGTGTCGCGGCGTCCACCGGGTAGGACTCGAAGACGGTGGCGGTGTCGAAGAGCGGGCCCAGGCCGGTGGCGGCCTGGATCTCGTCGAGGCCCAGGTGCTGATGGTCGGCCAGGGCGGCCTGCTCGCGCTGCACGCGGGTGAGCAGGTCGGCGATCGATTCGGCCGGGTCCAGGGCGATGCGGACCGGGACGGTGTTGACCAGCATGCCGACCATGCGCTCGGCGCCGGCCAGTTCCGGCGGGCGGCCGGACACCGTGGCGCCGAAGACGATGTCGGAGCCGCCGGTCTGCTCGGCCAGCAGCAGCGCCCAGGCCACCTGCACGAGGGTGTTGACGGTGACCTGGCAGGCCGCGGCCGTGCGGCGCAGGGCGTCCGGGAGGCCGTCGGGCAGGGGCACCTCGTGGGCGACCGGGACGGTCGCGGCGTCGGCGCGCGGCGCGGCCGGGGCGATCAGGGTCGGGCCGTCGAGGCCGGACAGGGACTGCGCCCAGGCTTCCCGGGCCAGGTTGTCGTCGCGGGTGGCCAGCCACTCCAGGTGCGTACGGAAGGGGGCCGGGGTCGCGAATCCGGTATCTTCGCCGGAGGTTTCGTAGAGGGCGATGAGTTCCGCGAACAGCATCGGCATGGACCAGCCGTCGAGGATCAGGTGGTGGTTGGTGATGACCAGCCGGAAGCGCCGCTCCCCCGCCGCGATACACAGGAATCGGATCAGGGGCGGGTGGTCGACCGAGAACGGCTCACGCAGTTCGGCCGCCGCGATCTCGTCGAGCTCCGCCGGCGTGGCGCCGACCGCCTCCCGATAGGCGCAGGGCACCGCGACCTCGGCCGGAATCACCTGCACCGCACCGGTATCCGAGGCCAGGAACCCGGCCCGCAGCACATCGTGGCGGCGGACCAGTGCCTCGGCGGCGGCCGTCAGCCGGTCGCGATCGAGGTCGGCCTCGACATCGATGATCGCCTGCACCGAGTAGCCGTCCGGGCCGCCCGCGGCCAGTTGCGCCTGGAACAGCAGGCCGCGCTGCAGCGGCGTCAGCGGCCAGGCATCGGTCAGACGGCCGAAAGCCCGTTCCCACGACTCGATCTCCGGCTGCGCGACGGTCAGCAGCGGTAGATCGGCAGGGGTGAGGCCACCGGCGTCGGGTCGTCGCACCAGCTCGGCGATCTCACCGACGGCCGAAAGCCATTCCCGCGCCAGCGCTTCCACGTCCCCGGCCGCGACCGCGTGGCCGGCGAACTGCCACACCGCCCGGATTCGCGGCCCGCCCTCCGACTCCAGCGTGACCGCGTCCACCGAGATGACCGCCGCCAGCGGCATATCCGGATCCGCGTGCCCGCCCAGCCGGTCCCCCATCGCGACCGGCAGCCAATCGCCCGCGGCGAGCTCGGGAATCTGCCCGAGGTAGTTGAATCCGATCTGCGGATCCGGCAGTGCCGCGAGCTCCGAGGCCGTCCGTGTGTTCAGGTAGCGCAGCAGCCCGTAGCCGAAACCGCCCCGCGGCACGGCCCGCAGCTGCTCCTTGACCGTCTTCAACGCGCTGTCCACGCCGTCCGCGCCCGAATCCCCATCCACGGCAACGGGTCCCAGCCGCACGGGCACCTGCGTGGTGAACCAGCCGACCGTCCGCGACAGGTCCGCCCCGGGCACCGCGGCCTCATCGCGGCCGTGCCGTTCGACCGTGACCACGGTGCCGGCGGCGACCGCATCCTGCCCGTCCCGCCAGCGTGCCAGCGCCAGCGCGAGGGCCGCCAGCAGCGCATCCTCGACGCCGCAGCGGTAGGTGCCCGCGAGCCGGGCGATGAGCGCCGCCGACACCTCGCCCGGCACCTCGATATCGATCCGCCGGGCGGTCCGATGGGTGTCCACCGCCACGTCCAGCCGGCGCCGCCCGATCAGGCCATCCGGGGCCAGCACGTCACGCCAGTACCCGAGTTCGCTGACCGGCCAGGGCGATTCGACGACGGCCGAGTCATCGGCCGGCGCCCTCGGAATGTCCGGTGACGCCAGCGCCTCCAGTGCATACGCCCAGGTGCGCATCGAGGTCCCGGTCTCCCGCAGCTCGGGTTTCGTCCCCGCCGCGGCCTGCGTCCAGGCGGACATCAAGTCGGGCAGCAGAATTCGCCACGAGACCGCGTCACAGGCCAGGTGGTGCAGCGCGATCGCCAACCGGCCCGGTCGCGCCGGACCGGCGTCCAGCCAGTTCAGTGCGATCATCACACCAGCACGCGGATCCAACCGACCGGCGGCATCCGTCAGCGCTCGGTCGACCGCCGCCCCGGAGACCTCGGCCGCCGTCCACTCGAAGTGTGTCAGCAGCGTCGCCGCCTCGATGTCATCGGCCGGCGGAACGTCGAGGCGGAGCCCGTCGTCGGTGTCGACCAGGCGGGCGCGCAGCACATCGTGACGGTCGAGCAGCGCCTGGACGGCGCGCAGCAGCACCGGGAGTTCGACCCCGGCCGGCACCTGGACCACCATGGACTGGGCGAAATGCCGCCAGCCGGGACGGCCGAGCAGCCAGGCCGCGATCGGGGTCAGCGGCAGGCGGCCGACGCCACCGCCCGCCAGTTCGGGCAGCCGCCGCGGACGGTCCTCCAGCCGGGTGACCACGGCCGCCAGGGCGGCCGGGGTGCGGTGCTCGAAAACCTCACGGGCGGAGAAGACCAGGCCCGCGGCGCGAGCGCGCGACACCAGCGTGATCGCCATGATCGAATCGCCGCCCAGGGCGAAGAACGAGGTGTCCGGGCCGGCCTCGGTCCCGAGAACCTCCGCGAACAGGCTGCAGAGCAGGCGTTCGGTGTCGGTGGCGGGCGCGCGACCCGACATCTGTTGCGCCACCACGGGTTCCGGCAGCGCCCGGCGATCCACCTTGCCATTGGCGGTGAGTGGCAACGCGCCCAGCACCGTGACGGTCGCGGGCACCATGTACGGCGGGAGGCGGTGGGTGGCGTGGTCGAGCAGCTCGGGCTCGGTGATCACCTGACCGGCGTGCGGAACCACATACGCGGCCAGCACGGTGCCGCCGCCGGGACCGGGCCGCGCCACCGTGACCGCGATCTCCACCGACGAGTGCGCGTTGAGCACGGCGTCGATCTCACCCAGCTCGATCCGCATACCGCGCAGCTTCACCTGGAAGTCGCTGCGACCCACGTACTCGAGCACGCCGCTCTCGGTCCAGCGCACCAAATCTCCGGTGCGGTACATGCGGGCCCCCGCCGGACCCGAGGGGGCGGGCACGAAACTCTCGGCGGTCAGCCCGGGACGGCCGACGTACCCGCGCGCCACCCCCGGCCCGGTCACGTACAGCTCCCCGGCCACCCCGATCGGGACCGGCCGCAGCCAGCGATCCAGCACCAGCATCCCGACGCCCGGAATGGGGTCGCCGAGCCCGGCATTCACGCCCGGCTCCAGCCCTCGGGTGTAGGTGACGGCCACCGTGGTCTCGCTGGGACCGTACGAATTCAGCAGCTCCCGCCCGATCCCGAAGCGCGCCACGATATCCGGCGGCGTCGGCTCCCCGCCCGACGACACCGCGCGCACCCCGTCGAGCGCGTCCGGCTCCAGCGTGGACAGCACCGCGGGCGTCGAACAAACCTGGGTGATGCCGAAATCCCGTACCAGCCCGGCCAATTCGGCGCCGACCACCGGATCCGATTCGGCCACCACCAGGGTCGTGCCCGATGCGAACGCCATCAGCCATTCCAGCACCGACGCATCGAAACTCGGGTTCAGGCACTGCAGGACCCGCGCACCGGGCGCGACCCGGTACGCCGCCACGATCGCCGCGGCCAGCCCGGCCAATCCGGCATGGGTCACCGCCACGCCCTTGGGCACCCCGGTCGATCCGGAGGTGAACACCACGTATGCCGGATTGCCGGCCCGCGGCCGCCCGCGCACCTCCTCGGCGGTGAGCGGCGGATCGGCCGGCGCCACGTCCTCGTCGAGCAGGTCGTCGAGGGTGATCCAGTGGACCGAATCCGGGAGCGCGGCAGTCGATTCCGCGAGGGTCAGGCCGATCGTCGCGCCCGCGTCGGCGGCAATGCGGGCCATGCGGTCGGTGGGCAGCGCGATACCCAGCGGCACGAACGCCGCGCCGGTCTTGGCCACCGCCCACAGTGCGACCATCGCCTCGATCGAACGGGGGAGCGCCAGCAGCACGGTCGATTCCGGTCCGACGGCCGCGGCCTCCGGTATCCCGGAACCGGATTCGGCGGCGCCCGCCCGCACAATCCGGCGCGCCAGCCGATTCGACAGCGCGTCCAGCTCACCGTAGGTCAGCCGCCGGTCGCGGCCCATGACGGCGACCGTCTCGGGTCCGGCGCGGCGCAGGCCGTCCGCCAGGATCTCCGGCAGCAGCCGCGGCTGTGGCGCCGCCGGCCCGTGCGCGCCCGCCAGCATCGGCTGCTCGTCCGGCACCGTGTAATCCAGTGCCGCGACCGGTGTTCCGGCTTCCGCCTCCAGCAGCGAATCCAGCACGGCGAGGAACCGCCGGTGATGCCGGTTCAGCGAATCCTCGTCGTACAGGCGCGGATTCGCGGCGAAGTCGACATGGATCGGCGCGCCCGCACCGTGCTGGTAGAAGTTGACGAACAGGTCCTCGATCGGGCCCGAGGTCACCACGTGCAGGCTCGAATCCACGCCCTCGAAGTCGATCCCGGCCGGGAACATCATGATGTTGATGACCGGCCCGGTCATGCCGCGCCCGAACTCGTCCCGGTCGCCCTCGTCCCGCATGTCCTCGTGGCGGAAGCGCTGATGCCGCAAGGCCCCCGATGCCGCCACCCGCACGGCATCCAGGACCTCCCCCACCCGTCCCGCGCGCGGCACCGGCACCCGCAGCGGCACCACATTGGCGATCATGCCGCCGGAACGCCGCAGCACCGCGGTGGTGCGGCCGGACACGGGCAGGCTCAGGACCACGTCCTCGGTGGCCGTGAGCCGGGCGTAGTACAGCGCGACCGCGGCCATCACCACGCCCGCCGCACTGGTGTCGAAACGGCGGGCCGCGCTCGTCAGCCGCTCGGCCGTCCGCTCCCCCAGCTGGGCGCGCGCCTCACGGGCCAGCGCGCTCGCGGGCGCGGTGGCCCCGGCCAGGCTGCACCGGTCGGGCATGCCCGCGGTGACCTCGCGCCAGTAGCGCTCGTCGGTGGCGTACCGGCTCGATTCCCGGTACGCCATCTCCGACTCGTGCACGTCCAGCAGCGAGGCCGCGGTGCCGGGAGGCGCCGTTTGCCCGCGCACCGCGGCGTTGTACAGCTCGGCGACCCGATACAGCATGGTCATCGAGCCGAATCCATCGATGAGGAGGTGGTGTGCTCTGGTGTACCACAGGTGATGGGACTCGCCGACCCGGATCACGGTGGATACCCCAGCCTGTGCACCGAACAGCTCGATCGGCGCCGCCACATCCGCGCGCATCCACTCCAACGCGTCCGCAACCGGGTTCGGTCGGTCCCGGAAGTCCAGGAAGCCGACCGTGGCGTCCAGTTCGGTATCGACCACCTGATACGGCCGATCCTCGATCTCGACGAATCGCAGGACACCGGAACCGAATTCCCGCGCCGCCTGCGCCCCCACGAGCCGCAGCACCGCGATATCCAGCGGTCCGCGCATCTCGATGTACTGGGCCTCCGACAGCGGTACCGCCGGATCCAGTTGCTGCGCATAGAACATCCCCAGCTGAGCCGGGGAGAGCGGGAAGACGGTGGCGGTCCGATCCGCCGCGATCTCACGCGTCATAAGAACTACCTAACTGCCGGCCGAGCAGGATGCGTCGTCGTCGGCGCCCAACTCGTAGGCGGGCACCAGGGCGGGATGAGATGTCAAGCGCTCCACCATGACCGAGCGCACGTGCGCGGGCAGCCCCGGCGCGAACTTGCGCACGAAGGCGTCGGCCCACTCCGGTCTGTCGAGCAGGAACGGAAAATCGGTCGTCATCATGCTGCGCACCACCAACATCGGCATCGGTGCGTCCAACGGCCGGAAATCCTTGTTCCACAGGCCCGCCTGGTCACAGCCCGGATAGAATTGCCCGAGCATGATGCCGCGTTCCACGAATTTGGTCTTGAATTCGTCGTGGATCTCATCGATCAGCGAACAATCCGTCAAATTCGGGAATACGGTGATCAATGCGCGCAGCACGGAGGTGGAACTGCCGTTCCCCGTGGGCAGTCCGGAATAGACCTCCAGCGCGTCACGGATGACCGCGCGCACCCACGTCGGCCGCGGCTCCACCGCTGGAACCTGCGCCAGCCACATCAGATCTCGCCGCATGGCCGGTCGTACATACGGGCAGACCGGCCCGTCGCGGCCCAGTTCGTCACTGGGTTGGGTCAGATAGGACTCGGCCCATGATCGAAATGCCGCCACCGTGGATCGGGCGGCAGGGCACGATGATCCGGTGTCCCCCAATGAGACCCATTGCAGCCCCGAGCGGGGGCCGATAACACGCTCGCTCATGACTCACCTCGGATGATCGAGCTACGGCAGAGATGCGCCGTTGCCCACATCCTTAAATAGTGCTCCGGTCATGGGCCGTTAACGTGAGTAGTCGGTTACCCAATTTCGAGACGCCGCCCCGGATTTCGGGGGCAATGGAATAAAGAAAAGACCGGTCAGGCATTGACCGGTCTTTCCTGTGAACCTGGGATCAGGCGCCGACGAGGCGCGCCGCCAGGTAGCCCTCCACCTGGTCGAGAGCGATGCGCTGCTGGGCCATCGAGTCCCGTTCACGCACGGTGACGGCCTGGTCCTCCAGCGTGTCGAAGTCGACCGTGATGCAGAACGGGGTGCCGATCTCGTCCTGACGGCGGTAGCGGCGGCCGATCGCCCCGGCGTCGTCGAAGTCCACGTTCCAGTTCCGGCGCAGCTGCGCGGCCAGGTCCTTGGCCTTCGGCGACAGGTCCGCGTTGCGCGACAACGGCAGGACAGCCGCCTTGACGGGCGCCAGGCGCGGATCCAGGCGCAGGGTGGTGCGAGTCTCCATGGTGCCCTTGGCCGTCGGCACCTGCTCCTCGTGGTACGCGTCGACCAGGAAGGCCATCAGCGAGCGGGTCAGACCGGCCGCCGGCTCGATCACGAACGGGATGAAGCGCTCGTTGGTGTTCTGATCGAAGAAGCTCAGATCCGTGCCGGAATGCTCGGAATGGGTCTTCAGGTCGAAGTCGGTACGGTTGGCGACGCCCTCGAGCTCACCCCACTCCGAGCCCTGGAAGCGGAAGCGGTACTCGATGTCCACCGTGCGGGTGGAGTAGTGCGAGAGCTTGTCCTTCGGGTGCTCGAACAGCCGCAGGTTCTCCGGGTCGATGCCCAGGTCGGTGTACCAGGCGAGGCGGGTGTCGATCCAGTACTGGTGCCACTGCTCGTCCTCGCCCGGCTTGACGAAGAACTCCATCTCCATCTGCTCGAACTCGCGGGTACGGAAGATGAAGTTGCCCGGGGTGATCTCGTTGCGGAACGACTTACCGATCTGCGCGATGCCGAACGGCGGCTTCTTGCGCGCGGTGGTCTCGACGTTCTTGTAGTTCACGAAGATGCCCTGCGCGGTCTCCGGGCGCAGGTAGTGCATGCCTTCTTCGGATTCGACCGGGCCCAGGTAGGTCTTCAGCATCATGTTGAAGTCCTTGGGCTCGGTCCACTTGCCCACGGTGCCGCAGTCGGGGCACACCACGAGCTCCATGGACACCGAGTCCGGGTTGTCGATCTTGTTCTTCTCGGCGTACGCCTCCTGCAGGTGGTCCTGCCGGTGCCGCTTGTGGCAGTTGAGGCATTCCACCAGCGGGTCGTTGAACACCGCGACGTGGCCCGAGGCCACCCACACCGGACGCGGCAGGATGATCGACGAGTCCAGGCCGACCACGTCGTCACGGCTGGTCACCATGGACCGCCACCACTGCCGCTTGATGTTCTCCTTGAGTTCGACGCCCAGCGGACCGTAGTCCCAGGCCGACCTCGTTCCGCCGTAAATCTCACCGCTCGGGTACACGAGACCCCGACGCTTGGCGAGATTGGCGACGGTGTCCACCTTCGACTTGGGTGCCACTTGAACAGTTCTCCATCCGTGTCCGGAAGATTGCAAAGGATTGAGAGCAGCCTATCGGTCGCGGGCAATCGACTTTGCACCCACTGCCCCTACAAGCTGGGGATGCTGCCGTGATCACTACCGCGCGATAGTGGACGAACGACACCGGTCGGCCCTGCGGGCCCGGCGTCGCGGCGATCCACAATCGAACAGGGGCGGGGCACATGCAGAACTATCCCTCCGGGCAGTACGACGACGGCCGCCCGGGACGACGCGCGCGGCGTACCTATCCCACTTGGCTCCCGAGCCCGCTTGTGCTGACGATCGCGATCATGGCCGCGCTCCTGTTCGGCGCGAGCTATCTGCTCAACTACCTCCAGGCCAAGCCCGCCGCGAGCACGGGCGCGCCACCGACGGTGAACCAGATCGCGCGCGTGGACCCGAAGCATCCCTTCGACAACACCCCCGCCGCCGTCTGGCAGGAGGGCGCGGCGGGAATCCAGCCGCCACCCGCCGCGGCGGTCGGCCGCTACTCCGCCGAGACCGTGGCGGCTGCCATGGATCGTGCCAAGCAATTGATCGTGGCGGCCCGCCTCGACCAGCACGTCCTGGAAACCTATGACGCCCAACCGGTTCTGACGCTGCTGGCGCCACACCAGGCCGAGAAGATACGGGCGAAGCTGACGCCCGGGAACGAGGCGCACACCTGGTGGGTCACGACGAAACTGGCACCCGGCTATCCGTTGCTGCCGGTGTCGCCGCGGGTCGCCGGCACCATGACGGCCGCACTGAACGACAAGGGCGAGTTGGCGATTCACACCAACTATCTGATCGCGTACGCCTTCGCCGCACCCACCGGCGGGGACTACACGGCCATGGACATCGTCGCGGTGGCGCGGCACGAGGTCGAATTCGACTGGGTCGAGGACTCGTCCTACGACCAGGACTCGCAGGGTATGTGGTTCGGCGACATCCAGGGCTTCGCCTATTCGGTCAACTGCGCCGTCTACGACCAGGGTTTCCTGGCGCCCAACTACAGCAATGCGCGTCCGGCCTACGCCCCGGATCCGCATCATCCCGAGTACTATTTCGACCCCTCGGTCCCGATTTCGCAGCAAAGCAATTGCTGACCCGACGCGCCGACTCCCTGTTTGACATGCGCACCCGTGCATATAAGAATGGCATCGGTTTCCAATAAGGAGTTGGTTCGATGACCACGGACAGCGGCGCGCCCCTGCGGCGCTCGCACGTCGCGACGGAGACCCCGGCCGCGATCCCCCACGACCCGTACCCCTACCGGTCGCCCCAGCCGCCGGCCGTGCCGTCGCGCACCATTCTGGACTCCGCCGGAGAACTATTGCGCGCACTGGCGGCGCCCGTCCGCATCGCCATCGTGCTCCAGCTCCGCGAGTCACCGCGCTGCGTGCACGAACTGGTCGATACCCTCGGAGTGACCCAGCCGCTGATCAGCCAGCACCTGCGCATCCTCAAGTCCGCCGGGGTGGTGCGCGGTGAGCGCACCGGCCGCGAGGTCATCTACGAACTGGTCGACGAACATCTCGCGCACATAGTCATCGACGCGGTCGCACACGCCGAGGAAGGGTGATCCGTGGGAACAAGCGAGAAGACCGTCGGGGTCCGCAGCACCCGTCAGCGCAGTGCCATCGCCGCCCTGCTCGCGGACATCGACGAATTCCGCTCCGCACAGGAGCTGCACGACGAACTTCGCAAGCGCGGTGAGGGCATCGGGCTGACCACGGTGTACCGCACCCTGCAGTCGCTCGCCGACGCCGGGATGGTCGACGTGCTGCGCACCGACACCGGGGAATCGGTGTACCGGCAGTGCTCCACCGGGCACCACCATCATCTGGTCTGCCGCCAGTGCGGCCGGACCGTCGAGGTGGAGGGGCCGACCGTGGAGGCCTGGGCGGACTCGATCGCCACCGAGCACGGGTTCACCGATATCAGCCACACCATGGAGATCTTCGGCACCTGCCAGAACTGCTGCCACAAGAGCTGACAGCCAGAAGTCGCGCGCCCCTTGTTCATCGAGCGAGGGGCGCGCGGCTTTTGCTGTCCGGGCGGTGAGTTCAGGCCGCGGGCACCAATTCCGGGGCGAGAGCCGGGACGGTCCGCCGAGTGCGGGCGATCCCCACACCGAGCAGGGCGAGACCGGCTGCGGCCCAGCACAGCAGGACCGTGAGCGGGCCCGCGATGGGGGCGTCACCGAAGAAGGCCGTCGAGCGGAGCAGGGTGGCGGCAGCGCCGGGCGGCAGCAGCTGGCCGATCTCCCCCCACGGCTTGGGCAGCAACTCGGGCGCGGAGGTGGCCCCGGAGAAGGGGTTTCCGACCAGCAGCATGGTGAGCGCGCCCAGGCCGATGCCCGCCGGACCGAGCACGGCGGCCAGACCGACCACGGTGCCGGCGACAGCCAGGGAGACCAGGCCGCTGATCGAGGCCATGGCCAGGTACGCGCCGGGGAGCAGGTCCAGCCAGCCCTGGACGATCGACATGCTCAGCAGCCCACCGGCGATCGCGAAAACGGCCAGACCGAGAGCGCGGGCGCGCAGCGACGGCACCAGCAGGGTCAGCAGCACGCCACCGGCCAGGCCGGACATGACCAGCGGGAGAACCATTGCGCCGAAACCGCTTCCGCGCGGATCGTGCACGTCCGCGGCGACCACGTCCTGCACCGGTGCCGCCTGCGCGCCGTCCAGCTGCTGCGCGAAGGCCGAGAGCTGCTGGGCCACAATCGGACTCGCGGCCGAGGCGATCAGCACCCGGGGCTGCCCACCGGTCAGGATGGCCCCGTATACATCTCGATGCTCGATGGCGTCGCGAGCGGTGGATTCGTCTGCGACGGTGCGGATGTCGAAGCCGCCGGGCTCGCGATCGGTCAGCTGCTTCGCGACCGCGGCGGCCTGCGGGCCGGTGATGGCGATGGGCAGATCCCGGGGCGCGACACGGGCGGCGGGCCAGGCGAAGGCGATGAGCATCAGGGCCTGAATGGCGGCCGCGGCGAGACCGAGGGCGAGGGAGCGCTGCAGTGTGTTCATGACACATCCAAAGAAAGCGAAGGTTCGTTCTTTTATTGAGGACAAGGCTGACACCCCAATGTCCCCTTGTCAAGAACGGATATTCGTTTTACTTTGGGCCCATGCCCAGAGTCAGCGAGGAACACCTGGAACGCCGTCGGCAGCAGATTCTCGACGCCGCGCAGTCCTGCTTCGCCCGCAAGGGACTGCACGCCACCACCATGCAGGACGTCTTCGCCGAATCCGGCCTCTCGGCCGGGGCGGTCTACCGGTACTTCAAGTCCAAGGACGACATCATCAAGGACCTCGCCACCGACGCCACCGTCGACCTGCGCGCGGCCCTCAGCGAAGCCGTCTACAGCGATCCGCTCCCCACGCCACCGGACCTGGTGCGCATCATGTGCGAGGCCATCGTCCGGCTCAGCGTCCCCGGCGGGCCGGTCCGCATCATCCCGCAGGCATGGTCGCTGGCCCTGACAGACGCCAATATCGCCGACTACGTCCGCACCAATATCCTCGGCATCCGCCGCCTCTGGTTCGACTACGCCGAGCGCATGCGCGACGTCGGCTGGCTCCCCCCGGACGCCGACACCGACGCGGTGGCCAAGATCTTCCTCGGCCTACTACCCGGCTTCATCCTGCAGCACCTCATCCTCGGCGACGTCGACCCCGACACCTTCGCGCACGGCATCACCGAGATCCTCCCCGACTACCGCCGCGCCGCCGAGGCCGCGGCCGAATCCGCCCGAGCCTGAACCGATCCCGGCGGCACCGGGTACCGGCGTCAGGGCAGCAGGCCCTGGCGCGCCCGGCCCGCACCGGAGAGGGTCAGCAGCAGAATGGTGGCCAGGGGCTCGTCCTCGAGTCCGGCGGCCGGGAAGGTGTAGCGCAGGATGACGTCCGCGAGCTTCTCGCGGGACACGACGGTGAGCGTGCCGAACTGGAGCGCGGCATTGCGTTCGGCGACCCGCTTGTGCAGCTGCGGCTTCACCGGACGATCCCAGGCCAGGATGCACATGAGCGCCAGCACATCCAGGCCGGGCGAGAGGTTGACGCCGCGCAGCGAGCACAGCGCGCCCTCGTACTCGAAGCCGAGGCCGCCGTCCTCCTCGCGAACCTCCACGCCGTAGCGCAGCAGCAGGGCGCGGGCGCGGTCCTGGAGCGCCTCGGCGGGGGTGAGCTGGTCGGTCATTTCACGCCTCCGAAGCGACGGTCACGCTTGGCGTACTCCAGGCACGCGTCCCAGAGGTTGCGGCGGTCGAAATCGGGGAAAAGCGTTTCCTGGAACACGAATTCGGCGTACGCGGCCTGCCAGATCAGGAAGTTGGAGGTGCGCAGTTCACCCGAGGGACGCAGAAACAGGTCCACGTCCGGCATATCGGGTTCGTCGAGGTAGCGGGCCACGGTGGCCTCGGTGATCTTCTCCGGATCGAGTTCCCCGGCGGCCACCCGGCGCGCGATTTCCCGTGCGGCGTCGGCGATCTCGGCACGACCGCCGTAGTTGACGCACATGGTGAGGGTCATCACCGTATTGTCCCGGGTGAGCTCCTCCGCGATCTCCAATTCCTTGATCACGCTGCGCCACAGGCGCGGTCGGCGGCCGGCCCAGCGCACCCGCACACCCATCTCGTGCATCTCGTCGCGGCGGCGGCGGATCACATCGCGATTGAAGCCCATCAGGAAGCGCACCTCGTCGGGGCTGCGCCGCCAGTTCTCGGTGGAGAAAGCGTAGGCCGACAGCCACTTCACGCCCATCTCGATACAGCCCTCGACGGTGTCCATGAGCACCGCCTCGCCGCGCTCGTGGCCCGCGGTGCGGGGCAGCCCGCGCTCCTGGGCCCAACGGCCGTTGCCGTCCATCACCAGCGCCACATGCCTGGGCACGAATTCCGCCGGAATCGCCGGCGGCTTCGCCCCCGACGGATGCGGCGACGGCGGCCGCACAACACGCTGCTCAGTCGATGACTTCCGGTTCCCGATCACGACCACCATCCTGCCCGACGCTCCGTGCGGCCGGACGGCGCCCACACCATTGCTACTGGACCTCCACATTTCCTCCACCGGACGGCGTACGGCGGCAGGGAAACCGGCATTTCCCCGCCGCCGAGCGCCTGGCCGGCCAGCTGGGGAGACTGTCGAGGTAGGCGCGGTAGCTCCCGAAGGGCAGGACGGCGTCGTAGACCAGCTCGCCGCTCGGGGTGAACTCCGAGATGCGGGGCGTCATGCCCCAGCTGACCAGGGTATTGCCGTTCGGCAGGGCCTGGGCGTTGCCCATGGCGGGGGTGTCAGCATCAGCCGATGGCGGCACGGGGACGCCCGGCCACCGCATCGCGCTCGACGGCCTCGTGCGGGCGGGTGCGCTCGATGAGCGGCAGCGTGCGCAGCTGCCGTTCCAGGTGCCACTGCAGATGCGCGGCAATGAGACCGCTGGCCTGGCGTCGCATGGCGTCGGAGACGGCGTCGACGCCGGACCAGTCGCCCCGATTGAGAGCACTCATGTGGTCGAGAACGCCGACCATGGGCGTGGCCGCGCCGGGCGGACGGCAATGCACGCACACCGCGCCGCCCGCGGCCACATGGAAGGCGCGGTGCGGGCCGGGGGTGGCGCAGCGGGCGCAGTCGTCGAGGGCGGGGGCCCAACCGGCGAAAGCCATGGCGCGCAACAGGTATGCGTCCAGGATCAGTTCGTGGGGACGACGGCCCAGCGCGATGGCGCGCAGCGCGCCGGCGGTGAGGGTGTGCAGGCGGGCGGCGGGTGCGCCCTCCTCGCCGGCCAGGCGCTCGGCGGTCTCGAGCACGGCACAGGCGGTGGTGTAGCGGCCGTAGTCGGCGACGATGTCGGCGGCGAAGGTCTCGACCGTGTGCACCTGGGTGACGGTGTCGAGATTGCGGCCCGGATGCAGCTGCACATCCACGTAGGCGAACGGTTCCAGCCGCGCCCCGAACTTGGAGCGGGTGCGCCGCACACCCTTGGCGACCGCGCGCACCAGGCCGTGCTGGCGGGTCAGCAGCGTGACGATGCGGTCCGCCTCGCCCAGCTTGTGCTGGCGCAGCACCACCGCCTGATCCCGATACAACCGCACCGCAACAGTCTCGCACGCGCGACCGACCGGACCACGACGAGTTACCGGGTGTGTGCCGATTAGAAGTTCGTTGGCCGGCGATTGGCCGCGCGACGCACGCTGAGCGCGACCCTCGGACCGAGGAGTCGGATGCGCTACACCGGCACACCGCTGGTGTGGATCGCCGTGGGACGCATCGGCCGCGCCCTCGCCGCCGATGAGGCGTGATCGGCCACTGCCCGGTCGATCACGCCGCCACACGTTGGACGTGTGACCAGAATCGCGCTAGGTTACTCCCGAGTACGGGAGAGACGGGATTCACATGACACTGGCGTCGGTTGGCGAACTCGGGCTGGCGGAACTCGCGGCGGCACTGGCGGCAGGCACACTCACCTCGGTCGAGGCGACCAGCGCGGCGCTCGACCGGATCGAGGCCAGCCAGGGGACGCTCAATGCCTTCCGGATCGTGCGACGGGCCGAAGCGCTCGCCGAGGCCGCCGACGCCGACCGCAAACTCGCCGCCGGACACCGCGAGCCCCTGCTCGGAGTGCCGCTGGCCATCAAGGACGACACCGACTTGACCGGCACCCCAACGGCTTTCGGCTGCGGCGGCGAATTCCCCGCCAAGACCGAGGACGCGGAGTCGGTGCGGCGGCTGCGCGCGGCCGGGGCGGTCATCGTCGGCAAGACCAATACCTGCGAGCTCGGACAGCTGCCGTTCACCAGCGGAGACGCCTTCGGGCACACCACGAATCCCTGGAGCGCCGGCCACACCCCGGGCGGGTCGTCCGGTGGATCCGGCGCAGCGGTGGCGGCCGGATTGGTGCCCGCCGCACTGGGATCCGACGGCGCGGGCTCGGTGCGCATCCCGGCCGCCTGGAACAACCTGGTCGGCATCAAGCCGCAGCGCGGCCGCATCTCCACCTGGCCGCTGCCGGAAGCCTTCTACGGGCTCACCGTGAACGGCCCGCTGGCCCGCACCGTCGCCGATGCGGCGCTCCTGCTGGACGCCGCCGCCGGACCTCATCCGGGCGACCTGCACACCCCGACCGCACTGCGCGTCTCCGACGCCGTCGGCCGCGATCCCGGCCGCCTGCGCATCGCGCTCTCCCTGCGAATCCCGTTCACCGCCACCAGGACCACGCTCGACCGCGAGGTGGAGGCCCGGGTGCACGCCACCGCCGCCACGCTGCGCCGCCTCGGTCACGAGGTCACCGTCGCCGACGTCCACTACGGCGTGCTGATGGGTGCGACCTTCCTCCCGCGCTCCATGGTCGGCATCCGCGAGGCGCTGGACCGCCTCCCCGGCGCGCAGGTGGATCCGCGCACCACCCACAATGCCGCCGTCGGCCGCATCCTCTCGCCGCTGCTGTCCGCCGCCCGCCGCGCAGAACCCCTGCTGCGCTTGCGAACCGGCCGCATCTTCGACGATTTCGACCTGGTGCTGGCCCCCACCACGGCCACCCCGCCGCCGGGCGTCCACGAGATCGACGACATCGGCAGCTGGGCCACCGACGAACTCATCACCGCGGCCTGCCCCTACACCTGGCCCTGGAATGTCGTCGGCTGGCCCGCCGTCAACATCCCCTCCGGCTTCACCGCCACCGGCCTCCCCGTCGGCTCCCAGCTCATGGGCCCCGCCAACTCCGAACCGCTCCTGGTTTCCGTTGCGGCCCAATTAGAATCGGAGCTGGAATGGCACAAGAACCGCCCGACACCCTGGTGGCCCCAGCCCTGACCGGCAGCCAGGAGGCGGCCCTGTCCGACGCACTGACGGCCTGGACTACGCGCCGACGCGTCCGCCCCACAGGGACATACGCCCAGGCGACGCCGGGTCCCACGCCGCGGCGACGCCGAAATCGCCGACAGCACAGGGCGATCCGCTGAATCTGCCCGCGGCCGCCCAGGTGGCCGCGGGCAGGCAGCAGGTCAGAAGCCGAGCTTGCCGAGCTGCTTCGGGTCGCGCTGCCAGTCCTTGGCGACCTTCACGTGCAGGTGCAGGTAGATGCGGGTGCCGAGGATGTGCTCGATCTGCTTGCGAGCGTTGGTGCCGACCTCCTTGAGGCGGGCGCCGCCCTTGCCGATGATGATGGCCTTCTGGCTGGGGCGTTCGACGTAGAGAAGGGCGTGGACGTCGAGCATGCCCTCGGCGGAGCGGCGGCCGTCGGTCTCCTGATCCTCGTTCTCCTCGCGCTCGAGGACCTCCTCGATCACCACCGCCAGCGAGTGCGGGAGCTCGTCGCGGACGCCCTCGAGGGCCGCCTCGCGAATGAGCTCGGCCATCAGGACTTCCTCGGGCTCATCGGTGAGTTCACCGTCTGGGTAGAAGGCCGGGCCTTCGGGCATCTGGGAGGCGATGACGTCGACGAGCACCTCGACCTGCTCGCCCTTGACCGCGGAGACCGGGACCACCTCGGCCTCGGGGCCGAGCAGCTGGGACACGGCCATGAGCTGGTGGGCGACCTGGTCGCGACTCACCTTGTCGATCTTGGTGACCACACCGAGCAGGGTCGTCTTGGGCGCCATGGTCTTGATCTGATCGACGATCCAGCGGTCACCCGGGCCGATCTTCTCGTCCGCCGGAATGCAGACGGCGATGACGTCGACTTCCGAATACGTATCGCGCACCAGGTCGTTGAGGCGCTGGCCGAGCAGGGTGCGCGGCCGGTGCAGACCGGGGGTGTCCACCAGGATCAGCTGTGCGTGATCGCGGTGCACGATGCCGCGAATGGTGTGCCGCGTGGTCTGCGGCCGCGAGGAGGTGATGGCGATCTTCTGCCCCACCATGGCATTGGTGAGCGTGGACTTGCCGGTATTCGGCCGACCCACGAAACACACGAAGCCGGACCGGAATTCACCGCTGTCCTTGCCCTGGCCGCTCACTCGAAAACCTCCGATTCGGTCTCCACATCGAAGCCCGCCGGGATCTCGCGCTCGCCGGCCGCGTCACCCTCCGTGGGCTGCTGTGCCGCAATAGGATTCTCGACGCCGTAGTCCGCGGGCGTACCGGCCTCCAGCACGTCGAACACCGCGCCCTTGGCATCGGTGAAAATGATGCGCGCCGATGGCGAAACCTCACGCACCGCCGACACCCCGGGATCCGACAGCTTGCCCGCGACCACCACGGCCGCCTCGAAACCGCCTGCGCCACTGGAGGTCGCGGCCGCCACCGCCGACTGCAACGCGGTCAGCTTCAGCGCGGTCAGCTCCACGGTCCCGGCCGCGTAGGTGCGTCCGTCCGAATCACGCACGGCCGCGCCGCCATTGCCGCCGGTGCGGCCCATGGCGCCACGGGCGAGGACCAACAGCTTGTTGTCCTCCGCATCCAACTCAATCATCGGCCTCTCCATCCTCGTGTGCTTCGTCGGCCGGTTCATGTTCCGCCGGTTCGGTTCTCGTCTGCTCCGGGCTCTTACGCACCACCACGGTGTGGATCCGCATGCGGCCGCGCGCGTCGGCCGCGCCCTCCCCCTTCAGTTGCAGGCCGTGGATGACGGCCTTGGAGCCGGGCAGCGGGACGCGGCCCAGGGCGTGGGCGAGCAGACCGCCGACGGTGTCGACGTCCTCGTCCTCGATCACCATGTCGAACAGCTCGCCCAGGTCGTCCACCGGCAGTCGCGCCGAGACCCGGAACTTGCCCGGGCCGATCTTCTCGATCGGCGCGATCTCGTCCTTGTCGTACTCGTCGGCGATCTCGCCCACGATCTCCTCGAGGATGTCCTCGATGGTGACCAGCCCGGCGATGCCGCCGTACTCGTCCACCAGCACCGCCATATGGTTTCTGCGCCGCTGCATTTCGTCCAGCAGCGCGTCCAGCGGCTTGGAGTCCGGCATGAACACGGCGGACCGCATGACCTGCCGCACCTTCACCTTCCGGCTCCGATCCGCGTACGGCACCAGATCTTTCAGATAGACGACACCCAGAATGTCGTCGACGTTCTCGCCCACCACCGGAATTCGCGAGTGCCCCGATCGCACTGCCAGCGACATGGCCTGCGCCGCAGTCTTCTCCGCCTCGATCCACACCATCTCGGTGCGCGGCACCATCACCTCGCGGGCCGGGGTGGTGTCGAGCTCGAAGACCGACTGGATCATGCGGCGCTCGTCGGCATCCACCACGCCGCGCTCCCCCGCCAGATCCACCACCTCGCGCAGCTCGATCTCGGAGGCGAAGGGGCCGTTGCGGAAACCCTTACCGGGGGTGATCGCATTACCGATCAGGATCAGCAGCCGGCTGATCGGGCCCAGCAGCGAGCCGATGGCCTGCAACGGCAGCGACGCGCCCAGCGCCAGCGAATACGCGTGCTGGCGGCCCAGCGTGCGCGGCCCGACACCGATCACCAGATAGTCGACCAGCACCATGACCGCCGCGGTGATCAGCAGCGCCGGGCCCTCGTCCAGCCAGTCCATGAGCACCGCCGCCAGCAGCACCGTCGCGGTGATCTCGCACGTGAGACGCAGCAGCACCATGAGATTCACATAGCGCGGCCGATCCGCGATGATGCGCGCCAGCCGCGCCGCCCCGGTCCGGTCGGCACGCACCAGATCCTCCACGCGCGCAGGCGAAATCGTGTTCAGCGCCGAATCCAGTGCCGCGAACACGCCACCGGCGGGGACCAGGACGATCGCCAGCAGGAGCAGGACGAATGAATTCACGCCGGGCCCAGCGGATCACCGGTGGTGTCGGTGAATCCGGTCTTGCCCAGCAGCCGCTGGTCGCGCTCGGCGAGCTCCGCGCGGCGCATTTCCTGGCGCACGTTCTCGTACCAGCCCTCCAGCAGGGAGGCCTGCAGCGCGAACATCTCCTTCTCCTCCTCCGGCTCGGCATGGTCGTAGCCGAGGAGGTGCAGAACGCCGTGCACGGTCAGCAGCGCCAGCTCGTGATCCATGGAGTGCCCGGCCTTCTCGGCCTGCTGGGCCGCGAACTCGGGGCAGAGCACGATGTCGCCGAGCATGGAGGGGCCGGGCTCGGCGGCATCGGGCCGCCCGCCCGGCTCCAGCTCGTCCATGGGGAAGGACATGACATCGGTGGGACCCGGTAGGTCCATCCAGCGCATGTGCAGATCCGCCATGGTGTCGAGATCGACCAGCACCATCGACAGCTCGGCCGCCGGATGCACATCCATCTGACCGATGACGAACCGCGCGACGCTGACCAGTTCTTCTTCGGATACCTCGATACCCGATTCGTTGGCGATCTCGATACTCACCCGATCAGCCTAGAGGGAGAGGTCAGCGTCGCTCTCCTCGGCTCGCGGCACGTCGCTGCGCCCGATTGCCGGGATAGTGGACCGCGGCCGGGGGCCGCGACTCCGCCTCGAACCGGTCGTAGGCGTCGACGATCTCCCCGACCAGGCGATGACGGACCACATCGGCGCTGGTGAGCTCGGCGATATGGATGTCGTCGATGCCGTGCAGGATCTCCGTCGCCGCGCGCAGACCCGAGCGCGCGCCGTGCGGCAGATCGACCTGGGTGATGTCACCGGTCACCACGATCTTGGAACCGAAGCCCAGGCGGGTGAGGAACATCTTCATCTGCTCGGCCGTGGTGTTCTGCGCCTCGTCCAGAATGATGAACGAGTCGTTGAGCGTGCGACCGCGCATGTAGGCCAGCGGGGCGACCTCGATGACACCGGCCTGCATGAGCTTCGGGATCGCCTCCGGATCCATCATGTCGTGCAGGGCGTCGTAGAGCGGGCGTAGGTACGGGTCGATCTTCTCGTTCAGCGTGCCCGGCAGGAAGCCCAGCCGCTCGCCCGCCTCGACCGCCGGCCGGGTCAGGATGATGCGGTTGACCTGCTTGCTCTGCAACGCCTGCACGGCCTTGGCCATGGCCAGATACGTCTTGCCGGTACCCGCCGGGCCCACCCCGAACACGATGGTGTGCGCGTCGATGGCGTCGACATAGCGCTTCTGATTGAGCGTCTTGGGCCGGATGGTCCTGCCGCGCCGGGACAGGATGTCCAGGCTCAGCACCTCTGCCGGAGAATCCGAGGAGCCCTCGGTGAGCATGGAGTAGGTGTGCCGCACGGCCTCGGGCGAGACCACCCGATTGCGCGCGGTGAGCGCGACCAGCTGCGCCACCACACGTTCCGCCAGCGCGACATCGGCCGGTTTGCCGGTCAGCGTGACGGAATTGCCGCGGACGTGGATGTCGGCATCGAGGAGGCGCTCGAGCTCACGCAGGTTCTCGTCAGCCGAACCCAGGAAACCGAACACCGATTCCGGTGCCAATTCGATACTGGAACGAACGGTCCGCCCCGCCGGTCCGGAACCGTTGACGCCGGCGCCGATGCCGGCAATGGGTGTGCTCTGATCGCCGATTTCGCCTGGTGTTCTCAAAAGTGGCTATGGCCTGCTTTCCGGTCTCGATGCCGTTTTCGTTGACAGAAGTTTACCGCCGCCCACCGACACCGCCCAGTGAATAGACGGCTACCAGCAGGGGCAACACACCGGCGTCATCCAACTGCCGCACCCCCGAATCCATTCCGTGGCGAACCGGCGCGGGCGGCTACCAGCGCGGGGTGAGCGCGCCCAGCGCGCCGAGGGCGACGGCGGCCGCGGTGGAGGTGCGCAGCACGGTCGGGCCGAGCAGGACCACGTCGGCGCCCGCGTCGGCGAGGGCCTTCAGTTCCGAGTCGTCGAGGCCGCCTTCGGGACCGACGATCAGGACCACTTCGGGGACGCCGGTGAAAGAAAGGTCGGTCAGGCGGGATTCGCCGGACTCGTGGAGAGCGGCGACGATCGCGCCGTTCGCCTTCGCGGTGCGGACCAGGTCCAGCAGGTCGCGGGTGGTGTGGAGGTCGGCGACGTCCGGGATGTAGGCGCGGCGGGATTGGCGGGCGGCCTGTTTGGCGGCGGCCCGCCACTTCTCGACGCCCTTGCGGGCCTTGGCTTCCCAGTTGGAGACGCAGCGCAGGGCCTGCCAGGGGACGATGACGTCGGCGCCGGCCTCCGTCATGAGTTCGACCGCCAGTTCCGAACGGTCGGACTTGGGCAGGGCCTGGACCACCGTCACCTGCGGGGTCCAGGGCGCGGCCACCCGTTTGGCCAGCACCTTCAGTTCGAGGCGATCCTTCTGGGCCGCAACCACTTCCGAGTCGGCGAGGATCCCGTGCCCGTCGGAGAGGGTGATGGGTTCCCCGACCCGGATGCGGCGCACCGTGGCGGCGTGGCGGCCCTCGGGGCCGTCCAGCACCGCGGTCGCACCCGGTTCGGGAATGTCGTCGAGGTAGAAGACGGTGGCGGCCAACGGATCAGCGTCCGCTGAAGGAGGCGCGCAGGCGCGCGAACAGGCCCGAGTTGTGCTCGGACTGCGCCGAGAGGACCTCGGTGTGCTCGTTCGCCCGCATGCCCTTGTACTTGCGCAGCAGGTCGGCCTGCTTGGAGTCGAGCTTGCTCGGCACCACGATGTCGAGGTGCGCGATCAGGTCGCCACGCGAGCTGGCGCGCAGCTTGGGCATGCCGTGGCCGCGCAGCACCGACGCCTCGCCGGGCTGGGTGCCCGCCGGGATGGTCAGCTCCACCGGGCCGTCGAGGATGGTGTCGATGACGACGGTCGTGCCGAGCGCGGCGTCCACCATGGGAACGCGAATGGTGCAGTGCAGGTCGTCGCTGTCGCGCACGAAGGTGTCGTGCGGCTGCTCGACGATCTCCACGTACAGGTCGCCGGCGGGGCCGCCGCCCGGGCCGACCTCGCCCTGCGCGGCCAGCCGCACCCGCATGCCGTTGGCGACACCGGCCGGGATGGGCGCGGCGATCTCGCGGCGCGAGCGCACGCGGCCGTCGCCGCCGCACTTGCGGCAGGGGTCGGGGATGGTCTCGCCCGCGCCCCGGCAGGTGGGGCAGGGGCGGGAGGTCATGACCTGGCCGAGGAAGGACCGCTGCACGGTCTGCACCTCGCCCGCGCCGCCACAGGTCTCACAGCGCACCGGCTTCGAATTGCCGTTGGTACCGGAGCCCTGGCACAGGTCGCAGAGGATGGCGGTGTCGACGGTCAGGTGCTTGGTGACACCAACCGCGCACTCCTGCAACGACAGTCGCGTGCGCAGCAGCGAATCCGCGCCCGGCTGCACACGGCCGCGCGGCTTGCGGGTGCCGCCGGAGGCGTTCATGCCGCCGAAGAACGCCTCGAACACGTCGCCGAGGCCACCGAATCCGGCGCCGGAGAAGCCGCCGCCCATGCCGCCGGCGGATTCCAGCGGGTCACCACCGAGGTCGACGATGCGCCGCTTCTCCGCGTCCGACAGCACCTCGTAGGCCGTGGAGACCTCGCGGAACTTCTCCTGGGCCTCCGGGTCCGGATTGACGTCGGGATGCAGTTCACGCGCCAGCTTCCGATAGGCGCGCTTGATCTCCTGGTCGGTCGCACCGCGTGCGACTCCGAGCAGTGCGTAATAGTCCCGTGCCACGTGCGCTCTCTAGTCCTGTTTCGTCTTCTGTGCCTGCTCACCGTTCGGCGAGCACCTCACCGATGTATCGGGCGACAGCCGCCACCGAGGCAATGGTCCCCGGGTAGTCCATGCGGGTCGGTCCGAGCACCCCCATCCCTCCGAGCACCGTACCGGTCAGCCCGTAGCCGGTGGACACCACGGCCGTCCCGCGCATCTGCTCGACCTTGGTCTCCTCGCCGATCTGCACCGTCACGGTACCCGGGACCTGTGCCGCGGCCAGCAGCTTCAGCACGATCACCTGCTCTTCGAGGGCCTCTAGGACCGAACGCAGCGAACCCGGGAAACCGTTCCCGGCGAAGTCGGAGGCATTGCGGGTGAGGTTGGCGGTGCCGCCCAGCACCAGGCGCTCCTCCGGATGCTCGACCAGCGTCTCGACCAGCACGGTGGAGACGCGGATGAGCACATCGCGGAGCTTGGGCGACGGGGAGTGCTCGGGGAGTTCGGCGACCGAGGCGGACGCGGCGGCCAGGCGCTTGCCGTCCATGGCCTTGCCGAGCATGCCGCGCAGGGCGGCCAGATCGTCCTCGCTGACGACGGTGCCCAGGTCGACCAGGCGCTGGTCGACGCGGCCGGTATCGGTGATCACGACCAGCAGCAGGCGGGCCGGGTTGAGCGCGACGACCTCGATGTGGCGCACGGTGGACGCGGACACGGTCGGGTACTGGACCATGGCGACCTGCCGGGTCAGCTGGGCCAGCAGGCGGACGCCGCGGCGCAGCACGTCGTCGAGATCGACGCCGCTCTCCAGGAATTCCATGATCGCGCGGCGTTCCGCGCCGGACAGCGGCTTGACCTCGGAGATGTGGTCGACGAACTGCCGGTAGCCCTTGTCGGTGGGGATGCGGCCGGAGGAGGTGTGCGGCTGGGCGATGTAGCCCTCGGCCTCGAGCACCGCCATGTCATTGCGGACGGTCGCGCTGGAGACACCCAGATTGTGCCGCTCGACCAGGGTCTTGGACCCAATGGGCTCCTTGGTCGCGATGTAGTCCGCGACGATGGCCCGCAGGACCTCGAGCCGTCGTTGCTCGGTGCTCGACATGATGGCCCCACCTCCTTGCTCGCCCTCGGGTACGCCTCGTGCACGCCCGAGCCCTCCGCGGCAGGAAGCAGCCGATCATTCGGCACCGGCCACGCGGATTTCCCGGATTATCTCCTCCAGTTTAGTGTCCCCGGCGCAAGTCGCTGTGCCACCGCCCGCCACCTGGGCGGAGTCGGCGCATGTGCTGTGCCGGATGTCCGCACGTGCCGTGTCCCGGTGTCACTGACCGGCGGCGGCCTCCACGACTGCGGCCACGTCGGCCGGATGGGAGACGAGGCCGGCGTGGGAGGCGTCGATCGAGGAGGTGTGGGCGTTCATGCGCTTGGCCATATCCCATTGGGACGCAGGGGGAATCACGCGGTCGGCGGTGCTGACCAGATACCAGCTCGGGGTGGCGGCCCAGGCGGGCGAGCCCGAGGGTTCGACGTTGGCGGACAGGGCCAGGGAGTGCTGGCGGGCGGCCATGGCGGCGGCGGTGGCCGGATCGACGTCCTGGGCGAAGACGTCGGGGAAACTGGCGGGGTCGATGTAGGCGTCCACATTCCTGTCCGCGATCCCCTGCTGGTCGTTCACCACCTTCAGTCGCAGGGCGAGGGTGAGTTGCGAGCCGGGGTACTGGATCGGATTCAGTTCCAGCAGTGCGGCTTCACCCTGGGTCGGCGCGAAAGCCGAGATGTAGACCAGGGATTCGATCTTCGAGTCGTGCACATTGCTGATCACGGTGCCGCCGTAGGAGTGGCCGACCAGTACGATCGGACCCGCGATGCCGTCGATCGTGCGCTGGATCGCCGCCGCGTCGTAGGCGGGACCGCGCAATGGATTCTCCGGCGTCACAACGGAATAGCCGTCGGCGCGCAGCTGGGCTGCCACGCCGTCCCAGCTGGAGGAGTCGGCGAAGGCGCCGTGCACCAGCACGATCGTGGGCATGGGCGCAGCCGTGGCCGGCGCCGCGGCGAGTAGGGTCACGACGAGCGCCAACGCTACCGCGGCGGCACTCCCGCGGCCGGCGGTGTGACCGGCCCGGGCACGAAGGCGATGCAGGAGTTCGACGGGTCGCACCAGTGGCTTCACCATGAGATGTCCTCGGGCCGAAGGTTGTTCGGGACGCTTCAGTGCGCGGGCCGCGGCCGAGGCTCCGACCGCGATACAGACCGGCTGTACGAAATCTCCGTCCGTCAATCTAGTCCGCACCGACCGGTTCTACCCGATGTTCGCCGATCTCCGCAGGTCACAGCCCGAGTCCGAGGCCGATGCGGAACGAAAACGGTCGGTCCGGCCGGCCCCATCGGGCGAAGGCGCCGAGGTCAGCCCAGGAGGGTGCGGACAACACCGTCCGCGAGCAGTCGGCCGCGGTCGGTGAGAATCAGGTGGTCGCTCACCCGCTCGGCCAGGCCATCGGCAATGACGCCGTCGGCGGCGGCGCGGCCGTCGGCATCGAGATCGGCCAGCGGGAGGCCCGTCCGGAGCCGGACGGTGAGCATCACGCGCTCGGTGTAGCGCTCCTCGGGCGTGAGGGACTCCCAGCCCGCGGCGGGGAGGGCGCCGGTGGTCACCCGATCCGCGTAGCGCGCCGGGTGTTTCACGTTCCACCAGCGGACGCCGCCGACGTGACTGTGCGCGCCCGGCCCGGCACCGAGCCAGTCGCCGCCGTCCCAGTAGCCGAGGTTGTGGCGGCAGCGGGCCGCGTCGGAGGCGGCCCAGTTGGAAACCTCGTACCACCGCAGGCCGGCCGCGGCCAGGCGGGTGTCGATGCGCTCGTAGCGGGCGGCGAGCACGTCGTCGTCGGGGGCGGGAAGTTCGCCGCGCCGGACCCGGCGGGCCAGGGCGGTGCCGTCCTCGACGATCAGGGAGTAGGCCGACACATGGTCGACCCCGGCGGACAGCACGGCATCGAGGCTGGCGTCGAGGTCGGCGTCGGTTTCGCCGGGCGTGCCGTAGATGAGGTCCAGATTGACGTGCTCGATGCCCGCCGCACGAGCTTCCTTGGCCGCGGCCACGGCCCGGCCGGGCGTGTGAGTCCGGTCCAGGATCTTCAGCACGTGCTGGGCGGCGGACTGCATGCCGAGCGAGACACGGTTGTACCCGGCCGCACGGATGCGATCGAAGAATTCGGGCGAGGTGGATTCCGGATTGGACTCGGTCGTCACCTCTGCCCCGGGCGCGAGCGTGAAGTTCTCGCGAATGGCGTCGAGCACCCCCGCGAGCCCGTCCCCACCGAGCAACGACGGCGTGCCACCGCCCACGAACACGGTCTCCACCGCCGGCGCGGCGGACGGCAGTTCGTCGAATTCCCGTGCCGCCGTGGCAAGTTCACCCTTCAGCGCCTCGAACCAGGATTGCGGCGACGACGAACTCCCCAGCTCCCCCGCCGTGTAGGTGTTGAAGTCGCAGTACCCGCACCGCGTCGCGCAGAACGGCACGTGGATGTAGATCCCGAACGGCCCGCCCCCGAAATCGCGCAGCACCGGCACGTCGGCGGCGGCCGCCGCGGCAGTGCCGGAGGTCTGTTGGGGAGCAGTCGAGGTCACTCATCCAGTGTGACCGGTTGCCCCGGTCACAGCGCACCCGCCCGCGCGGGGACGCTGCTCGGACTGCGGGGCACCTCGAATCCGGATACATTCCAAGGGATTTCGGCGAGCCGGGCGAGCGGCTCCAGGTGCGGACGGGGACGGCCCGATGATCGAGGTACCGCGGCACGGGGTCGATGCCAGATCGATCAGGGAGGTCGACGAGGGCTCCGTGGCCCCGGTGGTCTACCGGTCGCGGACGCCGGTGCGGCCGGAGGGCCCGAACTTCTCGCGGTCGATGGACGGTGTGCTGCTGGCCACCATGCTGATGTCGGATCCGCCGGCGTTTCGGGCGCGGACCTGGTATTTCGCGCATTCGACCGAGCAGACGGTGACGCGCCGGTTCCGGGCGAGCGGCATCGAATCCGGCTTCGACAAGTACGACCGGGTGGCGGGCTGGCGGGCGGCGTTCTGGTGGACGCTCATCGCCCGCGATGCCGAGGCCATGGGTGAGCTGGTCGGGTATCCGATCGAGCGGCTGCGCCAGTTCGGCGACGGCGCCTTCGACGACTTCCAGTACGAGTGGGTGCGGCTGCTGCAGACGGCCTGGCGGTTCGGCCCGAAGAGCGTGTACGAGGCGGCCTGGGCGCTGGACACCACCAGCCGGGTGGGTGCGCAGCGGGTGACGGACCTGCTGTTCCGGCCGGCCGTGGAGGTGTTCCTGCGCCTGGCGGACGGCGATTCCGAGGGCTTCGACTGGGAGATGACGAACGCGCTGCGGCTGCATCGCGCCTTCTTCGACAACGACACCTGGCGCAACGATCCCGAGGGCGTCCTGGCGCTGCCGCTGCTGGCTCTGGCCTGCTGGGCGCGGGATCTGGGCTATCGGACCGCCGTCCGTTCGCCGTACCTACCGGCCGGATTCATCGATCGCCCGGATTGGGCGATCTCCCCCGAACTGGCCGATGAGCTGGGCCGGCTGGCGGCGGCCAAGGCCCGCCTCGCGGCGGCCGACGCCGATCGGATGACGTAGCCTCGCCGGCACAGCCGTTCAGGTCAACCGTCCAAAGGTATGCCGGGCGTTGATCTATGATGCCCGTCACAAATCGGACAATATATCCAGGGGATTTCCCGGGAAACTGCGGAAAATTCGATCCGGAAGTCGGAACGCCCCTTCTGACGTGGCACAATAAGCCCCATGACTGGACTTGGAGTGCGACTCGTGGCGCGTCGCCATGTCGACTTCAAGCGTGTCTGCAGCGCGAGCTGTCTGCCGGGAAGCCTCCGGTAGATCGGCTCCCATTCTCCCGGAATCCGGCGTCCACCTGACGCCGTAAGAGCCGGTTCTCTGATATCGGAGGCGTGAGCCAGCCCCTCCCGCCTGCCCGCAAGACCCTTCAGGAGCGACCCCATGACGTCGAGCACCGACGCCACCAGTTCCGATAACGCTCGATCCGCCCGGCCCGAGAAACCCGCCGCGGAGCGACGCGTGCGTCCGGATCGCCCGCGGTCGGAAGCGCCCGTCGCGCCGCGGGAGCGCACCGCGCGACCGGTGAAGCGCAAGTCCGAGGGACAGTGGGCGCTCGGGTACCGCGAGCCGCTCAATGCCAACGAGCAGAGCAAGAAGGACGACAACCCGCTCAACGTGCGGGCGCGCATCGAGAACATCTACGCCAAGGGCGGATTCGACTCGATCGACAAGAGCGATCTGCGCGGCCGCATGCGCTGGTGGGGTCTGTACACCCAGCGTGAGCAGGGCTACGACGGCACCTGGACCGGCGACGAGAACATCGACATCCTCGAGGCCCGCTATTTCATGATGCGGGTGCGCTGCGACGCCGGTGCGCTGAACCTGAAGCAACTACGCACCCTCGCGCAGATCTCCACCGAGTTCGCGCGCGACACCGCGGATCTGTCCGACCGCGAGAACGTCCAGTACCACTGGATCGAGATCGAGAACGTGCCGGAGATCTGGCGGCGGCTCGAAGCGGTCGGCCTGCAGACCACCGAGGCGTGCGGCGACTGCCCGCGCGTGGTGCTGGGCTCGCCGCTGGCGGGTGAATCCCTCACCGAGATCATCGATCCCACCTGGGCCATCGACGAGATCGTCAAGCGCTACATCGGCAAGAAGGAATACTCAAACCTGCCGCGCAAGTTCAAGACCGCCATCTCCGGTCAGCAGGACGTGGTGCACGAGATCAACGACGTCGCCTTCGTCGGCGTCGTGCACCCCGAGCACGGCCCGGGCCTGGACCTGTGGGTCGGCGGCGGCCTGTCGACCAACCCGATGCTGGCCCAGCGCGTCGGTGTGTGGGTGCCGCTGAACGAGGTGCCCGATGTGTGGGAGGCGGTCGTGTCGCTGTTCCGCGACTACGGCTACCGCCGCCTGCGCACCAAGGCCCGCCTCAAGTTCCTCGTGAAGGACTGGGGCATCGAGAAGTTCCGCGAGGTGCTCGAGACCGAGTACCTGAAGCGGAAGCTCATCGACGGCCCGGCTCCGGAGCAGCCGAAGCGGCCCATCGACCACATCGGGGTGCAGAAGCTGCGCAACGGGCTGAACGCGATCGGCTTCTCCCCCATCGCCGGCCGCGTCTCGGGCACCATCCTGAGCCGGGCGGCCGACGCGATCGAGCGCGCGGGCTCCGATCGGGTCCGTTTCACCCCGTACCAGAAGCTCATCGTGCTCGACGTCCCCGACGACAAGGTCGAGCAGCTGATCGAGGAGTTGGAACCGCTTGGCCTGCACGGCCGTCCGTCGCACTGGCGGCGGAACCTGCTGGCGTGCAGTGGTATCGAGTTCTGCAAGCTGTCGTTCACCGAGACCCGCAAGCGGTCGCAGGTGCTGGCGCCCGAGCTGGAGACCCGGCTCGCGGATATCAATGCCGACCTGGACGTGCCGATCACGGTGAACATCAACGGCTGCCCCAACTCCTGCGGCCGGTCCCAGATCGCAGACATCGGTTTCAAGGGCCAGCTGGTCGACGACGGCGACGGGAATCAAGTGGAGGGTTTCCAGGTTCACCTGGGCGGCTCCCTTGGCCTCGACTCCGGCTTCGGCCGAAAGCTCCGGCAGCACAAGGTGACCAGCGAAGAGCTGGGTGACTACATCGAGCGCGTGGTGCGCAACTTCATCAAGAACCGTGATGAGGGTGAGCGTTTCGCGCAGTGGGCGGTCCGAGCCGATGAAGCAGACCTGCGGTAGTTGGGAGAAACATCAATGACCACAACGAAACTCGCGGAATCCGAGCTGCGCGCCCTGGTCGAGAAGGGCAATGCCGAGCTCGGCCCGAACGCGACCGCGCAGGAACTGCTGCAGTGGACCGAGGACACCTTCGGCGCGAATTACATCGTGGCGTCGAACATGCAGGACGCGGTGCTGGTGCAGCTGGCCGCCCAGGTGCGCCCGGGCGTGGACGTGCTGTTCCTCGACACCGGCTACCACTTCGCCGAGACCATCGGCACCCGTGACGCGGTCGAGCTGGTGTACGGCGTGAACATCGTCAATGTGCAGCCGGAACACAGTGTGGCCGAACAGGATCAGCTGCTCGGCAAGGACCTGTTCGCGCGGGACGCCGCCGAATGCTGCCGCCTGCGCAAGGTGGTGCCGCTGAAGAAGTCGCTGACCGGGTACAACGCCTGGGTCACCGGCATCCGCCGGGTGGAGGCGCCCACCCGCGCCAATGCGCCCTTGATCTCCTTCGACGAGGGCTTCGGCCTGGTGAAGATCAACCCGATCGCCGCCTGGTCCGACGAGGAGATGGCCGCCTACATCGAGGCGAACGGCATCCTCGTGAATCCCCTTGTCGAAGAGGGATATCCGTCCATCGGTTGCGCTCCGTGCACGCGGAAGCCGGAACCTGGATCCGATCCGCGATCCGGCCGCTGGGCCGGGCTCGCCAAGACCGAATGCGGGTTGCACGCATCATGACTTCCATCGCTGCATCTCATCTTCTCGCTCCGCTCGGGGCAGAATTCGACACTCTGGCCGCCCTGGAGTCCGAGTCCATCCATATCTTCCGTGAGGTAGCGGGCGAGTTCGAACGCCCCGTCATCCTCTTCTCGGGCGGTAAGGACTCCACGGTGCTGCTGCACCTGGCGATCAAAGCCTTCTGGCCCGCGCCGCTGCCATTCGCGCTGCTGCACGTGGACACCGGGCACAACCTGCCCGAGGTCCTCGACTTCCGCGACAAGGTGGTCGAGAAGTACGGCCTGCGACTGCATGTCGCGTCGGTCGAGGACTACCTCGCCGACGGCCGCCTGCAGGAGCGCCCGGACGGGATCCGCAATCCGCTGCAGACCGTGCCGCTGCTGGACGCCATCAACGAGAACCGCTTCGACGCGGTCTTCGGTGGCGGCCGCCGCGACGAGGAACGGTCGCGCGCCAAGGAACGCATCTTCTCGCTGCGCGATGCCTTCGGCCGCTGGGACCCGAAGCGGCAGCGGCCCGAGCTGTGGAACCTGTACAACGGCCGGCACGCTCCGGGCGAGCACGTGCGCGTGTTCCCGATCTCGAACTGGACCGAGCTCGACATCTGGCGCTACATCGCCCGCGAGGACGTGGAGCTGGCCAGCATCTACTACGCCCACGAGCGCCCGGTGTACCAGCGCGACGGCATGTGGATGACCCCGGGCGTGTGGGGCGGCCCGGCCGACAACGAGGAGCTGCTGATCAAGTCGGTGCGCTACCGCACCGTCGGCGACGGATCCACCACCGGCGCAATCATTTCCGATGCCGCCGACAATGACGCGATTCTGGCCGAGGTCGCCGCGTCCCGGCTCACCGAACGTGGCGCGACGCGCGGCGACGACCGCGTCTCCGAAGCCGCCATGGAAGACCGCAAGCGAGAGGGTTACTTCTGATGTCCGACCTATTGAGACTGGCCACCGCCGGATCGGTCGACGACGGCAAGTCCACCCTGGTCGGACGTTTGCTGTACGACACCAAGTCCGTGCTGGCGGACCAGATCGACGCGGTGACCCGCGCCTCGGTCGACAAGGGTCTGTCCACGCCGGACCTGTCGCTGCTGGTGGACGGCCTGCGCGCCGAGCGCGAGCAGGGCATCACCATCGACGTGGCGTATCGCTACTTCGCCACGCCCAAGCGGTCTTTCGTGCTCGCCGACACCCCGGGACACGTGCAGTACACCCGCAATACGGTGTCCGGCGCGTCCACCGCGCAGCTGGTGATCCTGCTCGTCGACGCCCGCAAGGGTGTCATCGAGCAGACCCGCCGGCACGCCGCGGTGATGGCGTTGCTGGGGGTGCCGAAGCTGGTGCTGGCCGTCAACAAGATCGACCTGGTGGACGATCCGGCCGGCGTGTTCGACAAGATCACCTCCGAATTCGCCGAGCTGACCGCCAAACTCGGCTGGTCGGCCGACGATGTGCAGAAGATACCGGTCTCCGCGCTGCACGGTGACAACGTCGCCTCGCGCTCGGAGAACACCCCGTACTACGACGGACCCTCGCTCATCGAGCACCTGGAGTCGGTGCCGGTGGACGCGGACGTACACGGCCGCCATGAGGTGGGGCTGCGCTTCCCGGTGCAGTACGTGATCCGGCCGCGCACCGCCGAGTACCCGGACTACCGCGGCTACGCGGGTCAGGTCGCGGCGGGCGTGGTCTCCAAGGGCGACGAGGTCGTGGTGCTGCCGTCCGGCACCCGCACCACGGTCGAGCGCATCGACACCCCGAACGGCGAACTGGGTTCGGCCCAGCCCGGCCGCAGCGTCACCCTGATCCTGGCCGACGACGTGGACGTCTCGCGCGGTGACGTGATCGCCGCCGCCACCGGCGCTCCCGAACCGATCGAGGCCTTCGACGCCACCGTCTGCTGGCTCGGCGACAAGCCGCTGCGCCCGGGCGCGCGCCTGCTGCTCAAGCACGGCACCCGCACCACGCAGGCCATTGTCGGCGCGCTGCTGGAGCGTTTCGACGAGCAGCACCTGGCCGCCGATCCGGACCCGGAGTCGCTGTCGCTCAACGACATTGGCCGCATCTCGGTGCGCGTGGCCGACCCGATCGTGGCCGACGACTACAGCGTCAACCGCCACACCGGTTCGTTCCTGCTGATCGACCCCGCGGGCGGCAACACCCTGGCCGCGGGCCTGGTCGGCGACGCGCTGACCGCGGTCGAGGTCGGGGCCTGAGATGAATCCGCCCGGCAACGGCGCAGTTCCGGCCGTCCCGCCGGGCGGGGCAGCCGCGCACCGCGCGCCCGGGACGCTGTCCACGGTGCACGGCGGCCCGGCCCGGCCCTTCCGGATCGAGGACACGCCCGCGCTCATCGCTGTGGCGCACGGCAGCCGGGATCCGCGCTCGGCCGCGACCATGCGGGCCGTGGTCGCGCGGATCGCGGCCCAGCGGCCGGATCTCGATGTGCGCCTGGCGTTTCTGGATCTGAGCACTCCGTCGGTGGATCAGGTCGTGGATGCGGTTGCGGCCGACGGGCATTCGCATGCCATCGTAGTTCCGCTACTGCTGGGCAGTGCCTTTCATGCCCGGGTGGACCTGCCCGGGATGCTGGAGGCCGCTCGCGCCCGGCATCCCCGGCTGCGGCTGACCCAGGCCGAAGTGCTCGGCCCCGATCCGCACCTGATCATCGCCCTGCGCGATCGGATCGTCGCGGCCATGACCGCGGACGCCCCGCCGACCTTGACCGACGTCGCCCACGGCGCGGGCAGGCTCGCCGCTCCACGCTGGGGCATTGCCGTTGCCGCCGTGGGCTCCTCGTCCGCGGCCGCCAATACCCGCACCGGTGACGTGGCACGGCTGCTGACCGCGATGACCGGCTGGGACACCGAAATCTGCTTCGCCACCACCGAACCCACGGTGCAGCAGGCGTTCGCCCGGCTCCGGGCCCGCGGCGCGGACCACGTCCTGGTCGCGCCCTGGTTCCTGGCCCCGGGCCTGCTCACCGACCGGCTGCACGAGGCCCTGCCGCAACTGCCGCACGCCGAAACCATCGGCGCGCACCCGCTCCTGGCCGAAGTGGCCCTGGACCGCTACGCCACCGCCGCCCTCCCCCTCGAACTCTCGGCCTGACGTCGCACGGCCGCGTCAGCGCTGCTGGGCGCCGACTTCCGGGATGGGCAGGTACGGGATGAGGGAGTGGGCGAGGTTGGTGATGGTCAAGGACTGCAACCAGACTCGGCCGGGGCCGGTGAGGGCGGCGAGGAAGAGGCCGTCACCGCCGAAGAGCACATTGCGGATGCCCTTGACCATGGTGATGTCGAAATCCACCGAGGCATCGAACAATCCGATGTGGCCGGGGTGGACGCGGAGGGTTTCGCCGGCGGCCAGATCGTATTGGACCACTTCGCCGGAGAGCTCGACCCAGGCGTAGCCGTCGCCGCTGAGGCGCTGCAGCGTGAATCCGGTGCCGCCGAAGATGCCCGCGCCCAGGCGGCGCTGGAAGCTCAGGGCCACGCGGACATCGCCTGCGGCGCAGAGGAATCCGTGCCGGTGCACCAGGTATTCGCGCCCCTTGCCGATCTGCACGGGCAGGATCTGGCCGGGGAGTTTGGCGGCGAAGGAGACCCGGCCGGGATCGCGGTGGGCCGTGTACTCGGTCATGAACAGGCCCGCGCCGGCCATGGCGCGGCGGACCGCGCCGAAGACGCCGCCCGCGGCGCCGCGGGTGGAGGTGCTGAGGCGGATGGAGTCGGTCATCCAGGAGAGCTGGCCGGCCTCGGCGATGAGCCGGTCACCGGGGTCCAGTGCGACCTCGAGCACCGGCATGACGGTTCCGCGAATCCTGGCGTCCATCAGGTTCTCCCCTCCCGCGCACGACAACTCACACCAGTGTGCCTCGGTGCTAGCCGCCGCGGGATCGATGCCGACTTGCCACCGGGACGACCTTCTTAGTAGTTTAGGATTCCCTTACCTAACAGAAGGCTCGTCCATGCTCCAGACCAGTGACGCCCGGTATCACACCGGGACTGCGGGACTCCCGCACGATTCGTGGTGGATCGTGTCCGCCGCGGCGCTACTGGCCACCGGCGCCTTCGCGGCCGCCGTCTGGATCGCCGCCCACGTCACCACCAGCCCGGCCGTGCACACCGGCGGGCTGTTCGTCCATCTGGCCTCGCTGGTGGTGGGTTTCGGCGGGGTGCTCATGGCCGATTCCTTCGTCCTGCGCTGGGCCGCAGGACGTCTCGGACTGGCCGAGACCCTGCGGGCGGTCGGCCGCCTGCACGTGCCGATCTGGCTGGGCCTGGCCGGGCTGGTGGCCAGCGGCTGCGTGCTGGAACCGAATCTCGCCTCCAGCATGACCCGCACCAAGCTGGCGCTGGTACTCGTGCTGACGCTCAACGGGATTCAGGCGTGCGCGCTCAACCGCCGCCTGCAGGCTCGCGGCGAGCGCCCGCTGACGCCGCGGCTGCTGGCCTGGGGCGCGGCCACCGGACTGGTATCGCAGCTGTGCTGGTGGGGCGCGACCGTCATCGGCTTCCTCAACGCACAACGCTGAACCACCGCCCGATACGCTGGGCGAATGATCAAGGCTGCGGTATTCGATGTGGGCGAGACGCTGATCGACGAGACGCGCATCTGGTGCCGATGGGCCGACCGGCTCGGCGTGCCGCGCTTCGCGTTCCTGGGCGTGATCGGCGGCATGGCGGCCACCGGGCGCCCGCTCACCGACGCCTTCGAATTGGTGCGGCCGGGTATCGATATCGAGGCCGAGCAGATCGCATGGGCCGCCGAGGAGCCGGAGAGCCTGCGCAACAACTTCGACGCCGCCGACCTGTACCCGGATGTGCGGCGGGCGCTGGGCGAGCTGCGGGCACGCGGCATCAGCGTGATCATCGCGGGAAACCAACCGCCGCAGGCGAAATCGGCACTGGAGCGGATGGAGCTGCCGGTGGACGCGGTGTACACCTCGGCCGAATGGGCGCTGGAGAAGCCGGATCCCGAGTTCTTCGCGCGGGTCGCGGAGGTGGCGGGGGTCCTGCCCGGCGAGATCTGCTATGTCGGGGATCGGGTCGACAATGACGTGCTGCCGGTCCGGGCGGCGGGCATGATGCCGGTGCTCATCCGGCGCGGGCCCTGGGGGTACCTGACCGCCGAGCAGCCCGACGCCGCGCGGGCGACGATCGTCGACGGACTCGACGAGCTGCCGGATATCCTCGCCCCCGCTTGATTCCCAGTTAGATGACACATCAAGCGTGACGGCCGTTTTCCGCCAGGCCGTCGCCATGGAAGCGGCCGACCGGTCCATCCGGGTCAACGCCCTGGTCTCCGGCGCGGTCGACACCCCCGCCTTCCGGGCCTCCATGGGCGCCACCCCGGAGGGCGAGGCCGCCATCGCCGCCCTGCACCCCCTCGGCCGCATCGCCCGCCCCGCGGAAATCGCCGCCTTCTGCGCCTACCTGCTCAGCGACGAGGCGAGCTTCATCACGGGCGCGGCCCTCGCCATCGACGGCGGCTTCACCGCCCGCTGACCCGCGACTGGCCCACCACCGCGCCCCGGGCACAGGAAACGCGAGGTGGGCCGGTCACTTTCGACGATGGGGGACGCGGACGTCGCAGGTCCGCCACTCCCCATCGCCGGTCCGCGCGGGCGCGCTGCCGCTCGCCCGAGCCCGGGGACGAGGTGGGGCGGGTTGGTCAGTCCCGCCGGCCACCTACGTCACCGTGGGGAGCGGGCAGGTGGTGGGACGCCACCGCCCGATCTCCCCCGCAACCCCCACCGGCGTGCGGGAGGACACGCCCGATGGAGGATTCGCCGAAAAGCCTTCGCCCATACCGAATCGAGGCCACGACAGGTCCGGCGTCCGAACGATGCGGGCGCCCGGCGAAGATCAGTACGACCAGGACTGTCGCGGCGGGATCCGAGGTGCGGCCGAACGACCCCGGCCGACGGGATGCAGAGTGCCGCGGGGGATGAGTCGTGGCCACCACAGGTCCGGCATCCGAAGGATGCAGGCGCCCACCGAAGATCAGTGCCGCCATGACCGCCGCGGCCGGGTCGGCGGCGCGGCCGGACGGCCCCTGCCAGCGGGATACACAGTGCCGCAACGGATCAGTGGTGGCCACCGCCGCCACCTCCGCCCTTGCCGCCGCCACCCATGCCGCCGTGGCTGCCGCCGGGTGAGGAGCCGCCGGGGCTGCCCATGCCGTGGCTGCCGCCGGGCGAGGAGCCGCCGGGGCTGCCCATGCCGGCGCCGAGGCCGCCCCCCATGGGGGAGCCGCCGCCGGAGGCGTTGCCGCCGGTATGGGTGCCGCCGCCGATCGAGCCACCAGGAGAACCGCCACCGGGGGTCGAGCCCCTGGGAGAGGTTGCGCCCGCGCCGATTCCGCCAGGCTTGGAGCCGCCGGAGTTGGAACCACCCGGGTTCGAGCCGCCCGGGTTCGAGCCGCCCGGGTTCGAGCCGCCCGGGTTCGAGCCGCCCGGGTTCGAGCCGCCGGGGTTGGAGCCACCAGGGTTGGAACCACCCGGAGAACCGCCCGTTTTGGCTCCAGCCGGGTCACCGGTTCCGCCACCACCGCCTGCTGGGGTACCGCTGCCGGGGGTCGATGTACCGGGATTGCCGCCGGTGTTGGTTCCGCCGGTGGAGGTGCCCGGTGCGGAACCGCCTGGGTTCGAACCGCCCGCGATTCCGCCGCCGGGTATTCCACCTGGAGTACCGGGTTGGGTTCCGCCCGAGTAACTTCCGCGAGTTGTGCCACGAGGCTGGCCTACGCCGGGTTGACCGGTACCGGGCTGACCCGCGCCAGGCTGGCCACTGCCGGGCTGACCGGCACCAGGCTGACCCGCGCCGGATTGGGTTCCGGGTTGCGTTGCGCCGGGGATGGTTCCGCCGGGGAGGGTGCCGGGGGCGCTGACCTTGGGGACGTGGCCGGAGTATGAGCCGACGGTCCAGCCGCCGGGGGCGGAGTTCTGGAACGGGAGGGGGTTGGTGAACTGCGCCGGGTTGCCGTAGGCGCTGCCTATGCCTGTGACAGTGCGGGTTTCGCAGTGGGTGCCGCCGCCGGTGGAATCGACGGGGTGGCCGGCGACCCAGGTGGGGGTGACGGTCGGGGCCAGCGGGGAGTAGGCGCGGACGGCTGCCACGGTGGCGATGGCGTGGGGGCCGATGCCGGGCGGCGCGCCGGCATCGTCGAGGACGATGACATCGTGGGTGCCGAGGGCCACGGGACCGGCGGACGGGTCGGCGGGTTCGGCGGGTTCGGGGGCGGCTTGGAGCCCGGGCGGTCCGTCGACGGGTCCGCCGAGTACGGTGGCGGCGGACACAGCGAGCGCGGAAGCCACTGCGGCGCCGGAGATCACGGCGGCGCGGGGGGCGTATCGGGCGATGGCGGAGCCGGTGTCCGCGCTGTGAAAGGCGGCGATGGACGCACCCACCGCCACGGTATTGGCCGGATCGGGCGACATGACGACCGGGCGGCCCAGGTCCGACAGTACGCGGGCCACCTCGGCGGGGCGGGCCGCGCCGCCGACCAGCAGGACCCGGTCGATCTCCTCCATGTGCAGCCCGGCCCGGTGCACGACCGAGCGCACCAACCGTAGCGAATTGCGAATGTGCCAGCTGCGCAGGCGATTCGTGTCGGAGGCGGGCACCACGGCCGAGACCGGCTGTGTCGAGCCGGGCGCGATGCTGCGCGCGTAGCGGGCCAGCAGGGTGCCCAGCGGCCGTCCGCCGTAGTCGTGCGAGCGTTCGGCACGCCCGAGGATGCCGCGTTCGTCGCGATCGGACTCGGTGCGCACGACCGCGACGTCCAGGGCGTTTCCGCCGAGGTCGTAGACCAGGGTGAGCCCGGATTCGGAGATGCCGTATTCCTCGTCGAGCCATTCCACCGCCGCCACCGGCTCGGGCATGAGCATGACGTCGGCGGCGCCGGACCAGTCCAGTGCCCGCCGCAATCGCGTGACGTGTTTGTCCGAATAGCAAGCGGGATAGGTGGTTACGGCGGGAGCCTCGGGGGCGTTGGTCTCGATGAGCCCGTTCACCACGGCCGCCACCAGGTCCGCCGGGGACCAGATGCGACCGCCGATGGCCACCGGGTCCGGCTCGCTGGTGAGATCGGCGAAGTCGGTGACCACCGGGACGAAGTGGGGAATGCCCCCGATCTGCGGGCCGCCGGCGCTGTCGAAGGTGACGGCGGTCCGGCGAACACGCACCGCGGGCCGGTTCCGATCACCGGCAGTGGTCGCCCAGACGGAGTTCACTGTGCCGATGCTCATGCCAAAGCCAACTGTCATTGCCATCCCGTCAACGCACCGAGACCACGGCCCACGGGCGTACCAACCATGTGGTCGCGGTCGTTTTCCAAACAGCGCGTTCAGGTTAGCTGGCAATTGCGGTACTCGAATATCGGATTGGGAGAAAAGATTTCGCGTCCAGTAGCGAAGATAGCGAATCCACTGGTCACGCAGCCGTTCGAACAACAACGAATCCAACTGCACAGTGAAAGCAACCGAACAGTCTTTCTCGATAGCTACAACTCAGCGAACCAGTAACTCATACCGACCGGTAGGCAAAGAGTGTCCGAAAGATCAGACCGCAGAATCGGCACGGGGTGTGGACTACCGATCACTGGTCGGTAGCTGACCCGGATCACCCCACGCGAGCCGTTTTACCGTCCGTGATTCGCAATGAAATCTTCTCTACTACCGCAGATGTCGCAGCGAGCAAACACAGCATTACAACTCGCACAACACCATCGGTACAGTGCCTCCGCACCGCCCCCGAAAATTCGCAGCCGGAGCGCGACCGGATACGTTGCCCAGCACAAAGAGTCATCTCCGGTGATACGAGAAGCCCACCGAGGCAGGGGAAGACCGGCCACAAAAGGGACGAAACGGCGAAAGCCGCCGCACGCGCAGGGGGTTGGCGTGCGACGGCCTTCATGGGCGGCACCGACAAGGGCGGGTCAGCGGCGCACCATCAGGGAAAACTTGCGACGGGGGCGGTTGACCGCGCCGCCACGGATCGCGTGTGGTTGACGATCGCCGACCAGTCGGTCGAAATCGCCTGCGCTGTGCGCCGGTTGCGCCAGGCGGCCGGCGTTGAAGTCGTCCACCAGCTGACGCACGGTCTGCTGCGCGCAGGACTTGTTGGTGCCGATGAACCCGGTCGGACCGCGCTTGATCCAGCCGGTGACATAGGCACCCGGCACCACCGAGCCGCCGGACTCCTCGAGCACCCGGCCGTCCAGATTCGGGATGACCCCGGCCCGCTCGTCGAACGGCACGCCCGGCAGGGCCACACCCCGGTAGCCCACCGAGGTCAGCACCAGTCCGGCGTCGAGGGTCTCGATCTCCCCGGTCGGGACCGCGTGCACCGCACCGTCATCGCCGGTGACGAGTTCGTTGCGCACCACCTCGACCCCGGTCACCCGGTCCACGCCCGCGATCGCGACCGGTGCCGACAGGTACCGGAAGACGATACGCTTGCGACCAGTCACGGGCCGATCGGCCAAGCCGCGCAACAGCTTCAGCTTGTGCTCGACCTTCTGCGACATGCCCTCGACGATCTCGGGAATCTCGCCCTCGACCACGATGTCGACGTCCGCGCCCAGCAGGCCCACGAATTCCGGCACGGTGAAGGCGGATTCGGCCGAACCGCGCCGCCCGAGGATCACCACCTCCTCGATATTGCTGCGCCGCAGGGCATTCAACGCCCGCTGCGAGACATCGGTGCCGACCAGCAGTTCCGGATCGGCGGCGAGAATCCGCGCGACGTCCAGCGCCACATTGCCGTTGCCCACGATCACCGCGCGCCGGTGCGACAGGTCGAAGAACCGGCACGCCTGATCCGGGTGCCCGTTGTACCAGGCCACGAAGTCGGTGGCGGAGGTACTGCCCGGCAGCCCCTCCCCCGGAATCCCGAGCTTGCGGTCCGAGGACGCACCGACCGCGTAGATCACCGCGTGGTGGTGCGCCAGCAGCTCCTCGTGCGAGACATGCTGTCCCACATTCACATTCAGGTAGGACCCGAAGCCCGGCTGCGCCGAGATCACGTCGAAGAGGTCCCCGACCCTGCGGGTCTTGGTGTGATCGGGCGCGACACCGAAGCGGGCCAGACCGTAGGGCGTGGTCACCTTGTCGAACACGGTCACGGAAACACCGGGCTGCGTGAGCAGTTCGTCGGCCGCGTACATGGCCGAGGGCCCGGAGCCGATGACCGCCACCCGCAGCGGCTCCCGCCCGGGCTTGACCTCCGCGGCCGGAATCGGCTGCGCCAGCAGCGGGCGCGGCCGCTCCTGCCGGTAGAAGTCGGCGTTGATCTCGATGAACGGCAGCTGCTCGGAAGTCAGCTTCTTCGACGACGTGATGGCGTCCACCGGGCACGCGGTGGCGCACGCCCCACAGTCCACGCAGGCCTGCGGGTCGACGTAGAGCATCTCCGCGGTCAGGAAGTCCGGCTCGTCCGGGGTCGGATGGATGCAGTTGACCGGGCAGGCGTAGACGCAGGACGCGTCGCTGCAACAGGATTGGGTGACAACGTACGGCACTGTACGTCCCCCTCCCCTACGCGGCCGTGCCGGAGCGGATCGGCTCCGAGCGGTAGCGCGAGGCCGGGCCGTCGATGCCGAGCAGCTTCCAGACCCGCTTGGAGATCGGGTTCATCAGGCCGATCTCGTGGGCCAGCGCGCGCACGTCGATGAAGTAGTCGCTGAAGACCTGCTTGGCCTCCTTGGAGCCGTAGAACAGCTCCTTGCGCACCTGCTCCGGAATGTCGAACTCCTGGAAGAACTTCTTCGGCGGGGTCGCGATGGAGCGGCCCAGGATGAACATGACGATCGGCATGGCGATCGAGAGGATGAAGCGGTTGGCCGCGTTCCGCTCAGGCACGTGATGCTTGAGGAACTCGTGCGCGAAGGAGATGTGGCGCGCCTCCTCGGCGACATGAATGCTCATGACGCCGCGCATGATCGGGTGCACCTCCTCACCCGAGCGCAGGATCTGCTTCTGGATGTGGTCGATCGGCTCCTCGCCGGCGAGCACGGCCATGAAGAACAGGTTGGGGAACGCGATGGCGACCGGCACGCCGAACAGGCGCAGCTGCCGGACGAGCGGGCCCATGCCCGGCACGTCCGTGCCGATGCGGTTCACCATCTCCTGGAACATCAGGGTGTGGTTGAGTTCCTCGGCCATCTCGTGGGTGCAGTAGCGGAACTCCGCGTCACCGTTGGGCAGCGAGAAGGTGTGGTTCACCATGCCGCTGATCAGGATGGACTCGAACTGCAGGCCGACCTTGGCGATATTGGCCTGCCGGTACTTGCCCACCTCGATCTGCCGCTCCACCGGGAGCGACTGGTACCAGTCGTGGCGGCCGAGAGGGTCCGCGGACTCCGGCAGGATCCAGCGCTCGGGGCGGGCGTTGGCGTCGAAGTCGGGGTTGTCCCAGTCGATGTCCTCGTAGGGGTCGAAGTGCTTGTTCACCGACCCTTCCGAGAGCAGCAGCAGCTTGTTGGCGTACTCCTGCGCTTCGGCAACCACGGGGTCGTCAAGGGGGGTCGTGGTCGGAGACATCGTCGTCACCTCTCCAGTCAGTGGCGTTATGTGTACCCCATAGTTACACCAAACAGGAGAGGCGTCAACAGCCCGTTCGCCTGATGCCTGCACGAGTTAGCGCCGATTAGCACGCGAGGCCACGGCGAACCGGCGAGTAGCAGGACAAATGATCACTTCAGAGCGCTGCCACCCTGGTGACGCGCCGGAACAGACCCGTCAGCGAACGAGGCCGATGGCTCCCCGCATCCTGAGCGATCAGCGCCTGCCGGGCCGCGATGGCAGCGCCATCGGCGATCGTGCGCTCCGGATCGGAGGCCACCATCACCGGACGCGCCAGCTCCTCGGCGAGCACCTGCGCCACCTCCGGCGGCCGCGCAGCGCCACCGACCACCAGGATCCGATCCACATCGGCCATGGTGACGTCCGCGACGCGCAGGCACCGGTAGACAAGCGCCAGCGAACGGCGAATGTGCTCGCTGCGCAACTCACCCGAATCGGCGTCCGAGAGCCCACGCGGCACCATCTGCGATCCGGCCGTGCGCCGTAGCGTGCGCGCCACCAGGTCCCCGAAGGCCCGGCCCCCGTATTCGACCGAGTGCAGCGACGATCCGACGACGGGATTGCTCGGCGCACCCATGCCCACCCGCAGCAGCGTGACATCCAGCCCGGACCCGCCGAGGTCGTAGACCAGCGCCAAACCCGGTGTGAGCGGCCCCCGTTCGGCGGCCAGCCAGAACGCGGCGGCGATCGGCTCGGCCACCAGGGTGGCCCGGGTGAGGCCGACACCGTCGAGGGCGGTGCGCAGCTCGGCCACCAGGGCGGCGGGGCATCCGGCCGGATGGGTCACCGCGATTCCCGTGTCACCCGCGCCCAGCGGCCCCGCCGGCGCCTGCCCCAGCACCTCCGCCACCACGCTGTAGGCCACCGTCGCCACCAGATCCGCGGCCGACAGCACCCGATGCCCGACCCGCGCGACCCGAGCCCCCGGCTGGGTGAGGTCCGCGAATTCGGTGATGACCCGCCCGTGCCGGGGAATGCGGCCGACCCGGGCGGCGCCCGAACTGTCAAAGATAAGGGTGGTGCGCCAGGTGGCCGGAGGCGCACCCCGACGGCCGCGCGGAAGTCTTCCCGATCGATCCGCCGCCGTGGAGCAGACCGTATTCACCGTGCCGATACTCAAACCCACACCGAGCGCCATCATCCACCTCGATCGATGAGTCGATTACGCCGGCCGTTCGACCCGAATTCATGCAACTCTTGCGCCGGATGTTTGCCAACCACCGGACACGCGGTTGTCCGCTCATGCGCCGGTGAGCTGCCACGACCACGCTGTCCAGGCAGGCGATGGCGAGTCACCCCAACGCGCGTTCGGATCGCGGAATGTTTGCCCGATATCGACTGTTCGCCCGGTCTGGGACACCGGATGCCGAGCGGTTCGGATGGGGCCGATACGGACGAAAATCGCCCCCGCTCCGGAGGATTCGGCGCGGGGGCGATTCGTACCGCACTGATGCGGACTACTTGGTGGCCGTGCTCAGCAACGTGCTGCTCAGCACCGAGACCAGGCTGTAGGCCAAGTTGACCGCGTCGGAAGCGAGACCGGAATCGCCCGTGAGCATCTTGGCGAGCGGGCCCAGGAATTTGACGGCCAGCTGCACCAGCGAACTCACGGAAATCCCGTCCAGCCGACTGGTTTTGGAATTCTTGTCGGTCGCTGGGGCCTGCGCGCCCGGAACTTGCGCACCCGGAACCTTCGCACCTGGAACCTGCGCGCCCGGGGCCTGCGCGCCCGGAACCTGAGCGCCCGGAACCTGCGCACCCGGGGCCTGCACGCCTGGGGTCGACTGCGTACCCGGGACGGCCGGCGTGGCCGGAGTCCCCTGTCCGCCCGTAGTGCCCGGCGATTGCCGTTGCGGCGCACGCTGATCCGCGATCGGTCGTGCGACGGGCTTGGTCTGCGCCGGCGGTGCGGGCTGCGCCGCCTGCGGCTGGGCGCCGGTCTGCGGCGGCGTGCCCGGCTGCGGCGTGGTCTGCGGCTGGGTACCCGGCGTCTGCGACTGCAGCCAGGTCTTCAGGAACTGATCGGCCAGCTGCTGGGCGACCTGCAGACTCCCCTCGAGCGCCGCTTCACCCGGCTGCTGCGCCGGAGCCGGATTCTGTGGCGCCGGAGCCGGATTCAGTTGCAACGGTGCAGGAGCCGCCGCATACCCGGGAAGCTGCGCCGGGAACGTCGACGGCTGCCCCTGCTGAGCAGGCGTCGGCTCCGGTTGCACCGGGGCCTGTCCCGCCTGGGCCGGAGGCTGCCCGGGCTGGGCCGGCGTCGCCGGAACGGCGGCCTGGGGCGCCTGCGCCGGCACCACGGCCGGCTGCGCCTGCGGAACCGCCGCCTGCGGTGTCTGCGCCGCAGCAGGATTCTGGTGTGCCGCAGCCGGATTCGGTTCCACGGGAGCGCCGGCCTGCGGCGCCGGCGCCGGTACGGGGGCCTGCGCGGGCTGCGGCTGCGGCTCGGCGGGCTGCGCCGGAACCTGTTGTCCCGGTTGCGTCCCCGGCTCGGACGCCGCCCCGGTGTCGGCCGGCACCGGCACGCCGAGCAGGTAGGACGCGATCCCGGTGGTGATGGTGACGGCATGCTTGAGCTGCCCCTCGGGGGATTCCAGCTGCTGCGCGTCCTCGGCATTGGCGCCGTTGCCCATTTCGAGGAATACGTCCGGCACCGTGGTCAGTGCGGGCCCGGCGATATCGGAGCGGGTCTGGAGTCCGTCGACCGCCCCGTTGTAGGTGGCGACCTGATACCCGCTCTGCACGTAGGCATCTCGCATGGCCTTGCCGGCGGCCAGCCCGGCGCCGCCCTGCACCTCGTTGACCTTGGCGTCGGCGACGGGCAGCGCCGGCACGATGAGATGGAAGCCGTGCCCGTCGGCGGGACCGCTGTCGGCGTGGATGCTGAGGGCGATATCGGCGCCGGAGGCATTGGCGGCCTTGGCCCGATCGTCGATGCAGCCACCCCAGCCGGTGTCGTCGGGGCGACTCATGACCACGTGGGCGCCCAGGCTCTCGAGTGAGGTGCGCACCAGCTGCGCGACATTCCAGTTGATGGTGTGCTCGGCAATGCCGTGCAGGCTGGTCATGCCGGTGGTCTGGCACGCCTTGGTGCCGCCGCGACCATCGCTGACCTGCTTGTTCTCATCCTGAGTGTGATTGTCGCCCTGATGGCCCGGGTCCAGGAAGATGGTCTTCCCGGCGAGCTTCTGGGGCAGCTCCGGCAGCGCGGGCGCGGCCAGGGCGGCGACCGGGACGATCCCGGCCACGGTGGTGATCGCCGCGGCGGTGACGGCGGTGCAGATTCCGGCCTTAGTGATGCTTGGCTTCATAAGCGGACGGCGCTCGGGGCGGAGCGCCCCTCCCTTCCCACTAGTAACACCAGACCCAGCTGTTCACTCTGGCAACACCAGTTACTTTCTGGCAAGCTTCGTGATGGAACCGTTACCAGTGGTCAGACGTCCGAAAATCACCATCCTGGGCGCAACCGGCCGCAATGGGCAAAAGACCACTGCGCCCACTATCCCGCATTTCGCAGCCCCCACCCGGGCGACGCGCCCGGACGAATCCGCCCCCGCAGCTCCAGGCGTGCGGGGGCGGTCAGGTCGGTGTGGAGAGCGGGTAACGCAACACGCCCCGAGCCGAGCTCGGGGCGGCTCGACACTCTCCCGGGCGTCGAGCTCGGTGTCGGGTGGGATCAGGCCGAGACGATCTGATCCCCGTCGACGCGGATGGCCCTGGGGTCCAGCGCGCGCGGCGCGGGCCCGCCGGCGACCGTGCCGTCCAGGTTGAATGTGCTGCCGTGGCACGGACACTTGATCAGGCCGCCCTCGACGGCATTCACCTTGCAGCCCAGGTGGGTACAGGTGGACGAGAACCCGTCGAAGGTGCCGGCGACGGGCTGGGTGATCACGGTGTCACCGCTGATGATGCCGCCGCCGACCGGAACGTCGCTGGTATTGGCCAGGACATTGCCCTGTTTCTTGGCGGCGGCCGGATCGTTCTTGGCGGGGGCCGGATTGGGTGCGGCCGCGGCCGATTTGTCGGAGGTGCTGCATCCGGCCACGGTGAGCGCGGTCGCGGCGACCGCGGTGGTGGCCAGGGCGGTCCGGCGGTCCATGCGGAACCCGCCGGGGGCCGGGGTGGTGTCGGTCATCGGTAACTCCTCGCTCAGGGCCGAGCCGATGTGGATCGACCGCTGCTTGTTCGACGTGTGGAGGGGTCTGTGGGTTCACCTGTCCGCGACATGACTGCGGCCGCCGGGAAACTACCTCCTCCGGCGTCGGGTCACGCGCTGATCGGCAATCGGCGCAGCGAGCGCAGGGCGTAGTGCACCCGTGTCTTCACGGTGCCGACCGGTATGCCCAGGTCGGCGGCCACATCCTGGTAGGCGCGATCCCGCAGGATCACCTGCACGATGGCGTCGCGCTGCGGCGGCGGCAGCTGGTCCAGCAGGTCGGCGACCAGCAGCCCGTCGGTCAGCGCCTCGGTGAAGTCGGGGCGAGCGCAGCGGTTCTCGGCCTGCTCCCCGATCTGGTCCCAGCTGGTGTCGCCGGGGCGGGCGGCCCGGAAGCGGGCGGTATCGATGAGCACATTGCGTTCGATGGTGAGCAGCCAGGTGCGCACGCTGCCCCGATCCGGGTCGTAGCTGGCGCAGGCGCGCCACGCCCGCAGCAGGGTCTCCTGCACGGCGTGTTCGGCGAGGCCCGGGTCGCCGAGACGGCTTATGGCCCGCCAGTGCAGCAGGCCGCGGTCGGTGGCCAGGACGGCCGCCAGGCCTGCGTCGGTGCACAGCCGGGCGCAGTGGTCGGCGCAGCCGGTGCTGACCGGGCGAAGACTTCCCATGTTTGAATATCGTCGCGGGAGCCGAAAGGGCATCGCTCGAGTTTGTGAATTCTCCGAAACCAACCGAATTCCCGAAAACAGACCGGAATTTCTGATAGACCCTCCCCCGGGAGATGCGGGGATCTCTCCCGACACCGCACGCCGGGAACCGTGCGGTGCAGTGAGTTGCTCAGGGAGGCACACCGTGCGTGCAGGCGCGCTCGTGGTCGCGGGAGCATTCGCTTCCGCGCTGACAATGGCCGCAACCGGAATCGCGGCCGCCGAACCGGCCACCGATATCACGGTGGACGGGACGTATCTGGTCAATGTGGACATCAAGCCGGGCACGTATATCGGCGACGGGACGCCGGATCCGGGCGCCGGCGCGTGCTTCTGGCGGCGGCTGTGGAAAGTCCAGCAGCCGGGCGACTACCCGGACCCGAACTACTACATCATCACCAGCGACTTCACCCGGACGAAGCCGATCACGGTGGAGATCAAGGCGACCGATGTGGGGTTCTCGACCGAGAACTGCGGGGCCTGGCATCTGCAGCCCGCGCGGCCCAGTACGGGCTCGTTCGGGTGACCACGGTTCGGCAGGGGTTCCGGGGGCTTGCCCGCGACCCCTTCCGAGCGCATCCCACCAGGCGGAAGATTCTCATCACCGGCGCCAGCTCCGGATCGGGCGCGGGCATGGCCCGCGAATTCGCGCGTCGGGGACGGGATCTGGCGCTGTGCGCGATGCCACCTGTGTGGTGGTCCCCGGCGATCATCTCGCGGCCGTCGCCAACCCCGCATTCTCCGCCGCCCTGGTCGACTTTCTGCGGTGAGAAGCGCCCGAGAGTTGGCTAGTACTGCCTGCGGTGGGGGACGAACTCCAGGGTGAGCAGTGCCAGCGCCGCGATCAGGACCTCGCGCCAGCGGATCAGGACGTAGCGCTGGTCGCCGAAGGCATTGAACTTGCGCAGGAACCGGTACAGCGATTCCAGCCGGATGAGCGGATCGCCCAGCCGCACCGCGAGATACACCGTCTGCATGGTCCGCGACCGGTGCTTGTCGGCGAAGATCTCCGGAAACGCCGCGAAGGCCAGCGAGATTCGCTTGATCCCGTGTTCGTGCGCGTACTCCACCAGGTCCACGATCATGCGCTCGTCGAGACCGTTGGGTGCGTCGCGCCGCCGCCACGGCACGTCCAGGCTGAGGTCCTGGCCGTTGCCGGAGGCGCCGTAGCGCTGGAATCCCACCACCTGGCCGTCGGCGTCGCGGGCGATCACCACCAGCATGCCGGGGTGCCGGCCGTCGAGCAGGTGGTCGAGGATCATGGAGAAGCCGCGGGTCTGCCGCCCGCTCCCCCACTCGTCGACGATGGCCAGCAACGTCTCGCGCTGGGGTTCGGTGAGTGCGACCTCGGGGAGGATCTCGGTGGTGACGCCGAAGTTCTTGGTGCGGCTCACCGCCTGCCGCAGGTTGCGGTACTTGCGGCCGACCATGTCGAAGCGGTCGACGTCGACGATCACGTCCCGGCCGACGGCGATGGCACGCAGCCCGCGGTGGTCCACCGCCCGCCGCTGCCAGATCTCGGTGACCTCCGGGCTGGCGCCCAGGACCGCGATGCGCCAGCCGTGGCTGCCCGCGAAGAGCGAGAATTCGGTGAGCAATTCGGGGAACCGGCCGGGGTCGCCGATCGGATCGCCGGAGACGACCGCGATGCCGAGCCGGGCCCGGTAGGCGATGGCGGCGGAGCCGTTCTCGTTGAAGAAGTAGGTCTTGGACGAGTGCAGCGCGAAGGGAGCCAGCGGATCCCCCTGGCTGCGCCGGACCAGTTCGGCCACCCGGGGCAGCTGCTCGGGCTGCGGTTTACTGCCCTGCGGCAGCACCAGGATGGCGCCGCTGGCGGCGAGGAAGACGAAGCCGACCACCGGGTGGTCGGTGCGATAGCTGAAGTTCGAGACCACCAGGGTCAATGCCGCGTAGGTGAGGTGCGGCAGGGTGATGGGCCGGCGCAGGTACAGCCCGCGGGCCACGAACAGCCCGGCGAAGGACACCGCCACGAACCAGCCGTGGTCATTGCCCTCGCGGGAGGCCCGCTCGGCTGCCCAGACCAGGATCACGCTGCCCAGGACCAGCGCGCCCATCAGGCCGACACGGGTACTGGGCCCGGCGGTGAAGGTGGTTTCCCGATACGCGGTCAACGTCGGATTCGGTATGCGTTGCTCACGCATCTGGACCCCTTTTCTCCACATGCGAAAGTCTCACGGGCCCTCTCCCCATGGTGAGTCCTCCGCATCTCCCTCTCCAACACACTATGTCGGAGAGACGATTCGAGGCACCGAGTTATTCCGGCCAACCCAGCCGTGGCGAGGTGAGCACGGGGTCGGTGATGCCATTGTCGCAGGCCAGACCGACCGCGTCCCAGCCCGCGAGACTCGATCCGGCCTCGTATTGGGATTGGAAGAAGTCCAGGACGGTGCCGACCGGGTCGGCGCTGGTACGGACGTCGTCGTAGGGCAGGTAGGCGTTGTGGCCGGAGCCGGAGACCACCCAGTGGGCCTCGGCCGGTCGGAGCGGCCGATCGCTGAGTCCGGCGGGCTCGGGCGCGGTGTAGGAGTAGAAGGTCGGGGCGGGGGTCTTGTCGTCGCCGAACCAGAATCCGGCGCTGATCACCTCCCGGGAATACGCCTCGCGAGTGACCGGATCCACACTGTCGGGCATCGGGATCTTGCGGTCGGAGAAGCGCTGCACGGACAGGTCGAAGGTGTGCCAGAACAGCTGGACCGGGCTGATTTTGCCGGAGTAGGTGGCGCTGAATTCTTCCAGGATGCGCCCGACCTGGCTGTGTACGTGGAACGCGTGCCGGGCGGCGGCCGGGTCGTAGGTGCGGTGTTCTTCATCCTCGCCGAAGGGCCGGCCGTGGTCGGGCAGGTCGAAGGGGGTGGGGTGGGCCAGGACCACCTCGACGCCGAGGTTGCGCAGCGCGTTCATGGCCTCGACGTAGAAGCTCGCCACCGACTGGCCCGCGAGCGGGATCTCCTCCTCCGTGCCGCGGTCGTTGCAGATCCGCAGCACGTGGTCGAAGAAGTCGAAGGAGCAGGTGAAGACCGGGCCCTCGGTGGCGGTGCCGAGCGGGACGGTGGTCCAGCCGCGGGCGGTCAGCCGGTAGGTCAGGTGCCACCAGTGGTTGCGTCTGATGCCCTTGGCCAGCGCCACCTTTCCGATGACCTGGGCGTAGCGGTGCAGGAGTTCCTTGGTGGGCCGCCACGAGTCGAGCGGGATGGCGGGCAGTATTTCCTCGGCCATTCGCTCATGCTACCCAGCGACCGGTCAGCTACCGCCCGTCTCCGGCGTGCCCGGCCAGCAGCTCGCTGAACGGGCGCACCGCGCCGACCCCATTGCCCGAGCTGTGACGGTGGACCGGCTCGTCCTGCAGAAAGCCCTGGACGCCTGTGGGTTCGGCGACCATGAGCTGGGCCAGTTCGGTGGCCGCGCGGTGGATGCGCTCGGCCAGTCCGGTGGAGCCGAAGTCCTCGGTGGCGGCGAAGACGCCGGTCGGTACCACCACGGACCGCAGGTAGGTGAACAGCGGACGCATGGCGTGATCGAGCACCAGCGAATGCCGGCCGGTGCCCGCGGTGGCGGCGATCAGGACCGGCATGCCATTGAGCGCATCGGTGTCGAGGACGTCGATGAACATCTTGAACAGGCCGCTGTAGCTGGCCGTGAACACCGGTGTCACCGCGATGATGCCGTCGGCGTCGGAAACCTGCTGCCGGGCCGCGGCCACCGCGGGCGTGGGCAGCCCGCCGGTGGTCATGGTGGTGGCGAGATCGCTTGCCAGTTCGCGCAGTTCGATGACCTCGACCTCGAGGCTCTCCCCGCGCCCGCCCACCGCCGCGGTGACCGCGGCGGTGAGCTGGTCGGCGAGCAGCCGGGTGGAGGAGGGCTGTGAGAGCCCGGCGGTCAGCACTACGAGTTTGCGACTCATGCTCGTCCTCAGTTCTTTTCGGCGAGCACGCGCTCGCGGGCGGGTTCGACCAGGTGGTGCGGGGCGTCCGGCCCGGCGGCGACCAGCGACGCGTGGGTGGGCGGATCGCTGGGCACTCCGGCGGGGCGGCGCGCCTCGAATTCCTTGCGCAGCACCGGGACGACCTCCTTGCCGAGGATCTCGAGCTGGTCGAGGACCATGTCCAGCGGGAGGCCGGCGTGGTCCATGAGGAACAGCTGCCGCTGGTAGTCGCCGATATTGTCGGCGAAGCCCAGGGTGCGCTCGATGACCTGTTCGGGGGTGCCGACGGTGAGCGGGGTCAGTTCGGTGAAGTCCTCCATCGACGGGCCGTGCCCGTACACGGGCGCATTGTCGAAGTAGGGGCGGAAGATCCGCTTGGCCTCGGCCTCGGTCTCGGCCATGAAGACCTGGCCGCCGAGTCCGACGATGGCCTGTTCGGCGGCGCCGTGCCCGTAGTGCTCGAAGCGCCGGCGGTACAGGTTCACCATCTGCCGGGTGTGCTGCTGGTCCCAGAATATGTTGTTGTGGAAGAAGCCGTCACCGTAATAGGCGGCCTGCTCGGCGATTTCGGGCGAGCGGATGGAGCCGTGCCACACGAACGGCGGGGTGCCGTCGAGCGGGGCTGGGGTGGCGGTGAAGCCCTGCAGCGGGGTGCGGAACTTGCCTTCCCAGTCGACCCGCTGTTCGCGCCACAGCCGGCGCAGCAGGTGGTAGTTCTCCACCGCGAGCGGGATGCCGTCGCGAATGTCCTTGCCGAACCACGGGTAGACGGGTCCGGTGTTGCCGCGGCCCATCATGACGTCCACCCGGCCGCCGGCCAGGTGCTGCAGCATGGCGAAGTCCTCGGCGATCTTCACCGGGTCGTTGGTGGTGATGAGGGTGGTGGAGGTGGACAGCACGAGCTTCTCGGTCTGTGCCGCGACGTAGCCGAGCATGGTGGTCGGCGAGGACGGCACGAACGGCGGGTTGTGGTGCTCGCCGGTGGCGAAGACGTCGAGGCCGACCTCTTCCGCCTTGAGGGCGATGCGGACCATGGCCTGGATGCGCTCGGCCTCGGTCGGGGTACGGCCGGTGGTGGGGTCCATCGTCACGTCACCGACGCTGAAAATTCCGAACTGCACGGGTCCTCCTCGGGTCGCTGCCATTTTTGGTGGATATGGCAACCACTTGAACATAGGGGGTGGCGGGGGTATTCCGGGGCGTGAGTGCGGGGTGATTCGCGCCACTACCGCACCCGCGGAGCAACCGGAGCCACAACGCCGGAATTCCGCCGACACCTGGCCGATTCGGCCAACCAGAGACTGCGGAGTACCCGCAAACAACCTGTGGGTACAGCGAAAGACTCAGTAGTGCAAGATCTTTCGACGTATCCTGAACATTCCCCGCGCAACGCCGGAGATCTCGAGCATGGACAGGGGGTAGATCCAATGGCGGACAACACCGTCGGTACGGCATACGCCGTTGTCGTCACCGCGGTCGCCGATCCGATGCAGGTGGAGGGCCTGGAATGGGATCGTGCGGTGGAATACCTGCCCAGTATCGATTCCCGCACCATGCAGAAGTGGGTGCGTTCCCAGGAGGACGGCCCCGATCCCCGTCGCGGCGTGGTCATTCCGGGCCCGCAGCGCCGGGTCGGGCACCGACATCCCTATCGCGAGGTCTGCGTCCCCTCGGCCGAATACCAGCTCTTCAGCGCGGCGGTCCGCACCAACCGCCGCCGCGCCCTGGCCACCACCTGCGCCGAGGACGAGGCTCGCCAGCGAGCCCGGCTGGTGTCCACGGCGCACTGACCCGTCCTCTGTATCTACTGACCGTGTATATCCACTGACCGTCGCGGTATATCCACTGCCCGTCGCGCCGGGCCGCTCGGGGGGTCGAGCGGAACCCGGAGACGGGTTCGCGGCGTGTCAGACTCGCGGTGTGCGCATCGCGATTCTGGGTTCGCTGGAAGTAGTGGCCGGTGACCGCCAAGTACCGGTCGCCGGAACGCGATTGCGCGGACTGCTGATTCGGCTGGCTCTGGACCCCGGGCGCCCGGTGAGCGTGGGCGCCCTGGTCGAGGCGGTGTGGCCCGAGCGGATTCCCGCACGCCCCGAACACGCCCTGCACGAACTGGTTTCCCGTCTCCGGCGCGCCCTGCCTGACGAGGTGAGGATCCGGTCGAGCGCGGGTGGCTATTGCCTCGAGATATCGACGCTGTCCGTGGACGCTCACTGCTTCGAGCGGCTGGTGCGCGGGGGTCTGGTGAACGGGGAACGCGGTGATCACGAGCGCTCGATCGCCCTACTGCGCGAGGGACTCGCACTGTGGCGCGGCCCCGCGCTGGCGGATGTCGCGGACCTGCCCTTCGCCGCGGCGGCGGCCACCAGGCTGGAGGAGCTCCGCGTCAGCGCGACGGAATCGGTGATCGCGGCCGAACTGGCCGTACGCCCGGGCAATTCACTCCTGATCGCCGAGCTGGAGGAACTACTCGCGGCCCGCCCACTGCGGGAGCGCCTGCGACTGCTACACATTCGCGGCCTGCACGACGCGGGCCGCACCGCCGACGCCCTGACCGCCTTCGATGACTACCGCACCCGGCTGGCCACCGAACTCGGTACCGACCCCGGCCCCGATCTGGCCGAGCTACACCTCCGACTGCTGCGCGGCGAACTCCCCCGCGCCCAACCCCCGATCGATGATGCCGCACATGCGGCGTCGGTGACCACGCGACCGGATTCGGGGCCGGGCCCGGGGAGCGAGACGCCGGGACGGGGGCGGGCCGGGCGGCTGCGGGTGCCGTTGACGAGCTTTGTGGGGCGGGAGCGGGAGCTGGCCGAGGTGGGGGCGCGGCTGGGGCGGGCGCGGCTGGTGACGTTGGTGGGGCCGGGCGGGGCGGGGAAGACCCGGTTGGCGATGGCCGTTGCCGCGGAGTTGGGTGGGCGGTTTCCGGGTGGGGTGGGGGTGGCGGAACTGGCTGCGGTGAGCGATGTCTCGGATGTGCCGCAGGCGCTGGCGACGAGCCTTGGGGTGGTGATATCACTCGGGTACGAAGCATCGGGGGTGGATCCGCTGTGGCTGCTGGCGGACGCGTTGCCGACCGCGCCGACGCTGCTGGTGATCGACAATTGTGAGCATCTCGTCGACGGCGTGGCGGACCTCGCCGAGCAGCTACTCGGCCTCGTACCCGAGCTGCGGATTCTCGCGACGAGCCGACAATCTCTGGGGATCACCGGGGAAACACTGTGGGAGACCGCGCCTTTGGCGGTGCCGTCGCCGAACTCTCCGAACGCCGCGAGTTATCCGGCGGTGCGGCTGTTCCTCGATCGGGCCACGGCGGTCCGCCCCGACCTTCCGGTGTCCGGCCTGGAGCTGCAGACGGTCGCGGAGATCTGCCGTCAGCTCGATGGTCTGCCGTTGGCGCTGGAGCTGGCCGCCGCGAAGGTGCGCGTCATGCCGCTGGCGACGCTGCACGCGCGGCTGGCCGACAGGTTCACCGTACTGGCGGGCGGCAATCGCACCGCGCTCCCTCGGCATCGCACGCTGCGGGCCGTATTGGATTGGGACTGGGAACTTCTCAGCGAGGCCGAGCGCACGGCGTTCGCGCGCCTGGCGGTTTTCGCCGCGCCGTTCACGCAGACCGCGCCCGAGTCGCTCGGCGTCACCGCCGCCGAGCTCGAGGCCCTGCTCGACCGGTCCCTGGTACAGCTGTTGGAGCCGATCGCCGATCCGTCGAATCCCAGTGCGCCGCAGCCGCGCTATCGGATGCTCGAAACGGTCCGCGAGTACGGGCTCGCACAGCTCACGGACCGGGGCGAACTCGACTCCACCCGGGCGGCACACGCGGCCTACTACCTGGCGCTGGCGGAGCGGGCGCAGCCACGGCTCCGCGGCCGCGATCAGCTCCCTTGGCTGCGCCTGCTCGATGCCGAGCACGAGAATCTGCTCGCGGCCCTCCGCTTCTCGCACGAGTCCGGCGACGCGCACACCGCGGCGGGACTGGGCTCCGCACTCGGCATGTACTGGGCTCTGCACGGAGCGCACGCGGATGCGGTCCGCATGCTCCGTCCGGTGCTGCACCTGCCCGCCGTCCGGCCCCATCCGCCGCTCGCGGCCGCGTTCGCCCTGCACTCCATGCTGGCCGCCCAGGCGGCCGAACTGAACGCGGTCACCGACCACATCCGCCGCTGGACCGGCACCGGCCACTTCGGCATGTCCCCTGCACTCGAAAATCCTATGGGCCATCGGGATTTCACCAATGGATCCGCGGTGTTCGAATTCGACGAGCCGGGCGGGGATGGGGCTGTCGAATTGGCATGTGCACTAGTGGAATTGGCGGCGGAGCGGATCGAGGCGGGTCTCGCACTGGCAAGACCGTGGCTGGGGCATCCGGATGCGTGGACGCGGGGGATGTTCTGGCTGGTGCGATCCTTCTTGAACGCCAATGCATCCGGGGTGGCCCGGCTGGATGAGGATTTACGGGCCGCGGCTGCGTGTTTCGAGGAGGCCGGGGAGCGGTGGGGGCAATCGACGGCCCTGACGTATCTGGCGTTCGCGCTTGCCACGCTCGGGGATCTGGGTGGAGCGGCCGATGCGATGGCGGCTGCCCTGGTGGCGGCCGAAGAGCTGGGCAGCACTGTCGCACTGCGCATCTGGCTGGTCATGATTCGCCTGCACTCCGGTGAGGTCGAGGCGGCGCGCACGGATCTGAATGCGGTGCTCGCCGAATCGCTCTCGGCCCGGGACACGGTGATGGCGAGGTTCCTGGCCGCGGACCTCGCGCGTATCGATGGAGATCTGCCCGGGTCGGCGCGGCAGTTGCGGATCGTGGAGTCCGATCTGAATCGGGCCATGACCGAGGATCGGTCGTATCGAGCCATGTTCGGGCTGCGCATGGGCTTCTTGCGAGCGGCCGAGGGCCAGGTGGGTGCGGCGGCAGCGCACTGCGCCGACGCCTGGGCGAATGCGCTGGCGATCCGGGACATGCCCATGGCCGCCGAAGTGAGTGTCGGGGTGGCGTGGACCTGCCTGGCGGCCGGACTGGCCGCGGCGGCGGCCGAGTCGCTGGGAGCCGGGCACGCCCTGCGCGGTGCGCCCGATGCCCGGTATCCCGACATCGTGGCGCTCCGAACGAAATTGGACGCAGCGCTCGGAGCCGAGGCGACGGCCGTCTACGAGCGCGGCCGGGCGCTCCCCCGCGCCCAGGCCGTTGCCGTGATCGAAACATGCTTGTCCGCGGCGCGCGAACACCGCGGTCTTCCTGTTCCGGGTGAGTAGCGTGGACGCCCGTATGAGTGGGATATGAGCTCGATGTGAGAGTGGCCCCGCACTGTGGGCCGCATGCGAAACGAATCCGATCTGCACGAGTACCTCACCACCTATCCACAGGAGATGGCGTTCGGCGCCGACGATCCCGCGGTCCTGGTCGACCGCTGGTTCGCACCCGATATCGACTACCGCAACGACGGCTTCCACCTGAACCGCCACGCCCTGGTCGCGCACGCCCGCCCCGCGCGCAAGAATGCCGAGTCGGTACGGGTGGAAGTGCACCGCGCCCTGCTGTCGGGTGACGCCATCGCCGCCCACTACACGCTGTACGCCACCCTGCGCACCACCGGCCCGACCGCCACCGAGATCTGCATGGTGGGCAGGCTGGCTGCCGACGGCCGGATCGTGAAGGTCGACCAGCTCACCCGTGCCGTGCCGGTGGAGGGCGAGTAGTCGTGGGGAAACGACTGCGCCGAATGGTGTGGGCCGCCATCACCTTCTGGGTGGTGGCTATCGTCGCGACCGGTGGACTGGCCGGCAAGCTGGGTTCGGCGGAGAAGAACGACGCCACCACCTGGCTGCCGAAAAGCGCCGAGTCGACGCAGAACTCCTCCCACCACGACCGTAATCTTGTTGTGCCGCTGGTTCTCTCGGTCGTTTTCCTGATCACGGCCATTCTGCTGCGATCGCTCGTGGCACCGGCGATGATTCTGTCGACCGTCGTGCTGTCTCTCGCGGCGGCGCTGGGCGTCAGCGCCGTGGCCTTCGACAAGCTCTTCGGCTTCCACGGCGCGGATGCGGCATTCCCCCTGTGGACCTTCGTGTTCCTGGTCAGCCTGGGCATCGATTACTCGATCTTCCTGATGGCCCGGATCCGCGAGGAGAGCACCCGCCACGACACCACCACCGCCACGGTGATCGCCGCCCGCACCACCAGCGGCACGATCACCGCCGCGGGCGTCGTCCTCGCCGGCACTTTCGCCGCACTGCTCACTCTTCCTCTGGTTTTCGCGGCGCAGATCGGCTTCGCCGTAGCCTTCGGCGTCCTGCTGGACACCTTCGTGGTGCGCACGATCCTGGTCCCCGCCCTGGCGATGGATCTGGGCGACCGCCTCTGGTGGCCACGACACCGGGCGAATACACCGAATTCCGGTCGAGAACTCGTCTCACCGGGCAGCCCAGAATAGGATGGGAGAGGTGGCGACACGACGGCGGCTCGTGCACGAACGGAAGTTCTTCGTCGACGAACACAACAGCGAGCTGTACGAGCGCGAATTCTCCCTCTGCGAACACTGATTCGGCCGAAACTCACCATGGCGCAGAATCGAGATGGTGATGGATATCGCGAATCCCGCGCTCGAGCGGACCGTCTCGGGGCACGTGGTGCGCATTGTGCTGGACACAGCCGTCAGGTCCGGCATCGACGAGGTGGAGGCCACGCGAATCGGGAGCGTCGATCGGAAGTTGCTGGCCGATGACCGGATTCGCATTCCCTCGGAGAGCCAGTATCGACTGTGGGCGCTGATGGAGCACGTCGTCGGCAACGAGGCGGGCGTGCGGGCCGCGGATATGGCCGATCGCGGGCGGTTGCATATCTGGGACTATCTGTTCAGCAGTGCTCCGACACTGGCCGAAGGATTTCACGACGCATCCCGGTTCAGCGTCGTGATCTGCGATCCGGCGGCCCAGTTGGAGGTCACCGACAACGGGTCCGCGCTCACGGTCGGGTACCGCGGCACCACCTATGGCGAGACCCGCGGCATCATCAACGAGTTCGCCGTGACCGTGGCCGTGCGGCGCGCCCGCGATGCCTTCGGCGACGCGGCGGTGCCCGTGCGAGTCGACTTCGCGCACCCTGCGCCCCGGCATCATCGGTATCTCGAAGATGCCTTGGGCACCACAGTGATTCATTTCGGCCAACCGGCAGACCTGATCCACTATCGGATCACTGGAAATCGGACCGAGGCGCGGCCGTATGATTCCGAACTGCGCCGGATCCTGCACACCGCCGCCCAGCATGCCATCGACGCGGCGCGTCCGATTCCCGGATGGATCGAATCCTTCCGCGCGGCACTTCATTCGGAGGTAGCGCAGAGCACCGGGCCGACGGACAGCTCACCGAAACGGGGCCCGCGGATCGCCGCCGTGGCCGAGCGGCTGCGGGTCAGTGACCGCACCCTGCAGCGGCGGTTGTCCGAGGCGGGTACCTCCTGGAGCGAGGAGCTGGCCGCGGTGCGCTGTGAGCAGGCCACCCGACTGCTGCGTCACACCACGCTCACCGTGCAGGCCATCGCGCTGCGCGTCGGCTACAGCGATGCTCGCGCGCTCAGCCGCGCCTTCGACGGTTGGACCGGCCTGTCTCCGGATGCCTACCGCCGCGCCGACCGCCTTCGGGGGTGAGCAACAGGACGCATCCGACCTGCCCGCCCCACACGGTGAGCGTGTCGAATGCGATGCGTTCCGATACGCCCGCACCGAGACCGAAATGGTTTCTCGCGAACAGGAACACACCGCCGATCACCGAGATCGCCACGGCCAGCGCGGTGCCGACGGCCAGGCCGCGCCGCCTGCGCGCCACCTCTGGCGTGATCAGCACCATGCCCGCCAACTGCGCGAACCACTGTGCCAATGCGATGGTGTCGTGTGCCTGCGGCCGAATATCCCAGGGCGCCAGCCCGATTCCCGTGATCCCGAGACCGGAGACGGCCACCAGCGCGCACCCGGCCCGGAATCGACGACCGGTCCACATCCGCGCCCAGCCCAATGCCCCGGCGAAGGTCAGCAGGCCGGTCGACACGAACATCACGTTCTGTACCGCGTGATCGGGCGAGCACACCCATCGCGAGGCCCCATCGCGATCGGTGTATTCGCCACACCGGGTGATGCCCAGATCGCTGATGTAGTCGCCCGACATGCTGTATCCCGCCGGCCACGCGTGGGCCACCACCAGCGAGACGGGAAAGTACGACAGCGTGAGCAACCAGCAGGCCGCGGTGGCCCATGGCAGCCAGGTGCGATTCGACCGCACCCGGCCGGTGTCCACGGTTGAGGTGGGCACGCTCAGAACATCGCGCCGTTGGCCCGGATCGTCTGTCCGGAGACCCAACCTGCCTCGGCGCTGACCAGCCACCCGACCAACGGTGCGGTGTCGCTGGGGAGACCGAGACGCCCGTGCGGATTGTGCAGTGCCGCGGCCGCGATGGATTCGGGCGTCTCCGCGCCGCGGAAGAAGTCGTCGTCGACCGGACCGGGCGCGACGGCATTGACCGTGATACCGCGCTCACCCAACTCCTTGGCCGCGGCGACCACCATCCGCTCGACGGCCGCCTTCGACCCCGAATACAGCCCGTAGGTGCCGGTCATGATCGAGGTGAGGGTGGTGGACAACACGACGTAGCGACCATTGTCGGCAATGTGCCGGGCCGTGGCGCGCAGCGTATTGAACGCGGTCCGGGTATTGCGCACGATCAGCTGATCGAAGTCGTCGTCGGTGGTGTCCGCGATCGGCTTCTTGATGACCCGGCCCGGCACGTGCACGACGATATCCAGCTTGCCCTGGCGCGCAACGATATCCGAGAAAAGTGCGTCGACCTCGGCGGCCGAGGTCGCGTCGGAGCGGACCGCTTCCACTGTCACGCCGAATGTCTCGAGCGTCGCGAGCGTCGCCTTGGCGGCCTGCTCGTCCCCCTGATAGGTGACGATCGTGGTGGCACCGCGCCCAGCGATGTTCTTGGCGAATTCCGCACCCTGATTCCGGGTGCCGCCGATGATCAGAGCGACCTTGCCCTCGAGGTCCCGGACAACTTGCGACATCAGTCGAATCCCTTTTCTCTCTTCGGTTTCGAACCTCTGCCATTCTGTCGAGAACCCCACGCCAGGCCCAGGACCGATCGCGTCACCCAGGTAACCGACTACGCCAAGCGGACCGCTGTCGGCTCGTCCCCACAACGGCTGATGGCTATCTGATTGCCCACAGCGCCGCGTACACGCCGCCGCAGAACATCGATCCCCACCCGGACTGGCCCATGGATCAGGAGGCAAGACCCGGCGAGAGGTTGGCTCGCCGGGTCTTCGCTGTCTTTCACTGCGGTGCAGCCACTCTCGCTTCAGGAATGGTCGAACACGATGATCTGGCGGACCGCTGCGCCATCGGCCAGAAGATCCAACGCTTCATTGATCTCCTCCAGCCCGATTCGAGAGGTGATCAATTTCTCGACCGGCAGCCGCCCTTCCCGCCACATCTGTTCGTAGCGCGGAATATCCCGGGCCGGCACCGCGGAACCCAGGTAGCTGCCGACGATGGTGCGGGCCTCGGCGGTGATGCTCAGCGGCGGCAGGGTCACCGTCGAATCGGGCCCGGGCAGCCCGACCGTGATGGTCATGCCGCCGGGTTCGGTTGCCGTATAGGCGGTTTCGAATGCGGCCGGATGCCCGGCGCACTCCACCACGTACCGCGCCCGGATCCCCTGGTCGGCGATCTGCTCCGGCGTGTACGTCTCGGTGGCCCCGAGCTCCTTCGCCATGGCGAGTTTTTCCGCCAGCCGATCCACCGCGATGACGCGTTCCACGCCAATGGCTTTCGCGGTCAGCAGGGCGGCCATCCCGACGCCGCCGAGCCCGACCACCATGAGGCTGTCCTGCGGACGCGGATCGGCCACGTTCAGTACCGCCCCGCCGCCGGTCAGCACCGCGCACCCGAACAGTGCCGCGATCTCCGGCGGCACCGAGTTGCCGACCGGCACCAGGGAGGCCCGGTCCACCACGGCGTGTGTGGCGAAGCCGGAGACGCCCAGGTGGTGCCGCACCCGGTCGCCGCCGCGCGACAGGTGCCCGGCATGGTGCAGCAGTTCACCGGCGGTATTGGCGCGGGTGCCCGCGGTGCAGGGCAGCTGCCCGTCCCGTGCGCACGCGTCGCACTCTTCGCAGCGCGGCAGGAAGGACATGACCACTCGCTGTCCGATGAGCAGATCGGCGACCCGCTCGCCGACCGCCAGCACGGTGCCCGCGGCCTCGTGGCCGAGCAGCATGGGCAGCGGGCGGGGCCGATTGCCGTCCACCACACTCAGATCCGAGTGGCACAGCCCGGCCGCTTCGATGGCGACCAGCACCTCGGTGGGTCCGGGATCGCCGAGTTCGAGCCGGCACACGCTGATCGGCCGCGACTGCGCGTAGGGCCGCGCCCGTCCGATCTCCTCCAGGACCGCGCCGCGAATGTGCATCAGATTTCGACCATCTGGTAATCCGCCACGTACCCGCCGAGGTAGCGCAGGTGGTCGGTGGAGTCACCGAGGGTGTGCTCGATGGCGGTGAGCCGCGCGGTGTAGTGGCCGACGGGGTATTCGTCGGTCATGCCGATGCCGCCGTGCATCTGGATGGCCTCCTGCCCGATGTGCCGGGCGGAGCGCCCGATCCGCAGTTTGGCGCGGGAGGCGACGACCGGATCGACGATGCCGTCGGCCAGCGACATGGACGCGTACATGCTCATGCCGCGGGCCAGTTCCAGCGACACGTACATGTCGGCGGCGCGCTGGGTCAGGGTCTGGAAGGTGCGCAGCGGCACCCCGAACTGCTTGCGCGTCTTCAGGTATTCCGCGGTGAGCCGCAGGGACTCCTCCATCGCGCCGATGGCCTCGGCGCACAGAGCCGCCTGCGCCCCGGCCAGGGCGGCCTGGATGGCGGCGGCGGCATCGACCGGCTCGCCGAGCGGTTCGGCCACCGCGCCGTCGAATGCGATGTCCGCGCCGCGCAGCCCGTCGTGGGTGGCATAGGCGGTGCGCCGCACGCCCGGATCGGCGGGATCGACGAGGAACAGCCCGATGCCGTCGTCGAGTGCCGCGCTCACGACGAGCAGATCGGCGCAATCACCGTGGGAGACCGGGTGTTTGCGGCCGGTGATGCGCCAGCCGTCGGGCTGCCGTACCGCCTGGGTGGCGGTGTCGGTGGCGGGCCAGCGCAGCCCCGGTTCGCCGTGCGCGAAGGCGAGCTTGAGCTCCCCCTCGGCGATGCGCGGCAGCAGGTCCTTGCGCTGTGCGTCGGCGCCGACGGCGGAGACGAGCCCGCCCGGCAGCAGTGCGCAGTCCAGCACGGGTTCGGGGGCCAGGGCGCGGCCGATCTCGGTCATGACCAGCATGGCCTCGATGGGCCCGGCGCCCATGCCGCCGTCCTCCTCGGCGAAGGTCAGTCCGAGCAGGCCGATTTCGGCGAAGGTGGCCCAGATATCGGTATCCCAGCCGAGTTCGGTGCCGACGATGTCGTTGCGGCGCTCGGGGGTGTAGCCACGGGACAGCACGTCACGCACGGTGTCGCGCAGCATGTCCTGTTCGGGGGTGAGATCGAAATCCATGGTGCTGCCTCACAGTCCGAGGATCGTCGAGGCGATGATGCCGCGCTGCACCTCGTTGGATCCTCCGTAGATCGATGTCTTGCGGTAGTTCAGATAGGTGGCGGTGCTGCGGCGGGCCCAGTCCGGGTCCGACTCATCCTCGCGCGCAACGGAATCCGGTCCGGCGATGTCGACCAGCAGTTCGGTGACGGCCTGCTGGAGCTCGGTGCCGCGCAGCTTGAGAATCGAGGAGACCGGGTTGGGCTTGCCGTCGGCCGAGCCCGCGGCCACCCGCAGCTGCACCAGTTCCAGTGCCAGCAGCTCGTTTTCGAGCTCGGCGAGGCGGGTCGCGAAAAGCTGATCCTCGAGCAGGGTCTTCTCGCCCAGGCGCGTCTGCTTGGCGTGTTCCTTGGCCAGCCACAGCTTCACCTTGGTCTGACCGACCGCGGCGATGCCGGTGCGCTCGTTGCCGAGCAGGAACTTGGCGTAGGTCCAGCCCTGGTTCTCCTCGCCGACAAGCTGATTCGCGGGCACCCGGACGTTCTCCAGGAACACCTCGTTGACCTCGTGGCCGCCGTCGATGAGCTTGATCGGCCGTACGGTCACGCCGGGGGTGTCGAGCGGGAACAGCAGCATGGAGATGCCGGCCTGCTTCTTGGGCGCGTCCGGATTGGTGCGCGCCAGGCAGAACATCCAGTCGGCGGACTGGGCGGCGGTGGTCCAGGTCTTCTGGCCGTTGATCACGTAGCTGTCGCCGTCGCGGACCGCGACGGTGCGCAGCGAGGCCAGGTCCGAGCCCGCCTCGGGCTCGGAAAAGCCCTGGCACCACCAGATGTCGAGATTGGCGGTGGGCTGCAGGAAGCGCTCCTTGAGCTCCTGGGAGCCGAAGTGCGCGATGACCGGGCCGATCATGTTGGCATTGAAGGTGAGCGGTTCGGGCACCGAGGCCAGCTGCATCTCGTCGTGCCAGATATGGCGCTGGATGGGGGTCCAGTCCTTGCCGCCCCATTCCACCGGCCAGTTCGGGGTGGCCAGCCCGTGCGCGTTGAGGATGCGCTGGGTGGTGACGATGTCGTCCTTGCTCAGTTCCTGCCCGTGCCGCTGCCGGTTGCGGATGTCGGCCGGGATCTCGCTCCGATAGAACGCGCGCAGCTCGTCGCGGAAGGCGAGCTCGTCGTCGGTGAGCGCTAGTTGCATGCGTTGACCTCCAGGTTCATGGCTACCCACGCCATCACCGGATATGATACACAGAGACACCATTGTCTCAAATAGGGTCGTATACTCGAACGGCCGCGCACACCACCGACATCCAAGGGAGCCATCCGTGCCCGACCACGACCGCACACTCGGCGTCGGCGAGCTCATCGCCCACCGGCATCGCGAGGGCAGCGCGCCCGGGCAGCGCACGGACTCACATCGGCTGGCCCTCGTCATCGAGGGCGGCTCCTCGCGCGGCGCGTACTCGCACGGCATGGCCATGGCCATCGAGGAATTGGGCATCCTGTCCTGCTTCGACGCGGTGTACGGGGCGTCGGCGGGCGCGTTGAACGCCGCCTGGCTGCTCTGCGGGCGCGCGGTGGTTTCGCGGCGGGCCTGGAATCCCGAGGTGATCAACCGCGTGATCAGTCCGGCCCGGGCCCTGCGCGGCGGCCGCGTGGTCGATACCGAATACCTGGTGCACACGGTGTACGAGCGCATCGTGCCCATGGATTTCCCTGCGATCCTGGCCAATTCGATCACCTTCCACCCCATCGCCACCGACGCCGACACCGGCGCGGCCGTCGATCTGCATCCGGAGCTCAGCGATGTGCGCTCGGTGCAGACGGCGCTGCGGGCCTCGACCTGCCTGCCGATCCTGGCTGGGCGGCCGGTGCGGATCGGTGCGCGCCGGTACGTCGATGCCGGGCTCTCCGAATCCGTCCCGGTGCGAACGGCATTGACGCAGGGCGCGACCCGCGTCCTGGTGCTGCGCACCCGCCGCGCCGGCGAAACCATGCGTCCCCCTTCGGGTCTGGAATCCCGGGTGGTGGCCCGCTTCCTGTCCCGGCACGCGCCGGGGACGGTCGGACCGTGGCTCGATCGGGTCCAGCGACACCACAGCGACGAGCGGGACTTCGACTCCGATCCGGCCGTGCTGCAGATCCACCCGCCGCACAGCGCACCCGATATCGGGCGCATCGACCGCGATCCCGGGGTGCTCCAGCAGGCCCTCGCCCTGGGACGGGTGGCCACTGCCCGCACACTGTCGGCATACCTGGCCCCTAAGCTGTCCGCGTGACACGCGCGGAGGGCACCAGAGCACCGGGCCGGCCCGCCTCGGCCAGCCGGGACGATGTGCTCGAAGCCGCCATCGCCGTGTTCCTGAGCGGAAAACGGGTGGACGTCAATGCCATTGCCGCCCAGCTGCGGGTGGGCCGCGCCAGCATCTACCGCTGGTTCGGATCCCGGGACGGCCTGCTGGGCGCGGCCGTGGCGCGGCAGCTGGAGCGGGTCGTGGCCCATGCCGATCGCCGCTCCCGCGGGGCGGGCGGTGAGCGGCTCACCGCGGCACTCAACCGGACCATCGATCTGCTGGTCGAGAACGACGCGCTGCGTTCGTATTTCGACAATGAATCGACCGCGGCCCTGCGCCTGATCACCCGCGGTGACGGAATCGTGCACCAGACCGCGGTGGCCCTGGTGGAGCGGTTCATCGAGCGCGCCGAGTCCGAGGGCTACCAGCCTCCCATCGAGCGCGACACCCTGGCCTACGCCCTGGTCCGGCTGTGGGAGGCGTTCCTCTACAACGACGCCGTGGCCGGCTTCCGCGGCGATGTGGACCGCCTGCGCAAGGTCCAGACCGCGTTACTGCGCACCTGAGTGCCGCAGCGAGCGCCGCACCCATTCGAAATCAGGGTGTGACGATGAGGGGGACGAGTTGCTCGGCCGAGGTGCGGGCACCGTGATGGCCCACGAGGGCGGACTCCAGGGGCTCGAGGGCGGGGCGGACCAGGACCGCGGCACCCTCGGCGACGGCGATGAGATCGCCGATGCGGGAGGCGATCACCGGTATGGGCGGGGTCGGGCCGAACCAGTGCTCGTCGAGCGCCTGCTCGCGGGTCACGACCGTTGCGTGCGTGGACAGTTCGGCGGTCCACGCGGAGTGGGCGTCGCCCAGGGCTTCGGGGCGGTCGAGGTAGATGTGGCGGACCCGCGCCTCGCCGCCGATCAGCCGGACATCGCGATGCAGCACGGGCCGCGTGTCCAGGTCGATGACGGTGTCCACGTGGATCATTCCGTGATCGCCGGTGATCAGCACCGTGCAGGTGGAGGGGAGTTCGGCGAACAGGCCGGCGAGGCAGGCGTCGATATCGCGGAGCACGGCCAGCCACTGCGGCGATTCGGGTCCGTACAGATGACCGTTGGCATCGAGATCGGGGAAATAGGCGTAGGCGAAGCGGGAGTTCGTGCCGGAATGCCGTGCGACAGTGAGGATTCCAGCTCGAAGCTCATCGAGGGTGGCAGCCGCGTGCAGGGTGCCCGGCGCGCGGAAGGCGGCCCGGGTCAGACCGGAGGTGCGCTGGTAGCCGGGGATCACGTAGTGCAACTCGACGCCGTGGGCGGCCAGGTCCTCCAGGCGGCTGGTGTGCGGCTGCACCGACTCCGGCGGGTACGCGTCGCGGGCGTCCTCGCCGGTCGCGCTGTCGAAACTCCAGCGCAGCGCATTCAGCAGGCGGAGACGGTCGCCGTCGGGCAGTGCGAAGCTGTAGCCGATGATGCCGTGTGTCGCGCAGGGCGCGCCGAGGGCGAGGCTGGCGAGACTGGTCGCGGTGGTGGCGGGAAAGCCCGCGGTGAGGGTGGTGCGGACGTGCGCGGCCAGGGTAGGCGCGCTGTCGGCGTGGCGGGCGAGAAGTTCCGCGCCGAGGCCGTCGATCAGCAGTACCACCACATCCCGGTTGGGTGCGAGGACCAGCGGATTGCCCTGGTCGAGCCCGAAGGACGCGGCGACGGACGGCAGGACGTCGGCGAGCGTGGCCGGCGACGGCCCCGAGGGTGAACTGGCCATTCGCCGACTCTATTCATCTCGGCGCGATAATTCACCGGTGTTCGAATCCGCCGACTTTTCGATCAAGCCCACCCTGACCGGCGCGAAAGTTCTCCTGCGGCCGTTCATCCCCGAAGACCTCGACGCCATCCTCGCGGCCCTGCGCGATCCCGACGTCCGGCGGCTGACCGGCAGCGTCCACGAGGAGTCCACCGAGCCCGTGCCGGAGGATCCGGCCGAGCACGAGCGCTTGCGCGACTGGTACGCCACGCGCGAAACCCAGCCGGACCGCCTCGATTTGGCCATTGCCGACATCGCGACCGGCCGCTGCGTCGGGGAGGCCGTCCTCAATCGGTGGGATCCCGGCAATGGCAGCTGCAACTTCCGCATCCTGATCGGCCCCGATGGCCAGGGCCGCGGTCTGGGCACCGAGGCGACGCGGCTGATCGTCGGCTACGGGTTCGAGAAGCTCGGCCTGCACCGAATCTCCCTGGAGGTCTATGCCTTCAACCCGCGCGCTCGCCGTGCCTACGAGAAGGCCGGTTTCCGTCCCGAGGGCGTCCTGCGCGAATCCCTGCGCTACGGCGACGAGTGGATCGACGCGACCGTCATGTCCATCCTGTCCCGCGAATGGGCCGAACACCACGGCCATCCCGCATAACCTGCCCGCATACGCGAAAACCGCCTCCGAGGAGGCGGTTTCGTGCGTTGCGGGGCGAATCAGGCCAGGCCCCACGCCTTCAGGATGTAGGTGATGTTGGCGGCGATACCGGTGACGGTGTTGGCCAGGTTGATGGCGGCGGAACCGAGGTCGATCACGGGCATTTTTCAAATCTTTCGGGCCGGGAACATGGTGCAGTCCCACTGTATTAGCACTAGCTAACTCTCAGCATCATGAATCGACTCACCCCTCGGCCGAGGTGTAACCCAGCGCACAGCGGTACCGGTGCGGCTCAGTCCCGTTCGGGCAGACGCAAACGCTTCAGGGACAGGGCGTTCAGGGCCACGATGATGCTGGACCCCGACATGGACATGGCGGCGATCTCCGGTCGCAGCGTGAAGCCGAAGGCGGGCTCGAAGACGCCGGCCGCGATCGGCAGGGCCAGGCTGTTGTAGCCGACCGCCCAGGCCAGGTTCTGATGCATCTTGCGCAGCGTGGCGCGGCCGATGCGCAGCGCGGTGGGGACGTCCAGCGGATCGGAGCGCATGAGCACCACATCGGCGGTCTCGATGGCGACGTCGGTGCCCGCGCCGATGGCGATGCCGAGATCGGCCTGGGCCAACGCGGGGGCGTCGTTGACGCCGTCGCCGACCATGGCGATCTTCCGTCCGGCGGACTGCAACTCGATGATCTTGGCGGCCTTGTCGCCGGGCAGCACCTCGGCGATGACGGTGTCGATGCCGAGTTCGGCGGCGATGCGCTCAGCGGTCGCCTGGTTGTCGCCGGTCAGCATCACCACTTCGACGCCCATGTCGTGCAGGTCCGCAACGGCTGCGGCGGAGCTCTCGCGGGGCGCGTCGGCAATGCCGATGACGGCGGCGGGCTCGCCGTCGACGGCGGCCAGCACCGCGGTCCGGCCCGCGCCCGCCACCCGGTCGCGGGCTGCGGCCAGCTCGCCCAGGTCGACGCCCTCGCGGTCGAGCAGGCGGCGATTGCCGATGACCACGCGGCGGCCGTCCACGGTGGCGATCGCGCCGTGACCGGGGACGTTCTCGAAGTCCACCGCGCGGGCGTCGGTAGGGCCGTGCTCTTTGGCGTAGCGCACCACGGCGTCGGCCAGCGGGTGCTCGGACTCGCGTTCGACGGCGGCCAGCAGGGGTAGCAGGTCGGCCTCGGAAAGCCCGGGGCCGGTGACGATTTCGGTGACCTCCGGCTCGCCCTTGGTGAGGGTGCCGGTCTTGTCCATCACCACGGTCCGGATGCGGGCCGAACTCTCCAGTGCCATCGCGTTCTTGAACAGCACGCCGCGTTTCGCGCCCAGGCCGGTGCCGACCATGATGGCGGTCGGGGTGGCCAGGCCGAGGGCGTCGGGGCAGGTGATGACCACGACCGTGATGGCGAACAGCATGGCCTTGGCGACGGTGGCCCCCGCCAGCAGCCACACCGCCAGGGTCAGCGCACCGCCGATCAAGGCGACCAGCACCAGCCAGAAGGCCGCGCGGTCGGCCAGTCGCTGGCCCGGGGCCTTCGAATTCTGGGCCTGCTGCACCAGATTCACGATCTGCGCCAGCGCGGTGTCCGCTCCCACCTTGGTGGCGCGCACCCGCAGCGTGCCGTTCTCGTTGAGGGTCGCGCCGATGACCGCCGAGCCCGGCTCCTTGTGCACCGGCAGGCTCTCGCCGGTCACCATGGACTCGTCGACCTCGCTGGTCCCGTCCTCCACGAGGCCGTCCACCGCGATCTTCGAGCCCGGGCGCACCAGCAGCAGATCGCCGACTTTCACCTCGGCCGTGGGGATTTCGACTTCCTGCCCGTCCCGGATCACCACCGCCTGCGGCGGCGCCAGATCCAGCAGCGTGCGAATCGCGTCATTGGCGCCGCCCCGCGCCCGCATCTCGAACCAGTGGCCGAGCAGCACGAAGGTGGCCAGCATGGTCGAGGCCTCGTAGAAGACCTCGCCGCCGCCGGTCAGCGTAATGCCGAGGGAGTACAGCCATCCCGCCCCGATACCGACCGCGACCAGCACCATCATGTCCAGCGTCCGCGCCTTCAGCGCCGCCCACGCCCCGGTGAAGAAGATGGTCGAGGAGTAGAAGATCACCGGCAGGCTGAGGACCAATTCCCAGATGTCCGAACGCATTCCGAACGGCACCGGCAGATGCCACCCGAACATGTCAGTGGCCATCGGCGACCACAGCATCACCAGTACCGAGAACACGGCGGCCACTACGAACCGGTTCCGCATGTCAGCGGCCATGTCCTCCATGGACATCCCCGCGTGCCCGGTATGTGCACCGTGCCCCATCGCGGCATGATCCATCCCCGCATGCGCGCTGTGATCCATGCCCGCATGCGCCTCATGACCTGAATCCGTATGCGCTGCATGGTCCATGCCCGCGTGGTCGGTGCCCGCATGAGCGGCGTGGGTTGCGACCGAGGGTTCGGCCATGGGGTCGCAGACGTGGTTGGGAACCGATTGGCCGGCGCAGTGCAGGCCGCATTCCTGGACCCAGGCGCGGAGGTCGGCGACGGAGGTGTGGGCGGGGTCGAAGGTGACGGTGGCGGTTTGGGAGACTGGGTTGGGGTCGACGGCGAGGACGCCCGGCCGGCGGCCGAGGACCGATTTCACCACGTTCTGCTGGCTGGCCCAGTGCAGGCCCCGGATGTCCAGGACCGTGGTCCGCTGGTCACTCTGCCGATCCATCTCGTACTCCTCCGCCGACTGACTCTCACCGACCTCGACCATATACCCCATAGGGGTAATTGGCAGGGATCCGGCGGGAACGAGCCGTCAGGGCGGGCACCGGGCCCGGTGGGGGTGCGGGCCCGGACACTCGGGCGTCAGGACATGGGGACGGGTTCGCCGACCTCCACGCGGCCGCCATAGGTCAGGCCCGGGCAGCCGGAGGCGAGTTTCACCGCCGAGTCCAGGTCGTCGGCCTCGACGGCGACATAGCCGGAGAGCCGGTCGGGCGCGGCGGGGTTGTCGCCCAGCATGACGGTCTGGCCCACGCGATTACCGAAATCGGTGACGCGCTCGCCGATCTCGGCGAACCAGTCGGCCCACAGCTTTTCCTGATCGGGCGTGGCTGCGCGGTTGGGGTCGTTACGGAAGGCGAGGATGTAGGTGGACATTGTCGTTTCTCCTGTCGGGTGGACGGCCCGGTCGGCCGACTCGTGAATCCGTCGCGCGGCTCCGGCCGGGAATCGACAATCTGGTCGAGAATTTTTTCGCGACCGTGTCGATTTCGCCGCCATCCCGAACGACGGGTTGAGCGACAACGACGTCAGCAGTGACACGGCAACGGAGCCGTGCGATCCACCCAGCGAAGGGAGCAGTGACATGCCCGAGTACCTGCTGCTGATCCACCAGGACGAACAGACCTGGCTGGCCGCGGACCCGGCCGTGCGGCAGCGCACCCTGAACGAGCACCTCGAGTTCATGGCCGCGCACGCCGACCGGCTGCGCGGCGGTAACCGCCTGCGCCCCACCTCGACCGCGACCACGATCCGGCACGACGAGCACGGCCGCCCGGTCATCACCGATGGCGTGTTCGCCGAGACCAAAGAGGTTCTGGGCGGCTACTACCTGGTCGAGGCGGCCGATCTGGACGAGGCCATCCGGATCGCCGTGGACGTGCCGTCGCCGTTCGGTTGTGTCGAGGTCCGGCCGATCCACCCGCACGACGAACCGTGACGACGCCGGAGGTGGCCGCCGCGGTCGCCGACGCGCACCGGCGCGAGTGGGGCTTCGTGCTGGCGGCGACCGTGCGGGTGACCCGCGATATCGATCTCGCCGAAGAGGCTGTGCAGGAGGCGTTCACCCAGGCCCTGCAGGCCTGGCCGGAGTCGGGGATCCCGGATCGTCCGGGCGCCTGGCTGACCACGGTGGCCAGGCGGCGCGCCCTGGACGCCCTGCGCCGCGACATCGCGTTCGAGCGCTCGATTCCGCTGCTGGTGGAGGATCCCGTGCCCGACCCGGCCGCCCCGGACTCGGTGGCCGACGATCGGCTGCGGCTCATCTTCATCTGCTGTCACCCGGCGCTGTCGATGGAGGCGCGGGTGGCGCTGACCCTGCGCCTGCTGTGTGGTCTGTCCACTCCGGAGATCGCGCGCGCCTTCCTGGTCGCGGAACCGACCATGGCGGCGCGCATCACGCGGGCCAAGAAGAAGATCGCCGAGGCGCACATCCCCTACCGCCTCCCGTCCGACGAGGAACTGCCGGACCGCGTCGACGCGGTGCTGACCGTGCTGCACCTGCTGTTCACCACCGGCCACACCGCCCCGGCCGGCGCCGAACTGGTCCGCCCCGAACTGGTGGAGCGCGCCCTGGACCTGGCCCGCATGCTGCGCCTGCTGCTGCCCAACGACCCGGATGTGGCGGGCCTGTACGCGCTGCTGCTGCTCACCGACGCCCGCCGCGGCACCCGCACCGACGAGACCGGACGCTTCCTGCCGCTGGCCGAGCAGGACCGCGCGCACTGGGACCGCCGGGCCATCTCCGAGGGAATAGCCTTGGTGCGCAGGTCATTACGCGGCCGCGCGCCGGGCCGCTTCCCGCTCATGGCGGCCATTGCCGCCGTCCACGCCGAGGCCCCCGCCTTCGACGCCACCGACTGGCACGAGATCGCCGGTCTCTACGACCATCTCATCGCCGTCTGGCCCTCCCCCGTCGTCGCCCTCAATCGCGCCGTCGCCCTCGGCCACGCCCACGGCCCGCAGCGCGGCCTGGACGAACTCGACCGCCTGGCCGCCGAACCCCAGCTCACCGCCTACCACTACCTCCCCGCCGCCCGCGCCGAATTCCTCACCCGCCTGGGCAGATTCGACGAGGCCCGCCTCGCCTACCAGGAGGCCCTGCTACTCGCGGAGAACAAGGTCGAAGCGGACTTCCTCACCTCCCGCCTGCACGACCTCGACTTCTGAATCGGATTGCCGCATCGCGCACCGGCGGTTAGATTCCGCTCATGGGGATCCGCGGGGCAGTGGCGCTGGGGGCGATCGCGCTGGTACTGGGCACCGGCGGCGTGGCCGCTGCGGAGCCCACGGTCGAACGCGAGTCCTTCACCTTTCAGTTCGGAGATTTCACCGGCTCGGGTGAGCTGGACTTTCCTGCGGGGTCGCGCAATGCGCCCGTGGTGGTGCTGATTCCGGGGTCGGGCCCCGAGGATCTCAACGCCGACCAAGCGTCCGGCTCGCATATATTTCTCGATATCGCGGACGACCTGACCAGCCGCGGCTACGCCGTCATGCGCTACAACAAGCGCTACGTGCGCGGCCCCGGCGATGTCGACAGTGCCGACTACTGGACCAAACTCGACCTGAACGACATGCGGGACGACGCCGATCAGGTCCTGCGCGCCGCCGAGCAGGATTCACACGTCGACCCGCACCGTGTCTTCGTCTACGGCTGGAGCGAGGGCAGCAGCGTCGCGGCCGCCCTGGCGACGACCCATCCGGAATTGGCCGGAACCATCTTCCAGGGCCCGGTGGCACTCCCCTGGCGCGTGACCTTCGGTTATCAGGGCGAGCAGGTCTACGCGCCGTACCTCTCGCGGTTCGCGTCGAACGGCCTGCTCGGGCCGGACGAGCTCGGCCGCGCCTTCCACGGCGACGGCGGCCTCATGGCCAAGCTCGCACTCCGCTTCGCCTGCGTGAACGCCGATGCCGGAGACTTCACCGTCCGCCCGACCTGGGATCTCAACCGAGACGGCAAGCTCGACGTGGACCTCGAGTTTCGCCCCGTCTACCAGTTCTACCTGGAGTCCGCGATGCGCCCCGGCGGCATCTACGACATCTACGACCCGGCCCGCGCCCTCCCCAGCCTCATCGAACAGGCCCCGAAACTGACTGCGCCCGTGCTCATCCTGCAGGGTATGGACGACGCCAACGTCCCTCCCGCGGGTTCGTCCAGCCTCGACGCCGCCCTGTCCGCCGCCGGCAACCGCGACCACACCCTCCATTTCTTCCCCGGCCTCGGCCACTCCCTCGGCCCCACCAACGACGTCCTGCACGACAACTTCCAGCCCATCGACCAGTCGGCCCTGGACACCGTGGCGCACTGGCTGGACACCCACCGATGACCAGCCCGCACATCTGCCGAACCAGCTGTGCCTGGACCGCATCGCCGATCAACTCGCCGCGGCGCTGACCGCCGGGCGCTTATGTGATCGACGCTCCAGGACCGCCAGCAGCCCGGTCGGCAGGAGAGCGAGAGCGGAGCCCGCGAACACCCAGCCGAAGGTCACCGCGAAGGCGTCCCCTCGGCCCGGCAGGCCGATCCCGCCAGGCAGGTGCCGTTGCAGGATCATTACGAAGGCGGCGGTGCCGATCGAGCCGCCGACACGCTGCATGACGGTGAGTTGTGGTGTGGCGTCGATGATCTGGGACGGAGTTAGATCCCGCATGGCTGCCGTCATGGCGGGCATGGCGGCCAGGCCGATGCCCAGGCCGCGCGCGATCATGGCGAGGCAGAGCAGCCAGTAGGGGGTGTCGTCGGCGAGCAGCATGAACGGAACGGTGGCGACGCAGCAGACGAGGGCGCCGAGCAGGCAAGTGAGGGCGCCGACGCGCTCGTAGAGGCGCGCGGACAGGCCCATGGCAATGGCCGCGCCGACACCCTGCGGTGCCATCAGCAGGCCGGTATGCGCGGCGTCCTGATGGCGGTTCAGCTGAAAGTACAAGGGCAGCAGCACCATTGCACCGAACGTCACCGCGCCGATGACGAGGGTCGAGACCGTCCCAGCGGCGAAGTAGCGGTCCCGCCACAGGCGCAGGTCCAGGACCGGATTCCGGACTCGCAGCGAATGCGCGACGAATACCGCGATCAGAATCGCACCGCCGCACAGTGTTACGAGCACCTTCGGGTCGGTCAAGCCACGCGACGCTGCCTCGGACAGTCCGTAGGTGACCCCGACCATGCCCGCCGAGACCAGGATCAGACCGAGCACATCAAGCGCCTCGGCGGATTCGGCGCGCTCATCGCGCGGCAGCAGCCGCACGGCCAGCACCAGCCCGATCGCGCCGATCGGCGCGTTGATCAGGAAAATCCATTGCCAGCCCGCGTATTCCAGCAGTAGCCCGCCGATCGTCGGTCCGATCACCGGGGTCAGCACCATCGGAATGCCCGCCGCCGCCATGGCTTTCGCCATCCCGTCCCGCCCTGCCGCGGTAACCAGGATCATCTGCCCGACCGGGATCATGACGCCGGCCCCCAGCCCCTGGGCCACCCGGGCCGTGATCAGCGTGCCGACGCCCTCCGCGGCGGCACAGGCCACCGAGGCAAGCGTGAACAGCAGCAGCGCACCGAGATAGAGCCGTTTACGCCCGACGCGCCGTGCAACCCAGCCGGTCACGGGTAGCACGGCCGCCTGCACCAGCAGGTAGACGGTGACGACCCACTGAATCGCGTCGAGCGTGCCACCCAGATCGGTGGCCAGCGATTTCAGGGACACATTGACGACGGTCGCGTCGAAGAAGGCGAGTATCGCGCCGACCAGCACGACCACGATGGCCCGGCGCGCCTGCGGAGTGAGCGCGGCCCGATCCACGGCCGCGCCCGGGATGTTCGAGATAGTCACACGTCGAAGTGTCATCTGTTTGGATAAAAGTGTCAACCAAACGGATGACATACGGATGTATGACACAGTCGGCACGGTGGATGACACAGTCATCCACCGCATTACGATGGTCGGATGGCAACCGCGCCCGACCCCGACACGGACCCCGTCCCGCCTACCGCGGGCCGCCGGCCCCGGCGCGCGCCCAGCGCCGCCGATCGCCGCCGCGATGCCGAGCGCTCCCGCCAGGCCCTGCTGGACGCGGCCCTGGACGAGTTCGCCGCCAAGGGCTTCGACGGTGCCCGGGTGCAGGAGATCGCCGATCGCGCCGGGGTCAACAAGCAGCTGATCGCCTACTACTTCGGCGGTAAAGAGGGCCTGTACCAAGAGATTCAGCGTGGCTGGCCCGCGGCGGAAGCCGAGCGTGCGGATCCGGAACTCCCGCTCGACGAGGTCGCCGCCCGGTATCTGTCCGCGGTGCTCGCCGATCCCCGCCCGGCCCGTCTGCTGGTGTGGCGCGGCCTTACCGGAAGTGGTTCTGCCACCGACTATTTGGATGGATCGGCTACTGTCGACGCCGATCTGGAAAACCTGACCCGAGCTCAGGAACGCGGCGAGATCTCGCCCGGGGTCGACCCCGCCTTCGTCAGAATGGCCCTGATGGGCATGATTCTGGCACCCGTCATGCTTCCCGAGACGGCCCTGCAGGCGACCGGAAAGCAGCCCGGCTCACCGGAATTCGAAGAGTATTACAGCGCGCAGCTGCGCAGATTGATCCAGCTACTCGGCCGGTGAGGTTCCGGAATTCACTGCGAGAGCAGCGGTTCGGAGCGATCCCACCCAAGGCGGGTCAGGATTTTCGGCTGCGTCCGCAGACGGTGGAATATTGGGTGCACACCGTCCAGCCGGTGCCGTCGGGGCGGGCGACGGGCATCCAGGTGTGGTCCGAACCGCCGGTGCTGAGCCGGTTGGTGGCAGCCGGGTCGGGGGCGGCGGGTTGCGGGGCGGGGTCGACGTATTCGTACTGGTAGGAGTAGCCGTAGGGGTCGGTCGAGTAGGTGATGACGGTGTGGTGGGATGTGCCGGGGGCGGTGGATCCGGCCCCGGAGCCGCCCGAGATCGACGAGCCCGGCGGTTCGGCCGCGGCGATGCCGGCGACGGTGGCGAACAGGGCTCCGGCCGCGACCAGGCAGGTCAGCGGTTTCCGGACGGCGATCAGGGCGTTGTTGGTGTGCATCGAATGAACCTCCTCGTTCGCCCTAGATACGACGCCGGGTTACGCGGTGGTTCGGTAGTTGATCGAACAGTGAAGGCCGACAGTGGATTACGAGATCAGAAGCCGGGTCCGGGCGACGGCGGCAAGCGGCGCTCGCGGGGGATCAGCAGGAGCAGTAGCGACAGCACCAGCCCGCCGCCGACCAGGTACAACCCCCAGGTCCCGCTGAGCAGATGCCGGTATTCGGTGCGTAGCTCGTGATCGAAGCGCTGGTCGAGCCGCCAGGTCAGCACGCCGAGCCCGGCCAGGCCGACGAGGACGCCGATCCAGCCCAGGATCCGCGATCCGACCAGCGCGGCCACCAGCACCACGGCCGCCACTCCGAGCAGCCCGATGGCCAGGGAGGTCGTGAAGGACCCTGACTGCGCGCCGATCTGGTCCAGTGACCGGCCCGAGGCGAATCCGCTCCGCAGGTCGGAGAACTGGACATTCCGCGCGTCGACCGTGCCGACCAGCGGACCGAAAACCCCGACCGCCACCGCGATGGCGGCGGCGAACAGCAGCAGATGAACGAAAGTGCGCATACTCCACGGTATTGCGCTTCCGGTCCCCCGGCACGCCCTCGAACCTTACGGTCCGAAACACGCCGGAGGACCGGCGGATGAATCAGGCGCGACGGTCCACCGCGGCCCACGCGGCCACCGCGACCACACCGGACACCACCGCGACCGACGGCCAGGCTCCGATCTTCTTGGCGAGCGGGTGCGAGGCCCCCATCGCGCCGACGGCGAGCCCGGTCAACGCGGCCGCACCACCGGTGCCGACCGTCTTGCGCCAGCGCGGGAAGGCGGCCGCCGTGCCCGCCGCGAACACCGCGCCACCGAGCTGACGCTTCTTGGTGGCCTGAGCGAGGGCGAAGCCACCGGTGAGCCCTCCGGCCACCAGCAGCGAGGTCGGTACCGCGGGAATCCCTGCCATTGTCACTACCTCCAACACACAAGCGAACGAATTATCCCCTCGACGGTAACCGGAGCCGATTCCACCGTTTTCTCGGGGCGGCGATCCGCCCGGTCAGTCGCGGTCCGGATCGGCCAGCAGCGAGCGGCTCAGCTGCTCTTCGCTGATCGGCGGAACCGGCAGCGGGTGAGCGGCTTCCGCGCGCAGCCCGTCGAGCATGAGGGCCAGATTGCGCCGCCAGGCCTCGGGTGCGATACCCGCGGTCTGCTCCACCACCCGGGTGTGCGACCAGGTGATGAAGGCGATGTCCTCGAGCGCCCAGTCCGCCCGCAGCACCCCGGCATCTTGTGCGCGCGTGATGATTTCGCGCATGACCGCGTGCCCTCGATCGCGTTGCGCGGCGATCTCCGGACTGGGCGCGGCACGCAGCGCCAGCTCGTTGAGCAGCCGGTCGTAAGCCTGTAGCTCACAGATCTTTTCAACGAGATAGACGAACGACCCCCACGGATCATCAAGAGCCAGGGCCTCTTCCGCAATGCGCCCGCCCGCCTCGATGCGATCCTCCACGGCCGCCGCGATCAGATCGTCCCGGGTCGGGAAGCGGTTGTACAGCGTGCCGATGGCCACGCCCGCGCGGGCGGCGATCTCCTTGAGCGGCGCGTCGAGCCCGCGTTCGGCGAAGACCTCGCGCGCCGCGGCCACCAGCGCGTCGCGATTGCGGCGGGCGTCGAGGCGGAGGGGTTTCTGCGCGGGCATTCGCCGATCCTACAAATCGGGCAGCGAATTTAAGTTGAGCATAGGTTCAAGTTCATGCTAGCGTCGGTCACATAACTTGAACCATGACTCAACTTAGTGAGGAACGAGCATGAGCAAGACCATCGCGATCTTCGGATTCGGCCCCGGCCTGGGCATGGGCGTCGCCCGGCGCTTCGGCCGGGAGGGCTTCCGGGTGGCCGTCATCGGCCGCAAACCCGACAAGGCCGAACAGCATGTCGCTGATCTGAAGGCCGAAGGCATCGAGGCCGCGGCCTTCCCCGCCGATGTGACCGACGCGGCGCAGATCGCCGACGCGGTCGCGACCATCCGGCAGACCTTCGGCGAGATCGACGTCGCCCTGCACGGCGCGGCGGGCGAGATGGCCGACCGCATCCCGTCCACGCTGGCCCTGGACGTACCGGACCTGCGCCTGCCCATGGCCCTGAAACTGCACTCCCCCATGCTCGTCACCCGCGCTCTGGCCCCCGGCATGGTCGAGCGCGGGGCGGGCGCACTCCTGTTCTCCTCGGGCTCCTCACCGAACGTGGTGCTGCCCTATCTGTCGAATTTCGGTGTCGCCCTGGCAGCTCAGCGTGGCTACCTGCTGCAACTGGCCGAGGAACTGCGCGATACGGGCGTGTATGTCGGGTTGCTGAACATCGGGGTGCTGATCGGCGACAGCGCGGCCGAGCGAATCGTCGACGAGCATCCGGAGCTGGTTCCGGCGGGCGTCGACATCGTGCGCATGACCAATACCGAACTGGGCGACCAGTATTGGGAGATGTACACGCGGCGCGACCGCACCGAGGTGGAGGTCGGCTTCACCGCGTGATCCGCGCCCCGGCCGCGGGGGATTCGTGGGATGTGTTGCGGGCGGACTGAGTCATACGATAAGAACCTGACGAAACACGGTCCGGGGGGCTCCGGGCGCGTCCGTTCACAGAGTTCCGCTCAGCCGCAAAGGAATAACTCGACCATGACCGGTCCGGTCGTCTTCACCAGCTCTTACCACGACGAATCCAACGATGACGGATTCCAGTGGGAGTTCCGTTGTGATCGCTGCAGCACCACGTACAAGTCGCCGTTCGAGCAGAACTACTTCTCCCGCGGCCGGGGTGCGCTGCGTGTGCTGCGCGACCTCTTCGGCGATCAGGTGCGCGCCATCGACAAGATCTCCAATGCCGCGGAGAGCTACTCGAACCACTGGGGCGGCTCCTCCTCCAGCACCAAGGACAAGGCGTTCGCGCGTGCGGTCGAACAGGTGCGCAACGACTTCCGGGCGTGCGGCGGCTGCGGCCGCTGGGTCTGCCATCAGGTCTGCTGGAACGAGCAGGTCGGTCAGTGCACCAACTGCTCGCCGCAGGTGGCGCACCAGATCGCTCAGGCACAGGCCGAGGCCCGTGGCTCGCAGATCCGCGAGGCCGCCTATCAGCAGGACTGGGCGTCCCAGCACGATGTGGCCACCCCGGCCCGGGTGTCCTGCCCGACCTGCGGCGCACACACCACCGGCGGCAGGTTCTGCTCCACCTGCGGCACCGCCCTGTCCCTGCAATCGAATTGTCGAGGCTGCGGCCACCAGGTCCAAGTGGGTGCCGCCTTCTGCGCCAACTGCGGCCAGCCCCAATAGGTCCCGCCGCGCGGCACGCCACCGGGGATTTCATCCGGATTCGCCCGGTGGTGTGCCACACGGCGAAACCGGTCAGCGGATGCCCGGCGTCGCCGGGTCGGTCCCCACGCAGCCGAGGATGAAGCAGCCCGGCGGCCAGTCGCCGAACGGCGGATACAGCGGCTTACCGAGGCATTCCAGAATGCCGCAGCCCGGGTAGGCCATCGGGCCCAGGCCCAGAGCGGACAGCGTGGCGTCGGGGTTCATGAACATCGGATCGGTGAGGCTGGTGTCCGGCCGCGGTACGTACGGACCCGGGTCGGGCAGGCTCGGGGTCCGGAACGCGGTGGTGAGCCCACGTAGCACGTCGTGCGGAAAGCTCACCGCGCCACCGGGAACCGTGACACCGGTCCAGCTGACCAGCAGGCCCAGGCTGGGGACGATGAAGTTGTCCTGGCGCATCATCCCGGCCATCTGGATGGCGTCCTTGGGCAGTCCGGGGAACAGGTCCTCGCAATCCGGGCCGTTGACGGTGATCAGGAAGCCGTAGCAGGGATTGACATCGTTCGGCGTCGTGGCCTGCGCCAGGTAGCCGGTGGAGATCAGCTGCCGGCCATGCCAATTGCCGCGATTCACCAGCAGCAGGCCGAGTTTGGCGTAGTCGTCGGGCGGCAGCACCAGGTGAGCGTGCCCGTAGGTGTTGCCGCTGCGGTCCCGCGCCCAGAGGTAGTCGGACTTCTCGATGCCCAACGGGCCGAACAGGTTCCGCTGCGCGTACGCCTGGAAGTCCTCGCCCACGGCCTGCTGGATGACATAGACCAGCAGGTCCACGGCCCGCTGACTGTACTGCCAGGTCTCACCCTGCGGATGCTGGATGGGCATGGCCAGCGCCTGCGCCACCACGTTCGGGTCGAGCCGGACCAGCCCGGTGACGCCCTCGGAGGCGATGGCGACCTCCATGCCGGAGGTCTCGGTCAGCAGGCTGCGCACGGTGATCGCGCGATGTGGGGCGTCGCCGAGCCCGGCGGGCAGGTAGACGTCGATCGGATCGTCCACGCGCAGTTTGTGTTCGTCCACGGCGATCCCGGCGACCAGGGACACCACACTCTTGGTGCCGCTCCACAGATTCCAGGCGACGCCGCCCGCGCGTTGATTGCTGGGCCCACCGCCGATCAGGCAGTTGTTGCGGAACACCTGGACGGTGAATCGGGTCGGGTCGGAGGCGAAGTCCACGGCCTGCCGCAGCGCGGCCGAATCCAGTCCCACCTCTTCGGGTGTCGCGGTCTCGGGCTGCCGGCCCGCACTGACCTCGCAGTGCCGCAGGCCATCCGGCTCGGCGCGGCCGATCGGCCCGGCGATCAATGCCAGGGCGGCCGCCAGCGCCGCCACCACGATGCCTGTCACGATTCGCGCCATTCGCCCTCCGCTCCCGATCTTTCGTGAGGCTTCATCGGAGAACTGGTGGGGGCGTTATCTTTTCGTGACCCGCGACTTTCTGGGGCGATAGTTCTGGGGGCTCAGCCGTTCTCGTGACTCAGCGGCGAGCGTCGACCGTGGCGAAGGCGGCCCAGATCAGCGGGGAATGCTGAATCTCGCCGGTGCTGCGCCAGGCGGCCAGATGCGCACGCTGCCACGCGTTGAGAGCGGCGACCGGATCGGGCGATTCGTGGGCGGCGTCGATGGCGCACACCGCTTCCTGGAAGGGGTGCGTGGTGGTGGGCGTGCCCGCGAAGCGATGGAAGGCGAGATCGGTGGGCAGTGGCCAGCGCCCGGCCGTCACCACTTCCGCGCCTCCGGTGAGCATGGCCGCGACCAGACCGAGGGGCTCGGCGAACCGGAGGTCGCCGCCGCTCTCACAGGCGATCAGGGCGACCCGGCTCGGGATCGGCCAGATTTCGGGCCCGGTGCGAGGCACCGCCTCGCCATGCCCATTGCTCGAATAGTCATGGCCCACACCGTCCGTGAGCGCGTGTGTGCCGAGCAACAGGTCGCGGGCCGAGAGCGGGCGATGGTCACGGTAGGCCGGTGCGCAGCCCGGACTCGCGGCGGTACAGGACAGGTGCAGGGTGGCCGATTCACTGCGGCCGGATTCGGGGGCCGCGGCGGTGACGTGACCGACGTACAGCAGGCGGGCCGCGCCCGCGTGCAGGGTCCGGCTCAGCCAGGCCCGGTCCAGATCGGTCCGGCGGAACGCCGCGAGGGGATCGTCGACGGCCGGGCTCAGCCGGTCGGCGGCGGCGTGCGTGGCAACCAGGGCGGCGAGCGGCGCGTCCGCGGCCATCCGGCCCAGTACCGATCCCAGCGCGGAGTCGGCACGGAAGCCGGGCACCCGCGGATCCAGGATGGCGACCACCGGCAGCGTCCGGGTCTCCGCCCACGACCGCGTCGCCCGGGCGGGCGCGTGCACGATGCCGGTGGGCGCGAGCACGCTCACGTCGGCGATCTCCACCAGCCGCACGTCCGGATCGGGGGCGATGAGCTCCCACGGCACCTGCGCGGTGCGCGGCGAGGGCTGGATGCGGATACGCGGCCGGATGCCCTGCGAATAGAGCTCGTGCAGCCGCACCGCCAGGTTGTAATGCAGGAAGGTCGACGAGAGGTATTGGGCCAGCGTGTTTTCCGCCGGGTAGGAGGCCAGTTCACCGGTGGTGAGCGCGGATTCGAGGCCACCGGCCACGCCGGGCGCGGGCAGGGCCGCCGCGAACCGGGCCAAGGCCGCCTCGACCTGGTCCTCCGGCACCACGCCGACGCCGCCGGGCGCGCTCTCGTCGGTCCAGCGCCAGGTCAGATAGAGGTCGCCCGCATCGGCCATGCGGACGCAGACGGTGGGTGTCATGCGGGTATCACCCGCTCGGCGCGGACACGACGGCCGTACCGCTGCTCGGCGGCATCCAGCCAGGCGGACAGGGCGATATGGCCGTCCGGCGGAACAGAGACCCGCGGCGGCGGGCTGACGGGCAGGCCCGCGCCGGCCGCGACCGCCGCCAGCGCGGTGCCGAGTTGCAGCGCGTCCTGAACGGCGGCCGACTCGGACGGCGGTTCGAAGGGCTGGAACAGATCGAACGGCGCGGGCGGTTCCGCGGACAGTCTGCTGATATCCAAAATTGTTCCTGCACACTGATTTTCGATGAGATCGGCGACCAGCCGGGCATCACCGGCCAGATACGAGTACCGGAAGGCGACGCGCAAAGCGGGATTCACGATGCGACGATTCCAGGTGTCGCGCTGGGCGCCGTCGGGGAGCTCGTAACGGACGGCATCCAGTGCCAGCGCCGCCGGAACCGCGAGATCCACTGCCCGCGCGAGCAATCCGGGGACCTGGGTGACGAGCGGCTCCAGCAGCCCCGCGTGCCAGAAATCGAGCTGCGCGCAGTGCAGGCCCAGGCCGCGCACCGCGTAGGTGGCGCGAGCGGCGGCCAGTTCGGATTCGCCCTCCTCGAACCGCCCGGCTGCGAATGTCATGGCGGCCAGGCGGAATCGCACATCCGCGGTGTCGATGGCCGCCCCGGATTCCTCGAATCGGCGCAATGCCTCGCGATACCGGGACTGGGCCTCCTCAGGCCGGCCCCGGTGCTCGGCGATGAATCCCATGACCTTCAGCCCGATTCCGGCGCGATGCGCCGCACCGGCCGCCTCGAAGTGTTCCTGGGCAGCGGTGAGCAGCGGTTCGGCATCATCGAAAGATCCGGTGCGCATGTACATCAGCGCCAGGTTCTGCCGGGTCTCGGCCACCCCCGCGCTGTCGTTCACCGACTCGAATACCGCCAGCGCCTGACCGGCGAAATCCTGTGCCAGCTCCCAGCGCCCGGTCTCGAAGTGGGCGGCGGCCAAATTCATGAGCGGGTGCCCGGCCCACTCCGGACCGAAAAGCTTTGCCGCATCTAGGGATTCGCCCGCCAGATCGAGGGCCCGCCACCACTGCTGCCGACGCAACGCCACCGCCGTGGACGACACCAGGCACGCCAGGCGCAGGTCTCCCGGCGCATCCGCGCGGCCCAGCGCCGCCCGAGCCCGCTCGAGGGCTTCCTGCGCCCCATCCAGATCCCCGAGGTTCTGCATCGCCTGCGACAGCCCGATCAGCGCACCCGGATACATCCGCGGCGCGTCGGAAGACATCTCCCCCAACGCTTCCCGAAACCGCTCCATCGCCGTCGCATGATCCCCCAGCCGATCGGTCACCACCGCCACGTCCACCAGCGCGCACAGTCGCAGATCTCCGGTTTCCGTCTCCACGGCCTGCTCGAAGATCCGCAGCGCCTCCCACAATTCGCCGCGCGCGACCGCCTCGGCCCCGGCCCGCAGCAATGGACTCTCCGCTGTGTCGACCACCGACTCGTCATTCGGCATTCAGAAGTCCGAATCTGCCTCTGCGGCTGCGATTTCCGCGAGCAACGGGGCCAAGGGACCGGAATCGCCGGTGGCCGGGCCGGCCGCCGTGCGGAGCCGGGCGGCCGCGAAGTCGCGGATCTGCCGGCGCAGGGCGGCCGCGGTGTCGGTGGCCGGGTCATCGGCCGAAGCCGGGCCGGCCTCCGGATCCGGCCCGAAACCGGGGACATGGATGGCGACCCGGACGGCGGAAGCCGGTGCGGACAGCACGGATTCGCCGATCCAGGTGTCGTCGGCGGCCCGCAGTTCGGTGTCGAGCTCGCCACGGCCGGTATCGATGCGGGCCCAGGGCCGCAGGTGGGCCGAAACCGCATCGGGCAGACCCGGGTGCGCCGCCACCGCGATGGCCACGCTCGTCGCTCCGGCGTCGCGGACGAGTTCCCAGGACACCGCGGATTCGGAGGCGTCGACCAGCCCGGGCGGGCAGCGGCGCCAGTCCCACCCGCCGGTGCCGCGGGCCAGTACCAGGGTGCCGCCGGGCCGGGCCTCGTCACCAGCGGCGAGAGCGTAATCCGAAGCGCGCAAAGATGTTTCGAGATAGGCGGGAGCCGGTGGGGCGAGCGCGTCCGCGCCGTCCACCAGCAGTTCACACTCCTCGGTCAGCAGGGCGATATCGCGGTCCAGCAGCGCCGGGTCGAGGTCGGCGATGCCGTCCAGGGCGGACGCCGGCCACCACCGGGATGCCCAGTGCGCGTATGCGAGCCGCCGGGCGCTGACGGCCTGCGACCGGAGCACGGGAGCGGCGGGCACCTCGACCGGGCGCTCATCCGTGGCTACCGCCGATACCGGCTGCTCGTCCGCAGTCGCCACCGGCCCGCCCGGCCGGACGGAGTCGAGGGCCAGAGCAGCGGATTCCCCGTAGAGCGCCCACACCCATTCCTGCGCGGCATCCACATCGTCGATCAGCGCCGCCGGAAGTTCCTGTCCGGCAAGCACACTCCAGATGAGGTGGCCGCCGACGACCTCGAGCACCATGGAGTCGGGGCCCGGGGCGGCGTGCAGGGCGGCCGGGTCGCCGACCGGGACTATGCCGCGCAACCCGTCCGGGTAGCGGTGGATCGTGATTGCCGAGTTCGTCATCCCACCCTCGATTCCCGATCGCCGGGCTCGGCTGCCGCGCCGGCGGCCAGGGCCCGTTTCACCCGCATCCGGTGGTCCAGGATCACCGACCGGGCCACGCCGTCCAGCAGATCCCAGAGCTCGTCCACGGCGTATACGGGGAACTCACGTACGTCCCGCCCGTGCAGTCGCGCCCATAGTCTGCGCAGGTAGGGACGCCACGGCACGCGCAGATCCGCCGCTATCGCCCCCAGTGGACCATCGACCGCGTCCACCCGCACCGCCATTCGCCGCGCCTGCAGCACATAGGCCTCGCGCTGCCAACGCCCATTGATCAACCGCGCCGCCACACCACCGCTCGATGACGCGCCCGGCCGGGTCGGACCGGCTGCGGCGCTGGTCAATCCGGCGACGGCGCCCGTCACCCCGGCCGCGGTACCCGCCAGCCCGGTCGAGCCCGCGAGCAGCCCGGCGGCCGTGCCGGTCAGGCCGACGGCCGCGCCCAGCAGACCGGTGGCCGCGCCGGCCAGGGTGACAGTGGATCTGGGAGCAGTGGCGGCGTCGCCGTCCGGGGCGCAGCCGATGGGAAGCGGTGCACCGAGGGGTCGGAGGTCGACCGCCAGGGTGGCGCCGGCGGCAGCGGCCACCCGGAGGGATTCGTCCAGCAGGGCCCAGGGGGCGCAGGCGCGGGCGATCTCGGCGGCGACCAGTTCGGGGATCTCAGGCAGGTCGGACCGTTCGCTGGAGGCTTGCAGAACGGTGAAGATGCGCTCGTGGATGGTCCGGTCCAGGGGCAGGCCGAGGGTGGCGGTGGAGGCCGAGAAGCCGACCTGGGGCGGGAGCGGGAGAGGGTACAGCGTGAGTCCGAATTCCTGTGCGGTGCAGCCTATTTCATTGAGCCACAGCCGGATTCCGGTGTGGGTGCCGACGTATGCGTCGATAACGGCGTCGATAACGGCGGGGTCATCGGCGCCGTCGAATCTGGTTGCGGCGCAATCCTCCAGGAGTCCGGCGAGCAGCTCGGAGTGGTCGGGCACCTCGGTCAGCGGGCGCCGCCGCCAGGCCGTCTGGATCAGTTCGGTCAGCTCGCCGACCCGGGCCGGTTCGGACAGGTACTCCTTGAGCGCCTGGGTGGTGCGGCCGGCGGCGAGCCCGTGGATCTCGCGCAGCGCGGCTTCCGCGGCGGGGCGGTCGCCGACCGGGTCCGGCAGGCCCGAGACGGTGGCGAGTTCGAAGCAGCGCTGGAAGTACAGGTCCTGGGCATTGCCCTCGGTGATCCGCAGCGCCCGGCGCGTCTGCTTGAGCAGCGTGAACCAGGCCGCGGCGGCGCGCAGGACATCGGCGGCGGCGTGAATCCGGGTGGCCAGCAACACCGCTCCGTCGGCGGAGAGCATCGAGCCCGCGCACTGCGGGTGCTGAACCGGGCGGATGACCAGCGGATCCAGGATCAGCTTGACGGTCCGCCGCAGGGGTCCGCCGTGCGGTCCGCTCAAGGGTTCGACCCCGTCGAGGCGGCGCCACACCTCATCCAGCACCATGGCCCGCGGTCGTCGCATTCGCCCAGGTTAGCCCAGTTCCACCACCTTTCGCGTGCCGGAAGTTGGGATCGGTAGGCCGGGTGCCGATTTCTACGGTTCTGGCATCGGTTCCACCACGGAGCCACCATTACGAGAACGAGGAATGACCATGAACTCCAAGCCCGTCCGCCTGACCACCGCCGTCCTCGCCGCCACCGCCGCGGCGGCCCTGCTGGTCACCGGTTGCTCCAGCAACTCGAGCAGCTCCAAGTCCAGCCCGACCACCACCGCCCCCGCGGCCACCTCCGCCGCGGCCACCTCCGCCGCGGCCACCTCGGCCTCGGGCTCCGCGGCCCCCGCAGGCGGTGCGTCCTCGGCCTCGGTCGGCGGCAAGGCGATCAGCGCCAAGTTCGAGACCACCTGCGCCAAGCAGGGCGGCAATCTGGCGCTGGCACTGACCGATAGCGGCAACTCCACGTACGGCACGCTCGGCGCGAGCGCCACCATCACCGGCGACACCACCGTGCAGGCGGTCGGCATCACCGGCACCAAGGGCGGCGACAACGGCCAGCCGTACGCCCTCGGCTTCGGCAACGGCATGCCGGGCGGCAACGCCAAGGTGACCAAGAGCGGCAACACCTACACCGTCACCGGCGAGGGCGTCGGCACCCCCGATCTGTCCAACCCGATGGCCGGCCCGAAGACCGAGAAGTTCGAGATCGTCTTCGCCTGCAGCACCATCATCGGCGGCTGAGCCGGTCCGCCCACCGGCCCCCGACGCGGGGGCCCTGTTCTCCCCGCTCGTGCCACCGGGCATGAGCGGGCTCTTCCTCCCCCACGTCTCCGATCCGGAAAGCTCATGAAGAACCAAATCCGCTACGCAGCACTCGCTCTCGGCGTCCTGGCCATCGGCTACTACCTGTGGCACGGCCTCACCTCCGACAGCGTCTTCGGCTGGGTCGGCCCGCAGATGGCCCTGCCGATCATCGCCCTGACCATCGTCCCCATCGCCTTCGCCTTCACCGGCGACGGCATCATGTCGGCATTCACCGGCAACAACAGCTCCCAGTTCCGCAATGGCGTGGTGGGTCTGGGCACGGTCGAGGGTGTCCGCCAGACCGGCGTCTACCTCAACGAGCAGCCGCAGGTGCGCATCGACTTCCGGGTCGAGGGCGCCGACGGCAAGGTCTTCGCCTCGCACGCCAAGATGATCGTGCCGCTGACCCAGCTGGCGCTGTTGCGGCCCGGCGTGGTGCTGCCGGTCCGCTACCTGCCCGACCGGCTCGAGAAGGTCGAGGTGGACATGTCCGGAGATACCTCCGCGGCACAGGAGGCCATGAACGCGGCCAACATCCGCAAGGGCTTCACCACCCCCGCCAAGCTCGATATCGCCCGGCGTGGCATCGCGGCCCAGGCCGTGGTGCGGTCGCTGTCGGTGCCCGGGGAGATCCGCGACGGCCACTCGCGGCTGGATCTGGTGCTGGTGGTCACCCGCCCGGACGGCAGCACCTTCGAGACGCGCACCGAGAAGTTCCTGCCCCCCGCGGCGGTCTCGATGGTCCAGGTCGGCCGAGTGGTGAACGTCCACTATCTGCCCGAGAACGAACAGGAGGTGGTGCTGTCGCTACCGGTCAACACCGCCAACTGACAGTGGTATCCGAAAAGAACAGAGCCGCAGGCCTATCGGGCCGCGGCTCTTCGTCATTCCCAGGGGTCTCTGCCGTATCCGGTCAGGGACGTTCGTAGAAACCGTCGATCCGGCCCCGGGCGTGCGCCCTGGCAGCGGCGAGCACCGCCTGCGGCTTGGCCGATTCGGGAGCGCCGCCGCCGGGGATGGTGACCGCTTCTGTCAGCGCGAAGACCTGAAAGACATACCGGTGCGGCCCGTGCCCCGGGACCGGACCCGGACCCAGGTATCCGCGACCCCAGCTCGAGCGCAGCACCTCGACACCGTTGACGGTGGAGCCGGAAGCCAGTGCGCCACTGGGCAGTTCGCCGATCTTCGGATCGAGCAGCGCGAGCGCGTGCACGAACGGACCGCCGAACGGCGCGTCCTGATCCTCCACCACCAGTAGCAGCTGCGCGGTGTCCGCGGGGACTCCCGACCAGGCCAGTGCGGGCGACAGGTCCTGTCCCCCGACCCGTTTCATGGCGTGCCGGACATCGAGCGCCGCCTCGTGCTCGAAATCGTTGCTGGTCACCTCGAAGACGTCACCCGCTGCCAGATTCGGCCGGCACCAGGCCAGGTCCTCGGGCGCGGCGCGCCGGTTCCGCAGGAGTCTGCCGATGATCGCCATTCCGTTCTCCTTTTGCCCGATAGATCTTTTCAGAGCTTGCGGGCGTCCGCTGACAACAGCAGCGGCTCGGCGAAGCGCCAGATCTGCTCGGCGGCATCGAATTCCAGCGATACCGCCGAGCCCGGGCTGCCGGCCCAGGGTTCCGGCACCGGTGCGCCGGGCCAGGTGTGGCCACCGCCGAAGACCGTCCACTCCGATACCACGGTGCCGCCCACGCCCTGGCTCACCGTGGTGCGGGTGGACCGGTCGATGGTGACGGTCTCGCCGGGCCCAGTGCAGCCGTCGAGCTCGGGACGAACTCGACTCGGGAGGAGATGCTGGCCGACGGGCTGCGCGCGGTGGGACCGGACATGCAGGTTCTGTCGATCATGGAAGTTGCGTTGGGCCAACATGTTCGGACTACTATATGGGCTGATTTGCGCTTTGCAGCGTCGAGGACGCCGGAGGTGCACGACCGGGTCGGGGGCGCGCAGCACGGCTGGTGTGGGGCGCGTGCATCGACGAAGGAATGGAATTCGACGTGAACGAGACCGGACCGGTGATCCGTACCGATATCCCGCATTCGGCGCGGATCTGGAATTTCTGGATGGGCGGCAAGGACAACTACGAGATCGACCGGGAGGTCGGTGAGCAGAGCCTGAAGATCGATCCCGACATCGCGACCATGGCGGTGCAATCGCGCGAGTTCCTCATCCGCGCGGTCCGCCACCTGGCCCGCGAAGCCGGGATTCGTCAGTTCCTCGATATCGGCACCGGCCTGCCCACGATGCAGAACACCCATGAGGTCGCCCAATCTGTGGCGCCGGACGCCAAGATCGTCTACGTCGACAACGACCCCCTGGTACTCGCCCACGCACGCGCGTTGCTGACCGACACCACCGCTGAGGGTGTCACCACCTATATCGAGCGCGACTTCCACGATCCCGAGCAGATCATCGCCGAGGCCCGCTCCGTGCTGAACTTCGAGCAGCCCATCGCGGTGATGTTCATGGGGGTGCTCGGGCACGCCCGCACCTACGACGACATGCTGCGGATCGTGCGCACGGTTATGCAGGCAGTACCGTCGGGCAGCTATCTCGTGCTGTGGGACGGCACCACCGACAGTCGGCCGTACGTGGAGTTGTGCGAGGAATACGCCAAATCCGGTGGCGTCCCGTACTACCCACGTACCCAGGAGCAGATCCGGGCAGCGTTCGACGGCCTGTCCTTCGACGAGCCGGGGTTCGTGCGCATCACCGAATGGCGCATCAACCCCGCCCGAATCGGCGAACCCGCCCCGATCGCCGCCTACGGCGGCCTCGCGCACAAGGCGTGACTCGGAGCACGACGCTCACTCGAAGGCGTAGTGCACCTCGTCCATGACCGCCTCGAATCCGATGGCGCGGTAGATCTTGTTCGAGGTCGGATTGTCGATGTCGGCGTACAGGCAGACCTCGGCCCCGGTCTCGGCGCAGCCGCCGGAAAACCTCCGCGACCAGTGCCGAGGCGTAGCCGTGGCCGCGGTCGGCCCGTGGCGTGAAGACCGGCCCGATCCGGGCCTGGATCTATTGCCCGGTGAGATCCAGGCGGAACCGGGTGGGGGTGGTGGCGGTGTTCGCGCGGAAGAACTTGGTGAAGTTCGCGGGGTCGTCGAAGCCGAGGCGGCGGGCGCATTCGGCGGTGGTGACCGGCTCGTGGGCGAGCAGGCGTTTGGCTTCGAGGGTGACGCGGGCGTTCAGGTACTGCTTGGCGGTGGCGCCGACGGCCGATTGCACGGCGCGCGAGACGGTGCGGGGCGAGTAGCCGAGTTGGGCCGCGTACCAGGCGACTTCGCGGGTTTCGGAGTGGTACCGCTCGGCCAGGCGGGCGAAACGATCGAACAGGTCGGTGGGGTCGGGCAGGGCGGGCAGACCCGCGGCCAGCCGGAGCGTCACCGCGCTGAGCAGGTGGTGCAGGATGGCCGTGTTCGGCGGATCGACGGCGTATTCGCTGGTCAGATGTTCGAAGGCGGAGTCGGTCAGGGGATTCGCGGTCACCACCGGGGGTGTGGCCGGGGACGGCAGGTGTCCGAGGGCCGCGGCGGGCACCAGTTCCGAGCGGCACAGGACGAGATCGCCCTTCAGCTCGGCGATATCGTCCCAGCGGTGGGTCCAGCCGGGGCGGATCCAGGCGACCGTGTCCGCGGCCAGGTCGTGCGCGACGAAGTCGATGGTCACGCGTCCGCTTCCGGCGGTGCAGCGGGCCAGGACGTGGAAGTCGCCGCGGATCACCTCGTGGCCGGCGGCCACCGGCATCCGGCGCAGCTGGTCGAAGGTCAGCAGTTCGAGACCGGTGGGGGAACCGGCCGTCGGCGCGTACTGCAGTGTCCGGATGGGCTGTCCAATTTTGACCATGAGCGGTGCCGAATCTACCGGGCCGGCCCGGGTTTCGGGCCCATACCGCCGAGCCTCGTCCCGACGTCCGGGGTGGTCTGCCATCGTGGAAATCCGGAATAGACGGTCGCCGGGTGGTCTTCATCGGCGCCCTGGTGCCGGCGGCGTTCTGAAAGGTGTTCTCGGCCGGTCTATTTGATGGCGATGGGGCTGATCGGGCTCCCTACCGCACCCGGGATCCGCAGGGCGGGCGCGCACAGCAGGAAGTCGTGGACGCCGTCCTCGGCGCAGTCGCGGGCCAGGGCTTCGAGGTCCCAGATCTCGCCGAGCGGCAGCCCCATGTCGCGCAGCGCGAGCATGTGCAGCGGCATCATGACGTCGTCCTCGGGGCGCATGACCTCGACGGCCGGATTGTCCACCGCGACCGCGGCGATATCGTGCTCGTGCAGCCATTCCGCGCAGCGCCAGCTCAGGCCGGGGCTGCCGCCGAACCATTCTGCGGCCCTGCGGGTTTCGAGGAATCGGGTCCACCAGCCGGTGCGCACCAGCAGGATGTCGCCGGGGCGCAGCTCGACGTCCTGCGCGTCCGCCGTCGCCTGCAGGTCCTGCGGCGTGACGACGGTCCCGGCCTCGAGCCGATCCAGGTTGCGGTGCCGGGCCACGTCCAGCAGCACGCCGCGGCCCACCACGCCGCCGCGCTCGGCGACGTGTTCGATGCCGAGTTTGGCGGCGCCGAAGCTGGTCACGGCCGCGGCCGGATAGCCGTTGTAGAGCAGGCCGTCGTAGTACACGTGGGAGAGCGCATCCCACTGCGTAGCCGTCTGCAGCGGCATCATGATGTAGTCGTCGTTGTAGCGCATCGGGCCGGCGGCGTACATGCCCGCCACCTGTGCCTCGTTCCGGCCACCCCAGCCGTCCAGGGCGGTCGCGAGGCCGGCGTCGCCGCCGTCCACGGCCATGAGGTGGATGGGGTTGCGCCGGAAGCCGCTCGAGCCCTGCGGGCCGTACGCGTCGAACGGGATGCCCAGCTGGATGGTGCGGCCCGCGCGTGCCCGGGTGGCGGCAAAGGCGATGCGGTCCGGGGTCAGCAGGTTCAGGGTGCCGAGCTGGTCGTCCTCGCCCCAGCGGCCCCAGTTGCGGACGCGCTCAGCGACTTTGCGCCATTCTTCGGTCACGAGCACCTCCACTACGACGGGTGATTCGATCTTCGCGCGGTGCGGCCGGACCTGTCGAGGATCGGTCCCGGTCGCCGGTCTGGTTGGATGGACACAGTGACCAGCGTTCCCTTCCGTCTGATCGGCGACCAGCGCATGGACCGGGTGATGCCGGCCTGGGCCGAACACTATCCGCAGTTCGACATCGTGGTCGGCTACTCGGATCTGGGGTGCGCGTTCCTGATGAGCAGCCGGACCGGCGAGTACGGAATTCTCGATCCCTACAGCCCCGGCGTGAAGCCGTACGGCGTCTTCACCGAGATCACCGAGTTCGTCAGCCGGGTCCTGTTCGACCCGAACGTCATCACCTATGTCCTCCAGCCGGGGCACGTCGCCGAGATCCGCCGGCGCCTGGGCCCGCTCGCCGACGACGAGGTGTACATCGCCACTCCGTACCCGTTCCTGGGCGGATCGGAGACACCGGACGCGTATCAGAAGGGCGGCGTCTGGGTGTTCTTCGATCTGGTGGCGCAGGCCCACGGGATGGAATGACGGCGGTATGGTCGGAGGGTTGCCCACCGAAAGGGAGTGATGGCCATGCCGATTCGTCGCAGGTTCGCAGCCGCGGTCCGGCAGGCCGTACTGGCCGCGGGCACGATGAGCGCCTGCGCCGCGCTGACCGCCACCCTGACCGTGACGGCGGCGCCGGCCACGGCCGACAGCAATGATCTCGGGCGGCTGAGCGGGATCGAATTGCTCAATGGCGCATGGTCTTTCGACAGGGCCGCGGAGTCGCTCGGCTTCACCTACACCACCGTCGATCAGCGGGAGAATCCGGCCCGGGCAGGCGCGGCGCTGTATCTGCCGTCCGGGCTGCCGCCGCAGGGTGGCTGGCCGCTGGTGGTGTGGGCGCACGGCACGACCGGGATCGGCAATGACTGCGCGCCCTCGCATCGGCCGCAGTCGGATCGAAATCGCAGCTATTTCAACCAGATTCTGGACCGGGGCTACGCCGTGCTGGCGCCCGACTATCAGGGTCTGGGCACCGGCGGCAATTTCAGCTACTACAACACCGCGGTCGAGGGCCGCTCGATTCTCGACTCGATCACGGCCGTTCGCGGTCTGCCCGTCCCGCTGTCGGCGCGCTGGGTGCTCATCGGCCAGTCCGAGGGCGCGCACGCCGTCATGAGCGCGGCTGCCCTGTACGCCCGGAACCCGGCCGCCGTCAGGGGACTCACCGGCGTGATCGCCACCGGCCTGCGCACCAATCCGGCCAAGAGCCTGCGGGAGATGTTCCGCCTCGGCTCGACCGGCTCCGAGAACCAGGTCGGCTACGCGGGCTACTATCTCGCCACGCTGGAGGAGCTCGCGCCCGGCACCGTAACCCCGTACCTGTCCGACTTCGGCAGGCAGTACGTGGAAAAGGCTGCCACCGCATGCCTTTCGGATCTGGTGGCCGCCGCCGGGGGCCGCCGCCCCGAGGCGCTCGTCGCCGATCCGGACAACCCCACCCCGACCTTCGAGGCCGACATCAGATCGCTGGTCTCCTATCAGGAGGACCTGGTCCCCGCCGACCTCATGATCGGCTACGGCACCGCCGATATCGACGTTCCCCCGGCCGACACCCCCGCCTACGGTGCCGCCCTCCAGGACCACAACCCCTGGGTGCACGTCACCGTCACCGCCTACCCCGGCAAGGACCACAGCGGCGCGTTCCTCGCCTCCCTGCCCGACGCGCTCACCTTCCTGCAATCCCACCTCCCCTGACCCCGATGTCACTCCTCGGGCTCCCGCTTCGTCATTCAGGTAAGAGCACAGCAAACCTGAAAGGACGTGGCTCCCATGAACCTCGCCTACCACATCGTCGGTGTCGTCTCGGCCCTCTGGATCGGCTTCTCCGGGTACTCCCTGTTCACCGAGCAGCAGTTCGTCGTGGACCCGCTGATCGACTACGGCGTCCCGCGTACCTGGTGGAACTGGCTGGCCCTGGCCAAATCGGCCGGTGCGCTGGGCCTGGTGGCCGGTTTCTTCCTGCCGCCCCTCGGCGTCGCGGCCGCCATCGGCCTGATCCTCTACTTCACCGGGGCGGCGGCCACCACCATCCGCGCCCATTCCTACAAGACCACCCCCTTCCCCCTGCTATACCTGGCCCCCGCCGCCGCCACGCTGGCCCTGCAACTGGCCCGATGAGCCGCGGCCGGTGCTAGCGTCGGCCCATGCCGAGCCGACGCGATCTGCAACACGCCATGGTCACAACATTTCAGCGGAGGGTGGGCAACCCGATCCTGGGCCGCCTACCCATCCAAACCCTGCTGGAGACCACCGGCCGGGTCAGCGGCCGCCCCCGCCTCACCCCGATCGGCGGCCGCCGCTCCGGCGCGTCCTTCTGGCTGGTCTCCGAATTCGGTACCCGCTCCCAGTACATCCGCAATATCGAAGCCGACCCCCGCGTCCGCCTCCGCCTCCACGGCCGCTGGTACACCGGCACCGCCCACCTTCTGCCCGACGACGACCCCATCGCCCGTCTGCGCACCCTCCCGAAGGCCAACAGCGCAGCCGTCCGAGTGATGGGCACCGACCTCCTGAGCGTCCGCATCGACCTGGATTGAGGCGCCGGATCAGTCCTCCCACAATGGAATTCGAATGTTCGTCGCGCGGGCGACCGATTCCGCCTCCGGGTATCCGGCGTCCACGTGGCGCAACACGCCCGTGGCCGGGTCGTTGGTGAGGACCCGGTCGATCTTCTGGGCGGCCAGCGGGGTGCCGTCGGCGACCGTGACCTGACCGGCGTGGATGGAGCGGCCGATGCCCACGCCGCCGCCGTGGTGGATGGAGACCCAGCTCGCACCGGACGCGGTATTGACGAGGGCATTCAGCAGCGGCCAGTCCGCGATGGCGTCGGAGCCGTCGGCCATGGCTTCGGTTTCGCGGTAGGGCGAGGCGACCGAGCCGCAGTCGAGGTGATCGCGGCCGATCACGATGGGGGCCGCGATCCGACCGCCGGCGACGAGTTCATTGAATCGGAGTCCGGCGGACCGGCGTTCGCCGTAGCCGAGCCAGCAGATACGGGCGGGCAGGCCCTGGAACGCGACCCGGTCGCGCGCCAGGCGGATCCAGCGGGCGAGGGACTCGTTCTCGGGGAACAGGTCGAGGATGGCGCGGTCGGTGGTGGCGATATCGGCCGGGTCTCCGGACAGGGCGACCCAGCGGAACGGTCCCTTGCCCGCGCAGAAGAGGGGCCGGATGTAGGCGGGCACGAAGCCTGGGAAGTCGAAGGCGCGGTCGTATCCGGCCAGCTTCGCCTCGCCGCGAATGGAATTGCCGTAGTCGAAGACCTCCGCGCCGCGGTCCAGGAAGCCGACCATGGCGCCGACGTGGATGGCCATGGAATCCCGTGCGCGCCGGGTGAATTCGTCGGGCTTGCGGCCCGCGTAGTCGTCCCAGTCCTCCAGCGCGACACCGATCGGCAGGTAGGTCAGCGGGTCGTGGGCCGAGGTCTGATCGGTCACGATGTCCACCTCGACGTCGCGGCGCAGCAGTTCCGGCAGGACCTCGGCGGCATTGCCGATGAGCCCCACCGACAGTGGCCGCCGTTCGGCCTTGGCGGCGAGCACCCGTGCCAGGGCGTTGTCGATGTCGTCCGCGATCTCGTCCAGGTACCGGGTCTCGACCCGGCGGCGGGCATGCCGGGGATTGCATTCGACGCAGAGCGCCACGCCGCCGTTCATGGTGACGGCCAGCGGTTGCGCCCCGCCCATACCGCCCAGACCCGCCGTGAGCGTGAGGGTTCCGGCCAGGGTGTCGCCGAATCGCTTGGCGGCCACGGCCGCGAAGGTCTCATAGGTGCCCTGCAGGATCCCCTGGGTGCCGATATAGATCCAGGACCCGGCGGTCATCTGCCCGTACATGGTCAGCCCGGCCGCCTCCAGGCGGCGGAACTCCGGCCAGTTCGCCCAGTCCGGAACAAGATTCGAGTTGGCGATGAGTACGCGTGGCGCCCACTCGTGGGTGCGCAGCACGCCGACCGGCCGGCCGGACTGGACCAGCAGGGTCTCGTCCTCGCGCAGGTCGAGCAGGGTGCGCGCGATGGCGTCGAAGCTGGGCCAGTCCCGGGCCGCTCGCCCGGTCCCGCCGTAGACGACGAGATCCTGTGGCCGCTCGGCCACCTCAGGATCCAGATTGTTGTGCAGCATGCGCCAGGCCGCTTCGGTCTGCCAGGTGCGGGCGGTGAGCGTGGCGCCGCGGGCGGCCCGGACGATTCGGGTCATGACGAAACCCCCTGGTCGAGAAGGTGATCCGCCCCGCCCGACCGCACCAGTGCAGACACGGTGGCGATATCCGGTGCGAGGTGGCGGTCGGGCCCGGGTCCCGGCACCCGAGCCCGCACCAGATCCCGCAGTGCCCCGGTCACCGGAGCGGGCCGCAGAGGTGCGCGGAGGTCCAATGCGCGTGCGGCGGTGAGTAATTCGATGGTGAGCACCGTGGTCAGCCCGTCCACCGCGCGCCGCAGCTTGCGGGCCGCGGTCCAGCCCATGGACGCATGGTCCTCCTGCATGGCGCTGGAGGGGATGGAATCCACCGACGCCGGTACCGCGAACCGCTTCAGCTCGGTCACCACCCCGGCCTGGGTGTACTGGGCGATCATGTAGCCGGAGTCCACGCCCGGATCGGCGGCCAGGAATGCGGGCAGCCCGTGGGATCGGTGCACGTCCAGCATGCGGTCGGTGCGGCGTTCGGCCATGCCGGCCACGTCGGCGACCGCGATGGCCAGGAAATCCAGCACGTAGCCGACGGGAGCACCGTGGAAGTTCCCGTTGGACTCCACCCGGCCGTCGGCGAGCACCACGGGATTGTCGATGGCGGACCGCAATTCGCGGGCGGCGACGGTCTCGGCGTGGTCCAGGGTGTCCCGCGCCGCGCCGTGCACCTGTGGCGCGCACCGCAGCGAATACGCGTCCTGTACCCGCGGGCAGTCCTCACCCCGGTGACTGGCCACGATCTCGGACCCGGCCAGCGCCGCCAGCATGCGCGCCGCCGACACCGCCTGTCCGGGATGCGGGCGCAGCTCCTGCAGATCCGCCGCGAACACCCGATCGGTGCCCAGCTGCGCCTCCACGCTCATGGCCGCGGTCAGATCGGCCAGGTCGAACAGCCGCCGCAGGTCCTCGATGGCCAGCACCAGCATGCCCAGCATGCCTTCGGTGCCATTGGTGAGTGCCAGGCCCTCCTTCTCCGCCAAGGTGATCGGCGTCAGCCCGTGCTCGGCCAGCGCGGGCCCGATCGGGCGCGGACCGCCGGGCCCGAGCACCGACCCCTCCCCCATGAGTGCCAGCGCCACCGCCGCCAGCGGCGCCAGGTCACCCGAGCAGCCCAGCGAACCGTATTCCGGCACAACCGGAATCAGCCCGCTGTCCAGCAGTCCGGCCAGCGCCCGCGCGGTCCCGGGCCGCACCCCGGTGTGCCCGGACAGCAGGGTGCGCAAGCGCAGCAGCATCATGGCCCGCACCACCTCCGCCTCCACCGGTGCACCGGCCCCGGCGGCGTGCGAGCGAATCAGCGAGCGCTGCAGGTCGGTTCGCCGGGCCGGCGGTATGTGCCGCAGCGCCAGCGCCCCGAACCCGGTGGACACCCCGTAGACCGGCCGGTCGCTGTGTGCCAGCGCGTCGATGTGCTGCCGCACCCGCGCCAGTTCCGCCAGCGCGTCCGCGTCCAATTCCACTCCTGCGCCGCGCCGGGCCACCGCCACCACGGCCGCCCGCGTCAGGGGTCCCGCTCCCACCGGCACCCGTTCGGCTCCGATTCGAGTCATGGGCACCATTCCAGCGCTTCCGGCCGCGCAGATCGAGCACCCTCGGCCCGGTTTCGCGAGCTTTTTCCGACGCCCGGCAGGTTGCCGATAAGCTCCGCGTTTCCCTCTGGCGTGCGCCGCAAATTGTTACGATCGGCGGGGATGTCGAGGGAGGTGCGGTGTCTGAGCTCAATCGAGCGCCGGTGGGCGTGGATCCGTTCCGGCCCAATGCTGCTCGCGTGTACAACTACATGCTCGGTGGCAAGGACAATTACGACGCCGACCGCGCACTCGGCGACAAGATGCTGCAGGTCGCCCCGGACACCCGGGAGACCGCCTGGCACAGCAGGCAATTCCTGCTGCGGGCGGTGAGACGCGCGGCAGAGGCCGGCATCCGTCAGTTCGTGGACATCGGCGCGGGCATTCCGATCAGCCCGAACGTGCACGAGGTGGCACAGCAGGTCGACCCGTCCGCCATCGTCACCTCCATCGATTACGACCCCGTGGTGTACGCCCACAGCAATGCGCTGCTCACCGGCGCACCGGGCGTCACGCCGATCCTCGCGGACATTCGCGAACCGGACAAAATTCTCGAATTAGCGCGCACCGAGGGCGGAATCGACTTCTCCCTGCCCGTTGCCGTCGTGATCGTCGGCGTCCTGCACTTCGTCATGGACGACGAGAAGCCCTACGAGGCCGTGGCGCGCCTGCGTGACGCCATGGCGCCGGGCAGCCTGCTGGTCATCCAGCACGCCTCCACCAATACCCACCCGTTCTTCCAGAACGCCTCCACCAGCGACACCGTCGGCAGCCCCTCCCAGGTCGACTTCCGGCCGCCGGAGCAGGTCGAGCGATTCTTCGAGGGCTTGGAGATGCTGCCGCCGGGCCTCGCGCCCGCCAATGAATGGCTCGCAGGCGACCTCCAGCCCACCCGCCTGGTGGTCCTCTGCGGCATCGGCCGCAAGAACTGAGCGCTGGAGCGAAAACTGCTGCGGCGCAGGACAACCCGTGGCAGCGCCGCTCAATCCACCGCGGCCAGCGTGTCCGCCCGTGCAACCAGCGCATCGGCGATCGGGCGGGGACGCCGGCCCAGGCCGCAGGCGCTGGCGACGCCGTCGAGCGGGCGGCCCAGCACCGATTCGATGGTGCGCAGCGTCTGGATCTGCTGAGCCTCGGTCGGGGTCTCGTGCACGAAACCCGCGTAGAAGCGGGTTGTCGGCGGTAGGTCCAGGCCCGCGAGCGGGGCATAGAACTCCGGGCGGGTGGAGGGTGGAATCTCACCGGCCGCGAGCGGGCCGTGGACGAACTCCAGGGTCCGGCCCGAGGGCCATTGCCGGGCAATGGAATTGGCAAGTTCGACCAGTGGGCGGGTATCGCGCAGTGTGGTCCGCGCCTTGTTGCGCATGCTCCCGAGGCACAGGTGCACGCCGATGCGGGTGTCCTCCGGGGTGGCCGCCGCGAGCTCGGCGATACCGCGGCCCAGGCCCAGCGCCGCATCGATACGCCGGTGCAGCGGCTGAGTTCTGGCCATCAGCACCATTTCGGCGGTGGCCTCGAACTGCAGCACCACTTGGTCGCCGGCCCGCGCGCGAATGGCCTCGATATCGCGAATCATGGCATCGCGGAAGGCTTTCCGATACCGTCGCATCCCGCCCGCCCCCATCGCGATGAAGGCCATCGTGAAATCGGTCGGCATGCCGATCTGGAGTGACAGCTCGGGTAGCTCCCGTTCCGCGCGTAGGCTTTCGAAGGTCGGCAGCGCTTCTTCGGCCTCGCCGCGGTAGCCCAGCTCCATCATGTCTCCGGTCAGCCCGGCGTCCCGGGCGGCGCGGTGGATGGTCCGCTCCCGGCTCGACGTCCATGAACCGCTGCGCTTCACCTCCAGCGCACCCTGAGTAACCAGATCGTCGATGATCGGCTGGATGTACCACTCGTAGCGTCTGGTCTCCCCGGTCGGCAGCGTCCGCAACCGGGTGCCCGCACCGTCGAGCATCGCCCGCATCGCATCGCCGGTGCTCTCGGCCGGAAAGCTCCCGACGAAGTGCACATTTCGCGCGCCCATACCGTGCATAGTAGATCTTCGACCACGTTCCCGAATGCACCGTTCACGGATCATGGTGTGGAGTATCGTCATTCGCCAGAGAATGGCCGGACTCGGAACCGCTCCTGGGAAGAATTTCGGTGATGAAGAAGCTCTATGCCCGTTTGATGAAGGCCTCATGCCCCGTCGATCCGGAGTCGATGGCGGTCAATCTCCCCATCATCCAGGGTGAGGTCGTCCCGTACGCCATGTCGGATCCGGGTGCACGCCAGATCTTCTTCTTCCTGGACGAGCAGGACGGGACCATGTTCTCGATCACGCTGTACGACACCGAAAAAGACCTCGACCACGCCATGCGGGACGCCGACAGCGAGCACCGCCACACGACGCTGACGCGGCTGGGCTGCACGCCGATCGACGCGCGCACGCTCGAGGTGGTGGCGGGCGCGATCGCCGACGACGCCGCGAAAGTCGACTTCAGCCAAGGGATTTCCTGACGTGCGCACCTCGTTGCGGGCGCTGGCCGTCTGCGCGGCCACGACCCTGCTCTCCCTCACTCCGGTACTGGCGCAGGCCGATCCCGCTGCCTCTGCCGATCACTGCCAGGACGTGACGTTCCCGGTTCCACAGGGCATCATCGCGGGCACCCTGTGCCTGCCGGACAGGCCCACCGACACGGTGATGATCCTGATGTCGGGATCCAACTACAACCATCTGTACTGGGATTTCCCGTACCAGCCCGACACCTACAACTTCCGGCGCGCCATGAACACGGCCGGCTACGCGACGCTGGTGGCGGACCGGCTCGGCAATGGCGCGAGCAGCCGGCCGCCGAGTCTCAGCCTGACGGCCTCCGAGACCGCGGAGGCCCTGCACACCATGGTGCAGGCGCTGCGCGGCGGCTTCGCGGGCAATGCCCCCTTCACCAAGGTGGTCACCGCCGGTCACTCGCTGACCTCCGGCACCTCGGTCATGGAGGCCACCAGTTACCACGATGTCGACGGCGTCCTGCTGACCGGCTACTCGCACACGCTCAGCGTGCCGGACGTGCTCGGCGTGATCAGCACCTACTATCAGGCGGTCAACGATCCCGAATTCGCCGGGCGCGGTTACGATCCCGGCTATCTGGTCACCCGCCCGGGCACCCGCGCCGCCGATTTCTATGGCATGAACCCGGACCCCCGGGTCGTCGCGCTCGACGAGGCCAACAAAGAGACCTTCTCCCTTTCCGAATACCCTGACGGCCTGCTCTCCACCCTGCCCGGCATGTCCAGCTTCATCACGGCGCCGGTGCTCATCGTGAACGGGAGCCGGGATCGAATGACCTGCGGCCCGGGTTTCGGCACCTGCACCGACACGGCCACCCTGGATGCGGCCGAGCGCCCGTACTTCTCCCCCGCGGCGAAGCTGCGCACCTTCGTGCTCCCCGACAGTGGCCATGCCATCAATCTCGCGCCGAATACGGGTGACTATCGTGCGGTGGTCCTCGACTGGATGAAGTCGCTCGCCAACTGAGATGCAGTGCGGGCCTGCCGAACTCAGTTCGAGGAGGGTGAGCCCGCACCCTCGGCCCGGGCCGTGCCCTCGCGCCGGGTGGCCGCCAGTGGCAGGGCGATGTCCTCGAGCGACCGACCCTCGGCATCCACCGCGAGGAGCTGGGCGACCACACCGCCCGTGATCATGACCGCCGCGCCCAGCAGATAGCCGAGGAACAGGCGGACCGGATGTGAGCCGTCGCCGATCAGCGCACCGTAGATGACAGGTCCGAGCGCGCCGAAACACTGTGCGATGGCGAAGAATACGGCGATCGCCTTGGCCCGGACCTCGAGCGGGAAGATCTCGCTCACGGTGAGATAGGCCGAACTCGCGCCCGCCGAGGCGAAGTAGAAGATGACGCACCAGCACGCCGTCTGGGTTATCGCATTCAGGACCCCGGCGTAGAACAGCACCGCCGAGATCGCCAGCAGCACACCGGAGAGAATGTAGGTGCCCGCGATCATGCGACGGCGGCCGATGGTATCGAAGAAATGCCCGATGGTGAGCGGCCCGGAAAGGTTTCCGACCGCGAAGGCGATCAGATAGATGGGCGTGGAACCGGAGGGCACCCCGTAGAACTTGCCGAGCACCAGCGTGTAGGTGAAGAAGATCGCGTTGTACAGAAACGATTGGCTGATCATGAGACTCGCGCCCAGGATCGCGCGCTGCGGATACTCGCGGAACAGCACCCTGGTCAGTGCCAGATAGCCGATGCGATCGGCGGGTTTCAACGCCATGGCCCGGGATTCGTCGACCGGCGGCAGCGACACCCCGGTCGCCTCCACCTCGCGCTCGATCTCCGCGATCGACTCCTCCGCGTCGCGGGCGCGGCCGTGCATGATCTGCCAGCGCGGGCTCTCCGGCAGATGGCGGCGCACGAACAGGATCACCAGGCCCAGCACCGGACCGATGAGGAAGCCCAGCCGCCAGCCCAGCGACAGGCTCAGGCGATTGAGCAGAACGTAGGTGCCGAGGGTGCCGATAATCGCTCCGGCCCAATAGGTTCCGTTCACAGCGATGTCGACGCGGCCGCGATAGCGGGCCGGAATCAGCTCGTCGATGGCGGAATTGATGGCCGCGTACTCGCCGCCGATGCCGGTGCCCGCGATGAAACGGGTGACGTACAGGAAGGCCACCCAGCCCGCGCCATTGCCGAGAGTCGCTGCGGTGAGCCCGCTTCCGAGCAGATAGATCCCCAGGGTGATCAGGAACAGCTTGCGACGGCCCAGGCGATCGGAGAGGTTGCCGAACACCAGCGCGCCGGCCACCTCACCCGCCAGGTACACCGTCGCGATCAGGCCGACCGCGGTCGAGGACAGGTGCAGGGTCTCGGGCTTGGTGAGGGTGTCGGCGACCGCGCTGGCCACCGTGATCTCGAGGCCGTCGAGAATCCATGCCACTCCCAGCGCGACGACCAGCCGGGTGTGGAATCTCGACCACGGCAATCGATCGATCCGGGCGGGCACCAGGGTCCGCACCACGCCGCCGCTGCCGAGCGCCTCCGCCATCACGACTCCTGAGTCCGGTTACCGCGTCCTCTGTCCACCATCGAATGCCCCGACAAACGATAGGCCAATCCTCGAAGATCACCCCCTCGAACTGCGAAGATGCGGGTCGATCGGGGTCGGAAAACGTGCCGGTCCGAATATTCCGCGATGAGTTTCGCGGAGGCAATGGCTAGCATCGGCGTTCGTGCGTTCAGTTTCCGGGGGAGTTTTTCCAATTCGACTGATCGCCCTCGTGGCGGGGGTGCTCGGTGTTCTGCTGGCGGTGCTCACACCGCTGCTGCCGGTCCGGCAGGATCGGGCCGGCCTCGATTGGCCACAGGCACAGGCGGTTCAGATGACCGCGCCGCTGGTGGATTACCTGCCGCTGTCGATGGATATGAGCGTGCCGTGCGCGGTGCTGCGCGACATGCCCAGCGGGACAGTGCTGTCCACGGTGCCCGCACAGGTCCCCGGCGCCGCCGCCAAAGGTCTGATCGCCCGGGTCGAGGACCGGCCGGGCACCGGCCGCACCCTGTCGGTGACGCTACGCAACCTCCCGCTGCTCACCGCCACGATTTTCGAAATGACCGGCGTCGGAACAGCTTCCGACCCGGCCATCACCTCCCCCTCCAGCGTCTCCCCGCAATCCGGCACCACACCGACGCCGACACCCGGAGCCACGCCGCCCGCCAATGCGAACCCCACGCCCGGCGCCACACCGCCGCCGGGCGCGAATCCCGCACCCGGAGCGGCACAACCGTCCGGCGCAAACCCTGCACCCGGCGCTGCCCAGCCCTCGGGCGCGAACCCTGTACCCGGCGCTGCACAACTCTCGGGCGCGAATCCAGCCCCGGGAGCGACACCGCCCGCAGGCGCGAATCCGCCTGCCGGAGCGACACTGCCGCCAGGGGCCATGGCGCCGGCGGGAGCCGCGCCGGTAGCGGGTTCGAATCCGGCGCGAGGAGCAACCCCGCCGCCCGGCGCCACACCGCCGCCGGGAGCGAATCCTCCTGCCGGAGCGACTCCGCCGCCGGGTTCGACTCCGCCGCCGGGTTCGACACCGCCGCCGGGAGCCACCCTGCCGGCGGATGCGCCGCTGCCGCCCGCCGGTAGCACCGATCCCGGTACGGCTGCCGGGCCCGGGGCCGGGAGCGGGTCGAATCCGAATCTCGTGCCGCACGCCGGTTGCGGTGCGCTGGTTGTGCATTCGAGTGCGGAGGTCACCACCGCCGAGTTGACCGGGTTGACCAAGTCGGACGGTTCGCCGTTCCGGACCACGGTCACGCGGGATGTGCGGCCCCAGATCGTCGGGGTGTACACCGATCTGGATCGGACACGGCTGAGTGATGCCAAGTTGCACGCCGAGGTGGATTCGCGGTTCTCGTCGAGCCCGAGCGTGCTGAAGCTCGCGGCCATGGCGGGCGCGGTGCTGTGCACCCTCGTCGCGCTGATCTGCCTGTATTTCATGGATGCGGCGGACGGCAGGCGCAGGCGGAGGTTTCTGCCGGCGCGCTGGTGGCGGTTCACGCTCATCGATGCGGTCGTGCTTGCGACGCTGGGACTCTGGCATGTGATCGGGGCCAATACCTCCGACGACGGTTACATCCTCACCATGGCGCGGGTATCCAAGTACGCGGGATACACCGCCAACTACTACCGGTGGTACGGGGTGGCGGAAGCGCCCTTCGGGTGGCCGTACGAGCTGCTGGCGCAGATGACCCGGGTGACCGATGCCGGTGTCTGGATGCGGTTGCCGGCGCTGCTGGCCGCGGTGCTGTGCTGGTGGGTGATCAGCCGGGAGGTGCTGCCGCGCCTGGGTTCCCGGGTGCGCGCCGCATCGGGTCCGCGCTGGGCGGCCGCGCTGGTGTTCCTGGCGCTGTGGCTGCCGTTCAACAACGGTCTGCGGCCGGAGCCCCTGATCGCACTGGGCGCGTTGCTGACCTGGTGCTCCATCGAACGTGCGATCGCCACCAGGCGCTTGCTGCCCGCCGCGGTCGCGGTGCTGATCGCCGCGTTCTCGCTGGCGGCGGGTCCGTCCGGATTGATCTGCCTGGCAGCTCTTTTCGCCGGTTCACGACGCGTGCTGCGAATTCTCCTCACCCAGGTGCGCGTGGAAGCCGGCGGACTCCCGGGCCTGCTCGCGCGCATCGCTCCGGTGCTGACGGCGGGCACCCTGGTCCTGACGGTGGTCTTCGCGGATCAGACCCTGACGTCGGTCGCCGAGGCGACCCGGGTGCGAAAGCTGGTGGGCCCCAACCTGTCCTGGCCGGACGAACCCACCCGCTGGATCTCACTGCTCTCCCTGACCCCGGACGGCTCGCTGTCGCGGCGCTTCGGCGTGCTCGCCATGCTGCTGTGCCTGGCCGTCTGCGTCGCGGTGGCGCTGCGCAAGGGCGGCCGGATCCCGGAGACCGCCCGCGGGCCGGTGGCGCGGGTGCTCGGCATCGCCTTTATGTCACCGCTGCTCATGGCCTTCACGCCGACCAAGTGGACACATCACTTCGGTGTCTATGCCGGGCTGGCGGGTGCACTGGCCGCGGTGACGGCGGTCGCGGTGGGCGGCACGGGAATCCGGCTGCCCTACCTGCGCTCGCTGTTCGCGGCGGCGGTGCTGATCCTGGTGGCGTTCTGCTTCACCGGCTCCAACGGCTGGTGGTATGTGTCCGGCTACGGTGTGCGCTGGCCGGATCGTGCACCCGTGGTGGGCGGTACCAGCGTCGCCTCGCTGATCCTCGGGCTGGGTGCGCTGTGCCTGCTGGTGGCGGCCTGGCAGTACTTCCGCGCGCCCTATCGACCAGCAGGAAATGGCTCGACTACACGGGTTTTCGATCGGATCGCCATCCGGCCACTCACGGTCGCCGCCGCTCTGGTGGTGCTGTTCGAGGTGGCAACCATGGCCTCGGCGGCGTGGACGCAGTACCCCGCGTACTCGGTCGCGCTGTCGAATCTGCGAGCCCTGCAAGGAAAGCCGTGCTCAATGGCCGATGACGTGCTCGTGGAGACCAAGCCCGAGGAATCCCTGCTCACGCCCTACACCGGCACCGCAGCCGACGGACTCGCCGCGGACAACAGCGGATTCACCGCCAATGGCGTCGGAGACCTCGCGCCCGAGGGCGGTGGCCCCAGCGGTGGCAGCGGCGGCGGTCCGGGCGGCGGCCAGCAACAGGGCACTCCCCCGCCCGGCGGCGGGCCCGCGGACAAGCCCAAGGCCGACCCCGGCATCAACGGCAGTACCATCGCCCTGCCCTACGGCCTCGACCCGAAGCTCACACCCATCCTGGGCAGCTACACCACGGGCCAACCGCAGCCCGCGCATCTCACTACCCAGTGGTACCGCATGGATCTCGCTGCGGTACAGCGGGATTCCAGCTACCACATCCTGGTGCTGACCGTCGCCGGCCGCATCGCGGGTGAGGAGCAGGGCCACCGGATCGACGGCGCTCGACTGCACCTCGAGTTCGCCCACCGAGCCGACGACGGCACCATCGAACCCCTCGGCACCCTGACGCCCCCGATGGTCGGCGGCGCCCCCGGCTGGCGCAACCTGCCCATCCCCCTGGACCGAATCCCCGCCCGGACCACCGCGATTCGCCTGGTGGCCACCACCGACGACCCGACCGGCAAGCAATGGCTCGCCCTCACCCCACCCCGCCTGCCCCACCTGGCCACCCTCGACACCGTCGTCGGCCACGACACCCCGGTCCTGACCGATTTCCATGTCGGCCTGGCCTTCCCGTGCCAGCACCCCTTGGACCACCGTGACGGCGTCGCCCAGCTCCCGTCCTGGCGCATCCTCCCCGACAAGCTGAACGCCCAGGTCTCCGAAACCTGGCAGGGCGACACCGGCGGCGGCCCCCTCGGCTGGTCCAGCCTCCTACTCCGCTCCCAGCCCGTCCCCGCCTACCTCAACCACGATTGGACCCGAGACTGGGGCGAACTCCAGAAACTCACCCCCTACATCGACGCACCGCCTGCCACCGCCACCGTCCACGTCGAAACCCGCTGGGGCTGGACCGACGACACTCCTATCAAGGCCGCCCCCGACCCCACCCAAACCCACTAGAACTAGCCCGAGCCGGGCCTTCGGGCCCGGACTCGGTCGTGTATCAACGGAATTCGTGAACGACTTCGATCGCCCCTACCAGGTGCGCATTGAACTCTTCCAGTTCTTCGGCCGGCACCCACAGTTCGAGAATGGTCCGCCCACCGGCCTGCTGCACCGGGTAGCGCTCCAGAAAGGCCGTCTCTATCTGGAAGCGCGTCACATACCCGACGCCGTGGTGCGGAACGTTCCAGTCCCGGGCAATCGTGATCGCATACTCCTCAGTGAGCACCGGGTAGAAGATCGGCTGTTCGGGAAGCCGGGGAGGCCAAGCGCGCCAGCCGGATCGACGCACCAGCTCCAGCTCCTCCGGCCCGGTCGGACGCCACAGCACAGTCACCGGCACTTCGACACCCTGAACCACAACGTTGCGCCCGGTCAGTTTTGCGGGGCCGGGGCTCCGGCGGGCGGGACGCCGTTCGGGGGCTGGCCGCCGCCCGGGGCGTCGGCCGGGGGTTGGGCGGGCTGGGCGCCCGGGGGGAGGGGCTTGCCGATGTGCTGGGCGATGTCGGGGAGCATGCGGTTGGCGACCTGCTCCCAATTGCCCCAGTTGTGGACGCCGATGCTCGGGAAGTCGTAACTGACGTTGTCGTAGCCGAGGGACTGCAGCCGGGACTGGAAGGCCTTGGTGTTGGCCAGGGCGATGCCTTCCAGGGGCATGCCCTGGATGACCGCGTCCGCGGAGGACAGGTCCTGCTGGGCGGGGACGGCGCTGCCCGCGGCGATATAGAGGCGGGTGTTGTTGTCGATCAGCTGCTGGACGAAGCCGTACGGGTCCATCCGCTGCCACTTGGCGCTGCCCGCGGCGGCCATGGAATCGATGTTGTAGCCGCCGGCCGCGAGCAGGGCCAGGCGCAGGGCGTCACGCATGCCGGGCGCCGACATGTACAGGTAGCCCGACAGTGAACCGGCGTAGTTGAACTGGCCGGGGTGATAGGCGGCCATCAGCAGGGCCGCGCTGCCGCCACTGGACAGTCCGAAGATGCCGTTGCGAGAGTCGCTGAACCCCAGTCGATCTCGCAGCGCATTACGCAGGTTCTGGGAGAGGAAGGTCTCCCACTGGTAGGTGTAGGACTTGCCGGAGGTCTCGTCCCAGCCCGCGACCGCCGAACCGGAATCCCGGCTCGGGAACAGCGACGCATCGGGATTGGCGCCGCCGAAGCTGCTCGGGGCATCCCAGTCCTGATAGAAGCTGGATTCGCCGCCGACCGGCATCACCACGTTGATATTGAACTTGGCCAGCGCGGCCGGGATGCTGGTGTGAATCTCCCAGCCGTTGTAGTCGTTCTGCGCCCGCTCGCCATCGAGCAGGTACACCACCCGGTCGGTATTTCCGTCGGCCGCGCGCACGATCCGGGACTTGATCGAACCCATGCTGGAGTCGACATAGAAGTCGAACGCATCCGGATTCGTTTCTGCCGCAGCCGGTCCGGCCGTCAACGCCCCGAACGGCAGCAATACGGCCACCGCGGCTCCCGCCAGGCCCCGCTTGGCCCATCCACCCCGCATATCCTGTTGTGCCTTTCACTCCACGGCCGAACCCGGCCGCTCCCCTCGATCCTCCCCCGCTCCCCTGTTCCCGGCGCGGCGGTTCGCCGAGCAGCATAGCCGCTGCCGATGGATCGGGTCCCCCCGAATCAGATTGCGGCACTGGGCCGGATCGAAATGCGCGCTCGGCCAGTTCTACGCACACGAGTCACATTCAACAATATGTTGAATGGTTCTTCGACAAGATGTTGATATCCCTACGGCGCAACGATCTGTTAAGCGAACTGGAAGGTCTCACACGAAGGCTGGCACCGCGAACAGTTCGAGCCCTACAGGACTGAACACCGGCGGAAGGGGACGGGGATGGAGGCGGCGGTGCTTGTCTTCGGTGTGTTGATCGGGATCCCGCTGGCACTGCTGGTGGTATTGCTGCCCATCGCGATTCTGGCCGAACGGGACCGGAAGGCGCGGCTGCGGGATTGGGCCGCGGCCAATGGCTGGACCTTCCAGCAACGATCATTCGCGCCGTGGACCGCGCGGCTCCCGGGACGCAACCCCCGCGGGCTCGGCGTCACCCTGACCGGACGGGTGGGCGGGCGCTGGGTGACGGTCGCCGACTATTCGTACGAAACCACTTCGAGCACAGGAGAATCCACGACCACCACCACGCACCACTACCTGGTGGCGCTGGTGCTGCTGGACCGGCCGCATCCCGCCCTCGCGGTGCGGCAGCGCGGGCTGCTGTCGCAGGTCGGCCGCGCCCTGTTCGGCGACAAGCCGACCGCCACCGGCAATGTGCTGTTCGACGCCCGCTTCCGGATCGACGCGATGGCCCCGGCGCACGCCAAGGCCATGGTCGGACCGGCACTGGTCGCCGCGCACATCGCGGGTGCGGTGCCGCAGTGGAGCCTGGTCGGCAACGAGCTGCTCACCTTCGCGCCCGGCGGAAAGCTGAAGGACCCGAACCTGATTCCCTGGTTCGCGGGGCAACTGTGCCAGGTGGCCGACCTGCTCGGTCGGGTCGACTTCGCCGCCCGCCCCGGGCTGTTCGACGCACCGAGTTAATCGGCAGCGGCGGATTCGGCCACCTCGGGATCGACGGTGAAGGCCGGGCTGCGGCCGCGGGCGTCCAGCCGGCCGTCGCCCCAGCTAGCACTGCCATAGGCGTCGATATCGATGGCGTACGCGCCGGCGGGGAGCGCCTCGGGCAGCTGGATCGAGGTTCGATCCTGCCCGTCGACCAGCCCCAGATAGGTCCGGCAGGGCCGGGAACCGAGCGCCACCAGGAAGATTCGCGCTGATTCGAACCGCCGGTAGGCCGCCGCGTCCACCGACCAGCACACCCCCAGCGACCGATGGGCCGCGTCGGTGAAATCGACGGTGACGCGCAGCGCCGAGTGCTCCCCGAGTCCTGCCCGGTCCTTCACGGCTGCCTCCTCGAGCACCCGGCCGGGCGCACATCGACATGCCCGGGCAGATGTCCCACTGCAACCAGGCTGGCACGGACCCCGCGGCGGGGCAACGCGAATCCGCCCGGGAAGACGCTCAGCCGCGGCGCACCGCGTTCTCGAGATAGGCCATGGCGTGCGCACCGTCGGCGGCGAAGTACACGAGGTCGGCCAGCGGCAGCGGCAGGAAGCCCTCCGCCTCCATGCGCTGGAACTGCCGCATCAGCCCGTCGTAGAACCCGGCGGTGTTCAGCAGGACCACCGGTTTCCGGTGCATCCTATGCTCTTTCATCTCGAGGATCTCGGTGGCCTCGTCGAGGGTCCCGGTGCCGCCGACCATGACGACCACCGCGGTGGCGCTCAGGCCTTGTCGTCGAGGGTGACCCGTACCGAGACCCGGCCGTTGTCACGCTGGGTCACCGCGTGGCCCGTGCGGTCGACGCCGTTCAGGTGCAACGAGATCGGCCCGCCCTCGCCCTGGAAGTTGCGCCACCAGCTCTTCTTGTCCGGCATGCCGACGCCGATGACGACTTCGTCGCCCGAACGCCAGTAGTTGACCGGCGTGGAGAAAGTCTTGCCCGAGCGGCGGCCGGTGTAGGTGATGACGACGAATCCGCGGCCCATGAGCGGGCCGATCACCGGAAGCTTGGTCAGTGCCACGATACCGGCATTGACCCCGCCCACAACCTGTGCCACAACATTTTTCACCATGTGCGCCCTCCTGTTCCGGGGCACGGTAGCACGGGGGAGATCGGGGGGCCCGGGGCGGCGGACCGCCCCGGGCCGGCGGCTCTACGGGAGGAACCACTTCGCGATGAGGGTGTTCACAGCGTCGATGAAGTCGCCGATGAAGTGCGGAATCATGGGCCTTTCCTCCTTTATGGAAAATGTGGAACGAATAACCGTTACCAGTCGGTTCGTACCCGAACCGACAACGGCGCTGATCACCTATTCGTTGCCGGAGACTGGACGGATGGCAATCAAATGCATTCCTGCCGGAATAGTCCGGGAAATGCATTGGAAAGGAACAAAATTCGCCGCCGGACCACACCGTTCACCCCGGCAGCGTGTTTGCTACGAATTTCCCAGGCTATCCCGTTTCCGGTACCGCATCGTCACGGCAAATCACGATGAATAAATCGGAGTATTCGATCATCGACCATGGCCCGCCGCGAATCTTGTGTATGTCAGCCGACGCGGATCGGATCCGCGACCGCTGCCCGGGGCCGCTCGACCTCGGCGCGGCGCGCCACCGACAGGCCGTACAGCAGGGCGAACACGTACACGATCACGTGGGCGTTCTCCAGAATCGGCTCGGTGTGCCAGGGTTTGGGCAGGACGAAGACGCCAACCGAGGCGAAATCCGGAGTCCACTGGTACGTCCAGGCCCCGGTGGCCACGAACAGCAGTGCCGCCGCGAGCCACCACAGCGGCCGGGTCTGCGCCCGGTGCACGAGATGGACCAGCAGCGGGACGAACCACACCCAGTGGTGTCCCCACGAGAACGGCGACACCGCACAGGCCGTCATCCCGCCCAGCGTGACCGCGAGCAACCGCTCGCCGCAGCGGTCCAGCACGGCGACGAGGGTCAGGCCCACACCCGCCACCACGCCCGCGAGGATCAGCCACAACCAGACGGGCGCGCCACCCCCGGTCAGGTGCGCGAGCACGCCGCGGACCGACTGGTTGGCCGGCTCGGTGTCGGGCGCTATGCGCTCGGAATGGAAGAAGGTCGAGAACCAGTACTCCCGGGAATCACCGGGCGAGACGAGCCAGGCCAGGGCGACCGTCGCCGTCAACATTACCGACGCCGTCGCGGCCGAACTCCATTGGCGCAGCACCAGATACTGCACGATGAAGAAAGCCGGCACCAGCTTGATCCCGGCGGCCACCCCGACGCCGAGGCCACGCAGCCGCCCGCCCTCGGGCCGCGCGAAGTCCCACAGCACCAGCAGCATGAGCACCAGGTTGATCTGCCCATAGAACAGCGTGGTGCGCACCGGTTCGAGGAAGACACACGTAATCGCCAGCAGCGCGGCGATACTCGCCACGCGTGCGTTCATCCGGTAGCCGAGCATGCGCCAGCACAGCAGGACACAGGTATACAGCACACCGAGATTCACCAGCAGGAACGCATCGGTGATCCGGGCCGCGGGCACGGCGAGCCCCGGGATGAACACCATGGCCGAGAACGGCGTGTAGGTGTAGAGCAGCCCGCCGACGGTCTCGTCCCGATACAGCGAATGCCCGTGCAGCAAACGCCAGGCGCCCTCGCGGTAGATGTGCACATCGAGCCCGCCCGCGAGAATTCCCGCCTTCTCCAGCCGGGGATCGACCGTCGTGAACACCAGCGCCAACGCCAGCAACGCACTCAGCGCGAGCACGAAAAGCGTTGTACCGGAGCGGGAAACCTCCATCGAGCGTGAATCCGACACAACCAATTAGCCTAGTGAATGACCTGGCGCGATCACGACCGCCCGTTCGGCGCACCCGGCACCGTGCTCGCCTGGGCGATGATCGCCGACCCCATCCAGCGACGCAGGTATCGCCGCAACTCCGCGTCTCCGCGCGGCGGATTGCCCGGCGAGATGAAGAACGACTGCATGGTGCGCAGCAGGAATTCCACCAGCTCGCGCAGGGATTCGTCGTCGTAGCCGTAGTGCCGCCAGTCCACGTCGAAGCGTTTGATCATGGTGATACCGAAGGCCTGCGCCTCCGCGGAAGTGATGCCGGCGGGGTCGGCATTGGAGTAGGTGGCGGCCAGCAGGATGCCCAGGTGCGGCGTCCGGCGCACCTCGGCGAGGGTGTAGACGACGCCCTCGGTCATGGCCTCGACCGGATCGGTCATGCCGCTGACCTGTGCGGCCAGCCGGTCCAGGAAGTCGTCCACCGAGGCGATGGCCGAGGCCCGCATGAGCGCGTCCGCGCTGGGGAAGTACCGGTACACGGTCTGGCGGATCACCCCGAGCGATTCCGCGACGTCCGCGATGCTGATCTCCGCACCGGTGCGCGCGATCAATTCGACTGCGGCGGAGACGATTCGGCGGGATGCCTCCTCGTCGTTCTCCGGCGGACTCCCGCCCCACCCGCGCCTTCGTGCCACGGCCCGACCGTAACACGCGGGATCGTCCCGTCCAGTACGGCATACGGTCTGAGCTGGATCTTCCAATCATACACTTGTACGCGCTTGTGTATGTTTGTATGTTCACAGCGGCATCGGAGCGCGCGACCGGGCCACCGGACCCATCCACCTCCGGAAGACGAGGTATCGCCCGACATGACGGATTTGATTGTGCGGAAGCTGACTTTCGCGTTCGAGGAACACGATGTGCCGTTCCTCTGGAATCCCGAGAACCCGGCCTTCTCCAGCATGGCCAACGCGGTGTCGTTCCTGGCCATCGGTTTCGAGAAGATGATCGTGCAGATGATCACGCAGGCCAAACCGCAATTCACCGACCCCGCCGTCGCCGAGGAGGCCGACGCCTTCATGCGGCAGGAGGGCCAGCATTCGACCGCGCACCGCCAGCACGTGCGCGGATTGATCCGCGCCTATCCGGGATTGCAGGAGACCCTCGACGAGGTGGTCGCCGAATTCGACCGGCTCACCGCCGAGACACCGCTCAGGTATCGGCTGGCCTACACCGCCGATCTGGAAGCCACCTTCACCTCGGTCTTCAAGCTCATGCTGGACAACGAGGCGTCGCTGTTCCGGCCCGGAGACGACCGGGTCGCGTCGCTGTTCATCTGGCATTTCGTCGAGGAGATAGAGCACCGCAGTTCCGCGCTCATCATCTTCGATTCGCTGGTGGGCAGCGATTTCTATCGCATGCGGGTGGCGCCGTCCATCTTCCGGCATGTGCTGCGGGTCGTGCGCATCGCCTGTGCGGGGTTCAACAAGCATGTGCCACTGGAGGATCGGAAGATCGACGCCATGTCGATGTTCGCGACCTACCGCTACCAGCAGTTGCTGGGCAAGCTGCTGCCGCGCTTCGCGCTGCCCTACGCGGGCCCGGGGCCGCGGGCCTTCGACAGCCTGCCGCTGGGCGAGCAGCTCACCGCGCTGCGCGGCATCATCCGCAGCCAGCTGCCCAATCATGATCCGGCACACGAGAACACGCCGGCACTGGCCGATGTGTGGTTCGAGCGCTACCGTGACGGGTACGACGTCACGCGCTGGTACACCGCGGCGGCGACCGGGGCGGAGGCTAACTGATGGCCGGCCACTGCGCACCCACCTTCGACCAGCTCGCCCGATCGCTCGGCTTCTCCTGTGACACGGCGGGCGGGCTGATCGAGGTGAGAAACCCGCTGGCACTGGAGAACTGGACACTGCCCGTCCTCGAGCTGACCGTGATCCTCGGCTCGGTGCTCGCGCTGGCATGGGCCATCGTGCGGCTGCGCCGCCACGGCGATCCCACCAACCTGGTGCTGTGGTTCGGCGCCACCGCGTACCTGTTCATCATCGAGCCACCGCTGTATTTCCCCGCGGCGTTCGGTATTTCGGGGCATGTGGACACGATGTTCGCGCACAACGTCTTCACGGTGGATTTCCTGTGGGGACGGTTGCCGCTCTACATCGTGGCGATCTATCCGTTCATGGCGACGCTCGCGTACGAGATCGTGCGCATGCTGGGCGTCTTCCGGACCTACGGCGCGATCGCCGGGGCGGCCTGCGTCGGATTCGTGCACCACGCGTTCTACGAGATCTTCGATCAGATCGGGCCGCAGCTGCGCTGGTGGGAGTGGTCGACCTCGAACCCGCTCAACCAGCCCATGTTCGATTCGGTACCGCTGCCGAGCGTGGTGGTCTTCGCCGCGCTCTGGCCGATGTCGCTGGCGTTCTGCGTGTACTGGTTCGTCGGGCGCCGCGTCGACGGCGGCGAGCGCTTCACCGGCCTCCAACTGGTCTGGCGCACCGTCGTGATCGGCCTGCTGGCCTCACTCGGAACCTTCATCCTCCCGCTGCCCGCCACCGTGCTCGGAGCCGGCAGCACGACCGTCCGCGGCATCATCTACGCGCTCGAACTGATCGTTCTCACCCTGGCGGCGATCGCGCTGATGTACCGCCAATGGACACAACGACGACAGCCCGGATCGGCCGGCCCCGGCTACGACAACCGGTTCGTCCGCACCTACAGCGTGGTCTACCTGCTCGTCATGGCCGTCCTGTGGGCCACCGCCCTCCCCGACTTCCTCGACGCCACCGGCGGAGTCACCCGTAACGGCGACCCCATCGGCAACCTCTGGTACACCCTCGCGTGCTTCGCCATCGGCATCCTCTGCGTCGCAGCCGTTTTCACCCTGCCCGCCGCCGCTGCTTCGGAGAAGGAGGATTCACCCGCGACCGCTTGATCGAATGCGGTACCGGCGCACCCGATCCCGGTGACTACGCGACGCTCTGCTCTGAGCAGACGGTGGAACCGACGAAAGCCCGGATGGTCTCCAGCATCCGGTAGCGGCGGCCGTCGAACTCGACCAGGGATTTGTTCACCAGGCGGCTCAGCGGGGCCAGAACATCGCCGGGGCCGACCTCCTGGAGGGTGTCGAGGGTCGCGCCGTCCGGGAACAGCCAGAGGCGTTGGGCCAGAAGACGTTCCGGGGCGGCGAGGGTGTCCCAGCTCCATTCGATGGCGGTGTAGAGGGAGCGGTGCCGTTCCACGGCGGAGCGGGTGCCGGCGAGCAGGCGGAAACGGTCGTCGAGGCGGCGCAGGATCTGTGCGGGAGTCATGGTGTGGACGCGGGCGGCGGCCAGTTCCAGGGCCAGCGGGATGCCGTCCAGGCGGCGGCAGATGGCGGCGATCGTCTCGTAGTTCTCGTCGGTCAGGGTGAAGCCGGATCGGACGGCGTTCGCCCGATCGAGGAACAGGTGCACCGCGGCGGAGCCGAGGGCCTGCGCGGGGGCCGATCCGGGTGGCGGCGACGCCAGAGGCCGTACCGGGAACAGGGTTTCGCCATTGATGCCGAGGGGCTCGCGGCTGGTGGCCAGCACCGTCAGGTCGGGGCAGCGGCTGAGCGCGTCCGCGACCAGCTCCGCGATATCGAGCACGTGCTCGCAGTTGTCGAGGACGAGCAGCAGCTTCGCACCGACGGCCGGGCGGTGCATCGGGCAGGCGTGCACCGAATTCGGCTCGGCGCGCAGCCCGAGCCCGGCCAGCAGGTGCTCGCCCGCGGTGGCGGCGTCGCCGATCGCGGCCAGCTCGACCAGGCGGCAGCCGTCCGGCCAGCGGGGGGCCAGGCGGGTGGCGGCCTCCACGGCGAGGCTGGTCTTGCCGATCCCGCCGGGACCGGTCAGGGTCAGCAGCCGGGTCGAGGGCAGCAAGGCCGCAAGGCGGTTCAGGTCGGGTTCGCGGCCGATCAGGCTGGTCAGGCGGACCGGCAGGGCAGGCGTGGGAGCGGCTGCGGGGCTCTCGCCGCGATCGAGGGCGAGGACCAGCTCGCGGGACGGCGGCACGCCGAGCTCGCGGCGCAGCTGCGTACGGGTGGCGTCGAAGACCTCCCGGGCCCGGCCGGACCGGCCGGCGGCGGTCAGCGCGTGAATCACCCGCACCGCCAAGGACTCTCGCAACGGCTCGTCGCGGAGTTCCGCCTCGAGCGAGGCGGCCAGCTCCCGTCCCCGCCCCAGTGCGAGGTAGGCGTCGGCGCGGGCCTCGACCGCGTGCAGGCGCAGCTGGTTCAGCCGGTCCGCGTGCCAGTACAGGTCCGGATGGTCGGCCAGGTCCGCGAAGGCCGCACCGCGCCACAGGCCGAACGCGACATCGAGGGTCCGGGCGGCGGCGGCGACCTCACCGGCCGCCAACCGGCCGATGCCCTCCTCGGCCAGGCGCGTGAAGCGATGCATGTCGATGTCGTCGGCCGCGAGACGCAGCCGATACCCGCCGCCGTCCGATTCCACCGCCGCGTGCTCCGGCAGCACCGCACGCAACCGTTTCACCAGTGTCTGCAGGGCATTGGCCGGATCGGCCGGCAGGCTGTCACCCCAGATGGCGCCGATCAGCGCGTCACAGGTCACGGCCCGGCCGGGCTGCAGGGCGAGCAGTGCCAGCAGCGTGCGCACCCGCGGGCCACCGACCCGTTTCACCTGCCCATCGGCCGAAATGCCCACTCCACCAAGGAGCGTTATCTGTCCCACACGTCCCTCGCTCGACATCAACCCACTCGATTCGGCTCCCCCGCATCGTCAGTTTCATGGGACGACCGGCCCGTCGACGAGGGTTGATTGCGCCAATTACAAGGCAAAAACGTGCCAATCCGGACGAGAGTGCGTCAGTCCTGCCACCGTTCCACCGCACGGCGGGCCGACCGAAGATCCTTGTAACCGAGTAGTTCCGCCTGTTCCGACCGGGTCATCGGGCCGTCCACCGCGGCCTGTTCGTACCGCCGGCGCCGGGCGCGGTCGAGCTCGGTGCGCCAGGTCGTGCCGTGCTCGGCCAGGCGCCGCTGCAGCGAGCGGCGGCTCAGGAACAGGCGGGCGGCGACCTGGTCGATGGTGACCGAATCCTGCTCCAAGGCAGCCGAAATGACCAGGCCCAGATGATCGGTCCAGGTGGTGGCGCGCGGCGGCACCGCGGGCTGGGTGGTGGCCGCGTACCGCTGGAGGATCTCGGCCAGCCGGGGATCCGCGGTGCGCAGCGGGCGGGCCAGATCCGCGGTGCTGACCGTGATGCTGTCCGCGGGTGCGCCGAAGTCGATGGCGTCGGTGCCGAACAACTCGACCAGCCGGTCGTGGTTGCGCGGCGCCCGCTGGTGGAACGCGATACGGACCGGGCTCACCGGCCCGTCCATGACCAGCCTGCTGCGCGTGAAGATCGCGGCCAGCCCCCACTGCGCGGCCAGCTCCCGGCCCCGGCCCTCGCCATTGATCATGCCGATCTCGAAGGTGACCTGCTCCTCGGTCTCGAGGCCCGGCTCCATGCGGAAGTTCGTGGTGAGGGCTCCCAGGTACGTTCCGCACAGTTCCAGCCCGGTCCCCAGCGTCGGCGCGGTGCTGAAGAGATAGTCGTACAAACCCACTTGGCCCAGGACGTACCGCTCGGCGATATCGAGCGCCGCGTCCGGGTTGCCGAGCCCGTGCTCGACCACCTCCCAGGTCCGCAGATATCCGGTACTGGGGACGCGATACTCCTCGCCGTCGCTCAGCGACCAGGTGGGTACCCCCGAATCCCGGGTGAGCTGTCGCGGTTCCAGTCCCGCCGAAACCGCGTGCCGCAGTATCGATTGCGGCAACCGGACATTGTCGGTCGCCTCGACCTGCACGCGGAGCTCCTCCTCCGCCGAAACCGCAACCATCGGCCCACCTTCCTACCTCGCGCACACGCCAGGTTCAGCGCGTTCGCCCTTACACAGCTTGTGGCGCGACGGGATCCGGAACAAGAGCGATCGCCGAGAAGAGCGGTTCAGCCCAACGGCCGAGCTACTGGGCGAAGCAGGTGCTGCCCAGGTTGACCCCGGCGCCGCCGACCTGCACGGTCGTGGTCGCGGGCGCCTGGTCACCGGTGGTGAACAGGGCCGCGATGACATGGGTGCCGGTGGTGGAGGGTGTCCAGGCCAGCGAGGCGGTATTGCCGGAGACCTGGAGGTTCTGGTTGCCGCGGATTGGATAGTCGTTGTCCATGAAGGTGATTCGGTAGGCGTCCTCGTTCACCGTGGCCGACACCTGGTAGCTGCAGCCGGTGCCGTAGCCGCCGCCCAGGCCGGGGGCGACGGTGACCGCGGTGATGGTGTGCGCCGCGGCCTGTGGCGCGGTGACGACCAATCCGGCTGAGACGGAGGCGAAGACGGCGATCGGGGCGATGCGGTGCGCGGCATTCGGCACAGGTGATTCCTTCAGTTGGTACGGATGTCGGTGCAGTGGAACGGCTTTCATATAACCCGACGGCCGCCGGCGCTTTGCACGCCGCCCTGCTCCAGTCCGCGAGAGCGTCTCCACTCCCCTGCCCCATCTTCGACCCACCCACCAGCTGCACCGAACCGGTGCGCTGAAGGACCGAATGGCACCAATGCCGGCCACTCACCGCGATCGCGGCGAACCTCGAAGAAGAGCCGCAGACAACGAAAAACGCGGACAACCTAGATCTTCGTGCCCACGGCGCCGTAGAGCGACACGACCTTGTCGTGGCCGGGTGGGTGGTCGATGCCCTCGCTGCGCCAGCGGTGGATCACCTCTACGCCGGGGGGCACCAGTTCCAGGCCGTCGAACAGGCGCTCGACCTCGGCGCGGGTGCGGGGGCGGACGGGAATTCCACGGTCGATGTAGACCTGTAGCAGGCGGGCCATGCCGTCGGGATCCGAGTCGCCGTCGTCGAAGTCCGTTGTCACATGCGAGATCGCGAGGTACGAACCCGGAGCCAGGGGCTCCATAAGAGTCTGGACGATCTCGTGGACGTCGCCTGGCACGAAATGGAGCAGGGCCATCAGGGAGACGGCCACGGGCTGCGAAAGATCCAGTGTTTCCCGCAGTTCCGGGGCTGCGAGGATATCCAGCGGGCGCGCGGCGTCGGCCTGGACGTAGGCGATGCGACCCTCCGGCGAACTCACCAGCAGTGCTCGTGCGTGCGCGAACACGAGCGGATCGTTGTCGACGTAGACGACCCGGGAGTCCGGCGCCAGTTCCTGCGCGACCTGATGCAGATTCGGCTCCGTCGGGATACCCGTGCCGATGTCGAGGAACTGCCGAATCCCCTGCCCGGCGAGATAACGCGTGGCATGCCGCATGAACTCACGATTGGTGCGCGCGGTCACCCGAACCGCGGGAAACTCCTGCAACGCCTTTTCGGCGGCATCACGATCCGCCTCGTAATTGTCCTTGCCACCGAGAAAGTAGTCGTACATACGAGCCGAGTGCGGCACGTCGGTGTGCAGATCGATCTGACCGGACATCGGCAAGCCCCCTGTACGCTGAGATCTGAAACCCGTATACCGCAGGTATACCCCAGCCCGGCATTCCATACGACACGATCACGAACAAGTGACGCAATGGGCACGCCGCCTCGAGGGGCAGTCGGGTATCCGCCACCGCCACCGCTGTTTCGAGGCTTCTAGAATCCCGGCGTGGCTCTCACTCTCGCCGACCTCGCCGGCTACACCGACCGTGATCTCGACCGCGATTTGGACCGCTGGTTCTCCGACGCCCCGACGGTTCAGGTGCCGGAGGAAACCCGTACGGTGGCACCGTTTCTCGCGCGTCTCGCGGCGGGAGATGCCGCTGCGCTGGAGGCGTTCGATCGTCGAGTGCGGTCTGGCCGGATGCCCCAGTTCTTGGACATCTTCTTCTGGTCGTACGGCTTCGACTTCGCCGGAAACGATTGCGGTATCCGCGATTCGGACTACACCACCGAGCTCACCGACGACGATGTGTACTCGATCGGCGCGGACGGTGGCGGAAACCTGTACGTCGTGCTGACCAATGGTCAGGTGGCCGTGTGGTTCCACGAGGAGGAGGTGCTCGAGGCCAACACCCGCTTCGACAATCTCGATGTGTTCCTCTGGTCGTTCGTGCGCTACCGCGCAGTGCGCGCGGGGAAGCTCCCGCTCTCGGCAGTCGAGTCCGACTTCCTCGCACTCGGCCAGGACGGCGCGCTCGTTCCCGACCTCGGCCTGCTGAGGCTCATGAGGTAAATCGGAGCTCGGCTTGCAATGGAAAAACGCCGGCGCGGCGACCATGGTGGTCGCCGCGCCGTTGTACGTTTGCCCCCGAACAGATCAGTCCCCGGTAGTCTCTATCGAAATCTCGAGTCTCAGTCGTCGCTGACCACTCGATTTTCCAATCGACTTGCCGGGGGCCTGGCCGAATCCTGTGGGCTCCACCGCTCATTTTGACGGACGTCTCCATCGCCACTGCGGCGTTCTCCGGTGTTTCGGTGTATACACAAGTGTCCTCCACCTTTGCCCGTAGTCAATACATGCGGGCACATCGGTGGCAAATTTTTTCTCGGCCGGGCTACGGCGACCCGATCGCGGCGCGGATTCGGGCGACGAGGTTGTTCAGGCGGGGCTGATGCGAGCCCTCCCAGTAGATCCGGCCGCACTCCGGGCACTGGCGGAAGGTGTCGTAATAGCGGCGAGTGAGGGGTTGGAGCCGATCGAGGATGTCCTGTTTGGGCACGTCGGTGAGCAGGCCGCCGCAGCGCAGGCAACGGGTGAAGGGAGCCAGCCGATCGGCCAGGTCGAGGCGGCGGATCACCTCCACCAGCTGTCCGAACGGGCGGTTCGAGCGGACGAAGACGCCGTGGGTCACGTTGCGCCGCTTCAGAAGTCCGCGGTCGCGGGTGAGCAGGATGCGATTCTCCGCGGCGGCCGTCGCGGCGAGAGTGGCGTCGTCGGCGTCCCACTCACAGCGAGCGTCGAGTCCCATCAGTCGCAGCAGCGGTCCGAGCCCGCCGAGATTGACATCGACGACGAAACGCGGATCACGCAGCGGGTGGGGGCGTACCCGGGTCAGCGGGCCAATATCCAGCGTCTCGAACATCGGGTAGGCGACGAGCCGATCGCCCGGCTGCGGGTGGTGGCCGAAGCCGACGGATTCGCCGTTCACCAGGATCAGATCGACCTCGGTGTGCGGGATACCGGCAGCCTCGACGACGTCTTTCACGGTCTGATGGGGACGGATCGGCCGAGGCTGCGCCGTGTACCGGACGTCCTGGTGCAGGAAGTCGTTCAGCTCGGCGTACACGCGCAGTTGGACACTGCCGGTCATATGACCATTGTCGGCCCCGGCGGCGGCACCGGGCTGTTCAGCGGCGAGCCCCATGAGCGCGGGCTTCCCGATTCCCCCATCCGGTGCTATAAATTAGGGGAGGCTTACCTCTGAGTGGTGGGCCTCTTCGGAAACAACTCCCCGCCAGTGAGGCCCGCCCGTGTATGTCTGCATCTGCAACGCCGTCTCCGAAGACGATGTGCACGACTGCGTTTCGCGCGGCGCCCACTCCGTCCGGCAGGTGAAACGCGCTTGCGGCTGGCGACCGGGTTGCGGCAACTGCGCGAGGCGACTGGCGGAGGTTTTCGGCCAGGCTCAGGCGTCGTCCGGCGCCGAGTCGTCAGCGGCCTGATCCGACACGCGCGCCAGCGCCTCGCCACCCCGTGTGATCTGTGCCACGATCACGCCCATGAAGGGCGACAAGGACATCATTGCACTGCTCAATGACCAGCTGACGGCCGAACTCACCGCGATCAACCAGTACTTTCTGCATGCCAAGATGCAGGAGCACTGGGGCTTCCCCAAACTGGCCCAGCACACCCGCCACGAGTCGATCGACGAGATGCGGCACGCGGAAGTCCTCACCGATCGAATCCTGTTTCTCGATGGGCTTCCCAACTATCAGAAACTCGGCCTGCTACGTATCGGACAGACCGTCGCCGAACAGCTGCAGGCCGATCTGCAGATCGAAATCGACGCCGTCGACCGGCTGCGCCCGGGCATCGAGCTGATGCGCTCGCGCGGCGACGCGATCTCGGCTCGCCTCTTCGAGCGGATCCTGGAGGACGAAGAGCAGCACGTCGACTACCTGCAGACCGAACTCGACCTCCTCGAGAAGCTCGGCGAAGCCCTCTATCTCCAGCGCTATACCGACGCCGCGGAGGACTGATCCTGCCTCATCACAGTCGGCACACCGTTGACCGTGGCGACACCCAGGCGCCGGGCCGTGAGCCGCGCGAGCGCGGCGTCGGTGAAGACCGACAACCCGAGGTCGGGGTTGTAGCCGTGGATTTCCTTGACGTCGAGCTCGGCCAGGAAATAGAGGATCTCCCGCGAGATCACCTGACCCGGGACCAGCACCGGGAAGCCGGGCGGGTAGGGGACGACGAAAGTCGTCGACACCAGGGTCTTTCCCTGGGCGATCCGGCGCCCGGCCTCGCCGAGCAGGACGTGTTCGCGGTCGGACTCCTCATATCCGGCATAGAAGGCCGATCGCATGTCGCCGAACGAGCTGGCGCCGTCGGGACGGAAGGCGGTATCGAACTCGCTGAAGTCGGGTAGTGCGGGCAGATCCTTGGTGATCGCGTCGACCCGGCGCAGGTGCAGGGCGCGATCGGCCTTGCCGGCCGCGCTCTCGGCGCGCTCGAAGTCGGTGGCGATCCGCCGCAGCACGTCGAGCAGGTACTGCACGCTCGACCAGGTGACGCCGATCGTGAAGATCAACAGCACACTGTTGATCGAGGTCTTGTTGATCTGGATGCCGAACCGGTCCATCAGGATCTTCCCGCGGAACTCGTATCCGTTCATGCCCGTCTTGCCGATGAACAGGGTGACCCGCGTCGCGTCGAGCACGAACTGATCGGACCGCCACGCCTCGTTCCACTCCGCCAGCCCACCCTGCCTGACCTGCCGGTACGAGCTGACTTCGGAGGCCCGGAACTCCTCGGGCACCAGGTCGGCCTCGTCCAGGATGCGGAACCACTTGCCGATCAGCCGGTCCTTGCGGACCCGGTGCCGGAAGACCAGCGCCATGTCGTAGACGTTGCGGACCAGCTGGAAGCCCTCGATGTCGACCTGCCGGCGCGCCAGGTCCAACGACGCCAGGAGTTGCTGGTTCGGCGACGTCGAGGTGTGGGTCAGAAACGCCTCGGTGAACATCTCGCGGACGAGGGCCGCGAAATCCTGATCGCGGATATGGATCATCGACGCCTGCCGAAGCGCCGACAGCGACTTGTGGGTGGAATGCGTCGCGTACACGCGCACCCGCGCGCGCCCGGGGTCGGGAAGCAGCCGGCGGTCGGCCCACTCGGCGCGGTCCACGCCCTCCATCGACGCCTGCCACCGGCGGTACTCCTGGGCGTACCCGGGCGAGGCCAATGTCGATTCGAGTTGCTCCGCGGCGACCATCGCGGTCCGCTGCCGGGCCCACGGCACCGCGGTCGCGAACGCGTACCACGCCTCGTCCCACAGGAAGCAGATGTCCGGCTTGATCGCCAGGACCTCCTCCATCACCCGCCGGGGGTTGTAGACGATGCCATCGAACGTGCAATTGGTGAGCAGCAGCATGCGCACCCGGTCCAGCTGCCCGGCAGCCTCGAGGTCCAGCAACGCCTTCTTGATGGTGTGCAGGGACACCGCTCCGTAGATCGCGAACGGCGCCAGCGGGTAGGCGTCCAGGTACATCGGGTACGCGCCGGCAAGCACCAGGCCGTAATGGTGCGACTTGTGGCAGTTGCGGTCGATCAGCACGATGTCGCCCGGCCGGGTCAGGGCCTGCACGACGATCTTGTTCGCGGTGGATGTTCCGTTGGTGACGAAGTACGTCTGATCGGCGCACCACGTCGCGGCGGCCTTGTCCATGGCCGCCCGGATCGTGCCGTGCGGGTCGAGCAGCGAGTCCAGCCCGCCGGAGGTGGACGACGTCTCCGCCATGAAGATGTTGCGGCCGTAGAACTCGCCCATGTCCTGCAGCGACTTGGAGTTGAAGATGCTGGCGCCGCGCGCGACGGGAAGGGCGTGGAATTGGCCGACCGGTGCGGCCGCGTAGGCCCGCAGCGCATCGAAAAACGGTGTGGCGAAACGGTTCCGGATGCCGGCGAGCACTGTGCTGTACAGGTCGGTGACATCGTTGAGCCGGTAGAACGTGCGATCGTAGACGTCCAGCTCGCCCTCGGTCTCGGCGGCGATCGACTCGTCGGTCAGCAGATACAGGTCGATATGAGGCCGCAGTTTCCTGATCCACTCACCACATTCGACCCAGTCGTGGGTGCGGTCGGTTACGACCACGTCCTCGTTGGCGCCGAGCAGCGTGTTCATCAGCGGCACCCGGTCGCGGGAACGCAGCGGCAGGTCATGGCGAATGATCGCCGCCTGAATCTCGCCGTTCAACGCCACAGCGGTGATGGCGTCCTCGATGCTCGTGACGACGAGCAGCTCGAACTGCACATCGTCGGACGGGTCGCGCAGCGCCCGCAGGCTCTCCGCCAGGCTCTCGGGAGCCTCCAGCGGGGAATCGTCGCCGAGCACGACGGTATAGAACTGCTGCTGTTTTGTCCGGGCCACGAGTTCCTGATCGGCCAATGGCGCGGAAGTGTCGAAAAGGGCTGTGCGGTCGCCGTACTCGGAGAGCAGGCGTACGGCCAGCGACACCTCCTCGGTGAGCCGCGCCGTGGCCAGCTCGGCGACATATCTGTGAAACGCCGCCAGTCGCTCCGCTCCCGGATACAGCCAGTACCGCTCGTAGGCGCCGAGACGATCGAGGAGACGTCGCACCACCGCGGCTTCGTGTGTGGTGTCCTGACCGGCACGGTCGACATCGGCCAGCTGACGGCACGCGTCGTCGAGCAGATTCCAGGTATCGATTCGTGAGTACGACGGGTTGGCTACCGCCGCCAACGCGGAAACACTGAGCCGTTTGGGTCGCTCACCGTCTCGGTGCATGTCAGTTCCGCCCCAATCAGTGCAGACGAGGTGGGTCTGCCGAAAATGGCAGATCGCTCTGGAACAGTCATCCCTGCAAGTATTGTGTCCCGTTGTCGAGCAAATTCCTAGCTCGCGTTCGGCGGCAGTGTGCCGCGACCGGTTTGCCCCGCGGCGACGCGCGGGGCGATGCCGTGAATATCGGATCTCGGGTTGTTTTACTGGCAGGGTGCTCGTTCAGGGCAGTCGTCAGCGCGTCGCCGATCTCGATGCACGCAGGAATCAGCAGGAACCAACTGTGAGGAGGGCTAGTGACGAAGAACGTGATTCGCGGGGTTGCCGGCACGGTCGGCAAGCTGGGTTTCGCGGGTGCAATGGCAAGCGCGCTGGTTCTGGGGCAGCACGCCGTCGCTCACGCCGCGGAGACGACCACGTTCCAGCTCCCGTTGATGGAAGTATCCCAATCGATGGGAGGTCCGAAGCAGTTCACGATCGGCTTGACGGCGACCGTCGGCGAGCAACGCGGTGTCACCACCTTCGGTGTCGCCACCCCACCACAGTTCGATGGTGGCAGCATGCCCGACTCGGCCGTGCAGATCCACTGGGCGAACCTGACGACCGGAAAAACGGGTGTGACCGACCTGCCCATTCGAGCAATTGCGCAGCAGCCCTGCGACTGCGCCCCGGCATCGGTGTCGGTGTACACCGGAGCCGGCCGGATCGCCGCTGCCGCCACCGCCAACGGCGTAGCCATCAACGTGTTCTCAGGGCTCGGTACGTTCGTGACTCCCTGAGCCCGAAGGGCGAATGGGTGGTCGGTCGGGGGACCACCCAACAGCGGGCTCAGAGTTTCTTCTCCTCCAGCAGCGCCGGCAGATCGGCTTCGAGGCTGATCAGCCGCGCCGTCGACCTCTCTGAATCGGTGGCCCGGCGAACGCCGGACATCGAGCCGATCGCGGAAATGGTGCCCCGGACCGCCGCCCGGGCCACCCGCCGGCGAACGGCGACCAACGCTCGGAGTAGTCCAGGCGCATGCCGGCCGGCCACGCCTTCGACAGCCGGCCCGGGATGCGGTCCAGGGCAAGGGGTTTGGACACGGTGGCGATCATGTCGTCCGAGTCGTGCCGAATCGACGGCTCGGCATGCGGCCCGTCCAACTCCGGCACCCGCGCCCGCCGGTATTCGGGACTGACCATCGCGTCATGGAGCATTCCGGCCGAGAAGGGAAACGCTGATCAAACGAATCTTTTGACCCACAACCACTCCTAGATCTACCGCTCGGCGGCCCTCAGGGCAGCAACTTCTGGATTCGAGCCCGGGCGTCCGGCCAGGACAGCGGGATGTCCTGCGTGGTCGCCGTCGAATCTACGAAGCTCGGGTTGCCGATCCGGCTCACGGCTTCGAGAACATCACGCCGGCGGCCGTTGCCCAGACCTCGTTCTCGACTCGTACCGACTTCTTGCGCCGCGGATCGAGGAACAATCGCTCGTTCGGCAGGCGCGATTCCGGCAGTGATTCCTCGATCTCCTGGATGATCAATTCGATTGCACACCAGCACTTTCGGCGACAATCATGAATCAGATTCCGCGCGGCGGCCACGGTTGCCCGGTAGTCGAACACCGTTCCGCCCAACCAGATCCGCACGTGCACATCGCCCTGGGCCACAAACCGGGCTTCCTCGGCGCGGGTCAGCATCGAACATCACCAGCCCTGATGCGGCCATCAACGCGCCACGCCGAGGTCAACGCGTCCGACAATCTCTGCTTGAACCACCGCTCCTCCGAGTTGTCGGATCGCCGAATCCCCAACCCTTGCTCGAGCAGCGTCATGAAGCGCCGCCGGTCGACACCGAATGCCACCAACAGCTCGCCCGCACTCGCACCACCGAACGGCGCCCACCGGATCGCGAATTCGATCACCGACCTCGCGTCCGGTTCGATCGATCTGCCGGACGCGAGAAACTCCAGCTGACTCAGCGCCGACCGAACCCAGAATGCGTCGCGACGTCGCTGTTGATTCCGTGCATCCATGATGTTCCCGAGCGGTAGTGCCTGACCTGTCCCCCACCACCTTCTTCGGGAACCGCCGCTCGGACGACGGGATATCTACCTACCCCCATACCTGTTTTCCGCGCGATCGGGGTCAGACGAGGCTATTCCTCGGACATCGCAGCCGAGGTCGCGAACGGATGCCGGCGTCGGCGGGCTCGGACAAGGTCCTCGAATTGGATCTCGATCGTCACCTTGCAGCCTATGCACCGTTCGACTAGCTGTCCGGCGATGGACATCGGAGTGGCGGGTCAGCGGCTCGCGACGCGGTCCGGCCGCACGCACGGCCGTCACGACGTCCGCGCGTTCACGAAGATGTGCCGCGCCCACTCGGCCTGCGCCAGCAGGTCGCCGTCGCGCCCGGACGGCAGCGACAGCAGCAGCCCAGTCACGGGCCCGCCTGCCGAAGCCCCGACAGGTAGCGTGATTCCGCAGGTGCCCAGGTAGCTGAGGACCATCGTGGTGCGCAGAGTGGCGGCATTCGCGCTGTCGTAGCCGGCCGGGTCGCGGAGATCGGCCAGCCGCGGCGGTGGGTGACGCACGGTAGGGCACAGCAGTGCCGCACCGTCGAGTTCAGCGGCGAATTCCGCGCGCAGGGCGCTCATCCCGGCGTACACCGGGGCGATGGAATCCGCTGTGCGCGAGTTGCTTTCGAGTCTTCGCCGGGTGGCGGGCTCGATCGGCAGGCCGGAGCCGAGACGGTGACGGTGCAGACGGTATGCCTCCGCGCCCACGATGGTGCCGCCGCCATCCATCAATTCCTGTGCGGCACTCAGCGATACCATGTCGCGCCTGCGAATATCCGCTCCGGCGCGGCGGATTTCGGCAAGTGCGGCTTCGAAATCGGCGGCGATCCCGGGCGTGACGTCTTCTGTCCACTCGCCGCCGGGAACGACGAATCGCCGACGCGGCGTGTGCTCGCCGCGTCGCATGGGCGCGAAGATCCGGTCGAGAGCGATGATGTCGTTCACGCTGGTGGCGAGGATGCCGGTGCTGTCGAGTGTGCTGGACAGGGGCGCGAAGTCGTTCGCACCGTAACGTCCCGGGCTGGCGCGATACCCGATGATTCCGCAGTAGGCGGCGGGCACCCGTACCGATCCCGAGGTGTCGGTGCCGACCGCCAGCGGGACGATACCCCGCGCGACGGCCACCGCGGATCCGGATGAGGAGCCGCCCGGGACCAGCTCCGGGTCGACGGGATTGGCGGGGGTGCCGAAGTGGAGGTTGATCCCGAGACCGGAGAAGGCGAACTCGCTGAGGTTGGTCTTGCCGATGGTGACCAGCCCGCTGTCATGGGCGCGCCGGACGAGGCGGCTGTCCACCGCGGCGGGTTCGTCGTGCAGGTGGCCGGCCGAACCGCTGGTCGTGACCGTGCCCTGGATATCGAAGACGTCCTTCCACGCGATCGGGACTCCGTCGAGCGGACCGCGCCGGGTGCCGCGCAGGCGGCGGCGATCGGCAGCCGCGGCCTGGTATCCGGCGCGCTCGGCGGTGACGGTGACGAGTACCGCGGTCGAATCCGATTGCCGGGCCCGGTCCACGGCGACTGCGGCCAGGTGGGTCGAGGTCGTGTCGCCCGCTGCGAGCGCCTGCCCCATGGCGGTGGCGGTGGTCATGGACAGAACGCTACCCAGAAGTATTTCCGCTTCGATATGTAGGAAGGTCCACCGAATTCCAATGATGCTGTGTGATCATCCATTTCGACAGCGCCCTATTGTTCGGTTGACTGACCTCCATGACAGTGTTGAGCCATCCGGAGCCGATTACCGTGCCGGCGAGGCGAGCCCGAGCGGTGACCCTGAGCGCCGGTGAGAGGTTGCGGATCACCGACGTCGAGGGCGGCCAGGTGGGTGACGTGTTCGCCTACAACGCCCACGACCTCACCGAGCACCACAGCGCCTCTCACACGCGCACCCACACCGCGCGACTGTTTCCCGCGCTCGGCGAGTCATTCGTGACCAACCGGCGGCGACCGATCCTCACGTATGCCGACGACACCTCGCCGGGCGTGCACGACATGTTGATCGCCGCCTGTGACCCGGAACGCTATGCGGCGTACGGGGATCCGGAACACGCCAACTGCGCCGACAATCTGCGCCATACCGTGGCCGAGCTGGGATACGGTGCGCCGCCGTTCATTCCGCAACCGATCAATGTCTTCATGCGCATTCCGGTAGCCGCGGACGAGAGCCTGACCTGGCTCGAGGCCGCCACCGTGCCCGGTGACGCCATCACCTTCCGCGCCGAAATGGACTGCCTGGTGGTGGTTTCCGCCTGTCCGCAAGACCACAACCCCATCAATGGGGCTCGACCCACGCCACTGGCCCTGACCGTCCTTCCCCCGACCAGCGAGGAGAACCACCGATGATCACCACCGAACTCGCCCACCCCGCGCTCGAGCCGTTCGGGCTGGACACCCTGAAACTGCGCAACCGATTCGCCGTGGCGCCGATGACCCGGGTCTCGGCCACCCCCGACGGCACTCCCACCGAGCAGATGGCCGCGTATTACCGCGAATACGCGCTGGGCGGATTCGGCCTGATCATCACCGAGGGCATCTATCCGGACGCCGCCCACAGCCAGGGTTACTTCAACCAGCCCGGCCTGGTCACCGAACAGCACGTTGTGGGCTGGCGCGCGGTGGTCGACGCCGTGCACGCGGCCGGGACTCCGATCGTCGCTCAGCTGATGCACGCCGGAGCCATTTCCCAGGGCAATGCGCACGGTTTCGCGACCATCGGGCCGTCCGCGGTGGCGCCGCGCGGGCAGATGATGGTCGATTACGGCGGGGTCGGTGGAGCGTGGAACGCGCCCCGGGAGATGACCGCGCACGACATCGACGATGTCGTGGCCGGTTTCGTCGCGGCGGCGGAGAACGCCCGTGCGGCCGGCTTCGACGGCGTCGAGATCCATGGGGCCAACGGCTATCTGCTCGATCAATTCCTGACCGACTACACCAACCAGCGCACCGACGAATACGGCGGGCCGGTGCGGAATCGCATCCGGCTCACCGCGCGGGTGCTGCGTGCGATTCGTGACGCCCTCGGGGACTTCCCGATCGGAGTCCGGCTGTCGCAGACCAAGGTCAACGACTTCACCTATCGCTGGCCCGAGGGTGAGGCCGACGCGCGCACCATCTTCGCGGCCCTGACCGAGGCGACGTACCTGCACATCGCCAGCGAGGGCCGGGATTTCCTCGAGACCGCGAAACTCCCCAGCGGCACGACCGTCACCCAGCTGGCCCGGGAGGTGTCCGGTCGCCCGGTCATCGCCAACGGGGGCATGCACAATCTGCCCCAGGCCGCCGATGTGCTGACCGGCGGGCACGCCGACATCTTGTCGCTGGGTACGGGCGCACTGGCCAATCCGGACCTGCCGCGCCGGGTCGAGACCGGGGTTGAACTCTCCTCGTTCGATCATGAGATGCTGCACCCCATGGCAACCCTGGACTGCGCCGCGGCCTGGCGCGAGCGCACCGGCGAATGAGCGCTCGGACCTGGACCCGCGGCGGGGCCGCGGTGGCGACGCTGACCTTCGACGTGGACGGCGAGACGCCGATCCTCGCCGAGGGCCGGCACTACGCCGAGCACCCCATGGTGATGTCCCACCAGGCCTACGGACCGGACGTGGGGGTGCCGCGGATTCTCGACCTGCTCGACGAGATGGGTGTTCCCGCAACGTTCTTCGTACCCGGTTGGGTCGCCGAACAACGCCCGGGACTGGCCGCGTCGATCGTCGAGCGCGGGCACGAGGTCGCGCACCACTCCTACAGCCACCGGCCGCCCACCTCACTGCCCGCCGGCGCCGAGCGCGCCGATTTCGAACGCGCCCTGCAGGTATTCACGTCGCAGGGCATCGAGATCGCCGGGCATCGCGCCGCGATGTGGAGCGCGAGTCGCGAAACCCTTTCCCTGATAGCGGAATACGGCCTGGCCTACGACTCATCGCTGATGGGCGATGACCGGCCGTACCACGTGGACACCCCGCAGGGCCCGGTAAATCGAACTGCCCGTGCACTGGTCGTTGGACGACTGGGAGCAGTACGCGTACCTGCCCGCACCGCGCATCGGCTCGGTCATCGAGTCCCCGGTCAAGGTCGAGCAGATGTGGCGGGCCGAGCTCGACGGCATGCGTCACTACGGCTGTCTGTTCAATGTGTGCATGCATCCGTTCCTGACCGGTCGTCCGGGCCGAATGCTGGCCCTGCGCAACCTGATCGCCTACGCCCAGGAACACGGAGACGTCACCTTCGGCCGCTGCCGCGACGTAGCGGCCTGGGCACGGGAGGACCCCCACACCCCGACCCGTCCCCTGCCCGCCTACGACGTGGACGAAGCCGTCTACCCGCGGTAGCACACGCTCACGGGCCCAGCGGTTCGGCCACCAGGGCCAGGTACAGGTCGATGGTGTCCTCGAGGCGATTGACATTGCGGCCGGTCAGCTCCGCGATGCGGGCCATGCGATTGCGCAGGGTATTGACGTGGACGTGCAGGGCAGCGGCCGTGACCGCCCACTGGCCGTCGTGTGCGAGGAAGGTGCGCAGGGTGTGTTCGAGGTCGGTGCGGGTGCGGGCGTCGTGGTCACGGATGACGCCCAGCACCTGCTCCGAGAACCGTTGCCGCACCTGGTCGTCGAGCAGGCCGAGCAGCATCCGGAAGGTCGCGATATCGGCGAAGACAGCGGTGTCCGGGCCCTGCTGCACTCGCAAGATCTGACAGACCTCGCGGGAGCGGACCAGCGATTCCCGCAGTCCCCCGGCCGTGGCGATATCTCCCACGCCGATCACGACCCGTTCGGCGGAGACCCGTCTGCCGACCTCCGCGGCCAGGTCGCGGGCGAAGCGCGCCAACTCGTCCGCCGAGCGCTCCCACAGGCAGATGGACACCACATCCCGGCTGCCCGCCGCGGTGAACACGGGGATGCCGTGGGTGGCGAAGAACGCGCCGACCGCGTGGGCGATATCGCCGGGCAGGGCATCGGTGTCGGAGGCGGCGACCGGTGCGGACACGAGCACTCCCAGCGGCCGGTCCGGTGGCACGCCATAGGCGCGCAGGCGGCGAATCACCTCACCGTTGCTTCGCGGCCCGGAGAGGATCATCTCCAATAGCTCGGCGGCGAAACGCGCCTCGATGGCGTGTACGGCCTGCTGTTTGGTGACCTCCAAGCTCAGGAAGCGGGCCGCCTGGGCCAGCGCGTCCCGATCGGCCGCGGTGAGAGTCGCGGCCGGTTCCAGGCAATAGAGTCCGGCGTCGATCTCCCCCATCGCACCCTCCACGAGATACAGCACCGCCGGCCCGGGCCCGAGCAGATCGACTTCGATCGGCGGCGGGGTGCGATTGAGCGCGGCCGCGGCCATCCGCACCTGCGCATCGGTCGGCTCACAGCCGATACTGGCCAGGCAGCGGCCTTTGCGATCTACCACGAGCAGTGGCAATTCCGTTTCACCGCGCAGGATTTCGAGTACACCCGCCGCACCGCTGCCGCGCGAGAGAGCGGTGGCGAGGGCGTCGCCACGATGGACAGTGGCGGTCAGTTCCGCCTGCAGCACCTCGTTCTGGATCCGAGCGGCCGCTCGCGTGAGCGCGGCGAACGGCACCCCGACACACAGCTCGATGAGCGGCAACCCGTGTGAAAGGCACAGCGCGGCAAGCCCTTCGGGCAGCGACGGCGTTTGCGCCGTGAGCCCGAACACCAACCCGGCCGCACCGGCCCGCGCGACGGCCGCCACGAACCGGTCCGCCGAAACATGTGACAGCCACAAACCATTGGTGAGCACGAGTTCACCGGACCGGACATAGGGCGACGGATCGGCAAGCTCCGTCGTGTGCAGCCAGTGGATCTCCGTCCCCAACGATTCGGTGAGTTCCGCCGTCACGACTCGCAGCCCGAGGGCGGAATCCGCGACGAGCCGGCCAATAGTCAACACCTGTCGGAATGTACACGGAGCGCTGGCAATTGGTGGATGAACATCCATCCCCTCCTTGGCATTGACGGTGCTGTTATGAGGTACCTCACTACGAAGGAACACCGCTATGTCCACTCCGCAACCTCCCGGCACCGCTGAGATCACGTCCGACACCGATACTGGCGTCCGCTTCGACGAGCACGGCATCCTGCCCATCCCCGACCAGGAGCGCGACTGCTCATCCTGGGAACTGTTCTGGATCTGGTGCGGTGCGAATATCGCTCCCATCAACTGGGTGCTCGGTGCGCTCGGCATCACCCTCGGGCTCAGCCTGTTCGAGACCCTGATCGTCGTTGTGGTCGGAAATCTTTTCGGCTGCGCGATATTCGGCCTGTTCAATGTGATCGGTCACCGCACCGCGGTCAATCAGATGGTGCTGGGGCGCTCGGCCTTCGGTATCAGCGGCGCGGCGCTGCCGGCCATCGTGCAGGGTCTGCTGACCATGGCCTGGGTCGGCGTGAACAGCTGGGTGGTGCTCGACCTGGTACTGGCCGTACTCGAGCAGATAGGCATCCGAGGTGGTCTGGGGCTGAAAATCGCTGTGGCGGCGGTCATCATGGCCGTGCAGCTCGCCCTCGCGCTGTACGGCTTCTACGCCATCCGCGCCTTCGAGAAGTACACGGTACCGCTCACTGTCGCGGTCATGATGGTGATGACGGTGGTGGTGCTCGCCCGAACCCACCTGGACTGGTCACCCGCCAAGGCCGACACCCCCGCCGAAAAGCTCACGGCCATCACACAGCTCGTCACCGCCATCGGCGGCGGCTGGGGCTTGACCTGGATCCCCTACGCCGCCGACTACAGCCGCTTCGCCCGGCCGAAGCTGCCCGCCCGGACGGTCTTCTGGGCTTCGGCCTCCGGCATGTACATTCCGACGGTCTGGCTCGCTGCCCTCGGCGCCTGTCTCGCGAGCGCCGGCGGCAGCGCCGACCCGTCCACCCTGGTCGTCGGAACTTTCGGTGCCCTCGCGATCCCCGTACTCCTGCTGATCATGCACGGCCCGGTCGCCACCAATATCCTCAACCTCTACTCATGCTCGCTGGCCGCCCTGACCATCGGCATCCGCACCGCCCGCTGGAAGATCACCCTCTTCGCCGGTGCGATCGCCGCTGTCGTTCTGGCCATCTTCATCAACTCATCGAGCTTCGCCCACGCCTTCGACAATTGGATGGTTTCCATACTCATGTGGATCAGTCCCTGGATGTCCATCCTGCTCGTCGATTATTTCCTGATCCACCGCCGCACCCCGTCGATCCCCGACCTGTACCGCGATGCCACGGCCTCGGCCTACGGCAAGTTCAATACCCCCGGCCTGGTAAGCGTCGTGGCCGGCTTGCTCGCCAGTTGGGGTTGGCAATACGGCCTGGTCCCCGCGATGCAAGGCCCTCTTGCCAAGGCCCTGGCCAATACCGACTTCTCCTGGCTATCGGGCAGTCTCATCGCCGGTGGGCTCTACGCCTTCCTCACCGCCGCCCAGCGGCGGCGCCGCTCGACGGCCTTACACCGAGAGCGCGGGCGAGCGTGAACGTGCCGGCCCCGGTGACGGTCACCAGCTCCCACAGGGCCGTCAGATTCTGCCGGTAGACGTCGCCGGTCAAGTCGGGGCTCGTGCTGCGCCAGTCGTCATCGGCGAACGTCGTATCTCGATGCTCAATCAACTCGAGAAGCAGGCGTGGCTGCTCAGCAGCGAAAACCGCACCGCGGGATAGACAACGGCGATGTCGGACGAGGCGATCTGGGACCAGGGGAGGACGATGAATCGGGCTCGGTCCGTCCGGCCCGGTCCCACTGGCCTTCGACCTGGAGACTGCCGCCGCCCAGCCGGTCGGCCGACGACGACAACGAGGAGTATGCGATGACCGGAATGACAGTTGGTTTCATCGGGCTCGGCGCAATGGGACAGGGCATGGCCGCCAGCCTGCTGCGGGCCGGCCATCGGCTCCTGGTCTGGAACCGCTCCCCCGAGCCGGTCGCCGCGCTGGTCGCCCAGGGCGCCAACGCGGCCGGGAGCATCGCTGAGGTGTTCGCCGCCGAGGCGGTCGTCTCCATGCTGGCCAACGACGACGCCGTCGAACAGCTGCTGCTCGACCCGGCGCTGCTGGCCGGCGCGAAGGCCGCCGTGCACGTCAACATGGCGACGGTCTCGATCACGCTCGCCGACCGGGCCGCAGCCCTGTACGCCGAGCACGGCATCGGATACATCGCCGCGCCCGTCCTGGGCCGGCCCCAGGTAGCCGCCGCCGGCGAACTGAACATCCTCGCCGCCGGCGGTGACACGGCGCTGGCGCAGGCCGCACCGTTGCTGTCCGCGATGGGCCGGCGCACCTGGCCTTTCGGCACCCGCCCCAGCCAGGCCAACGCCGCGAAGATCAGCGCCAACTTCCTGATCGCCTGCGCCATCGAGTCCATGGCCGAGGCGTGCAGTCTGGCGGAGTCCCACGGTGTCCGGCCCACCGACCTGGTCGAAATGTTCAGCGGCACACTGTTTCCCGGTCCGATCTACACCGGCTACGGCGAAATGGTCGCCGAGCGCCGCTACGAACCGGCCGGCTTCCGGCTGCCGCTCGGCCTCAAGGACGTCAACCTGGCCCTGACCGCCGGCGCCGCGGCGAACGTCCCGCTGCCCTTCGGCAGCGTGCTGCGCGACGCCTTCCTCGACGCCCTCGCCCACGGCGACGGCGACAAGGACTGGGCCGCCGTCGCCGCCGTGGCCCGCCGTCGGGCCGGCCTGCCGGCATAGCCGAGGCAGCCAGTTCGGCACCACAACCCCGCAGGTCAAGGGCCTATAAATCGGAACTGCAGACGCCGAACCGGTCCCACGGAGTAGCGTTCGATCCATGAGCGCATGCGAGGTTTGCGGTAACGATTACGCGATGCCGATCGTCGTCGAAGCTCAGGGAGTGCGGCACGTTTTCGACTGCTTCGAATGTGCGATCCACCGAATGGCACCCATCTGCGAGCACTGCAACTGCAAGATCATCGGTCACGGCGTGGAGGCGGACGGCAGGTTCTTCTGCTGTGCGCACTGTGCCCTGTCCGAGGGTGCCAGAGGCCTGGTCGACCACATCTGAATCCACAACCCGATAACGAGAACGGGGCCGAAGCCGCAAACCTGCGGCTCCGGCCCCGCCGGGATCATCAGGTGCTCAGATTGCCAGGAAGAACAGCACACTCGTGGCGAGCGCTGCGGTGAGGCGGCCGATTTCGGTGCGGGCATCGTCCGCTCCGGTGATCTGCGATTTCCTCTCAGCTGTCGGCCAATTCATCGGCTGATTCGTGCCCGGCGGAGCTGGTCCTGCGGAGAAAGTCGGCGATCACCTCGAGTTCGGCCTCGGAGTAGTGGTCGCACAGTTCGTCCATCCTGTTGCTCATTCCGGCGAACACCCCGAACAACTCGGCGTTGCGTTCGCTGACGCCCCGCAGCGCGACCGCACGGCGGTCAGTCGATTCGGGGTCGCGCTCGCGCACAATCCAGCCGCCCTTCTGCAACCGATCGAGAATTCCGGTGAGCGTCGCGGGATGCAGGCCGACCCGGCGCGCCAACTCGGTCGGGGTCAACGGACCATGCCGATTGATGAGGTCGAGGCAGGTCCACTCGACGTCTCTGAGTTCGATTCGGCCGCCGAACCGGCGGTTGAGCAGCGACAGCTGAATGTTCAAGTCGCGCAGCGCATCCTTGACGGCAACCGTGAGCTGCCTGCGGCGCCGAGCCCCTGCCTGATCCGCTGTCGAACTCATACGCGCTACTTCCGATCGGTTTGTACGGATTCCGTATGATATTCGATCAGATCGGCTCGACGCGGAACACCACGATCCGATGCGCCGCCGCAGCGACTCCATCCGGAGTGGACGTCTCGGCGAGACCCGTAGTCAAACGGCGCCTGCACGGTCATGGCGGCGGAGCGGTCACGAAGGAACCGGGCACCGACCCGTTCGCGCGTTCTTCACCGTGGACCTGCTCTAGAACGGGTTCCCCGGCTAACCGACATGTCCGGCGCAGTACGAGTGGTGGTTGCGTGGCGTTCACGCTCGGTGAGTAGAGCGGTGAATGTGGCGTATTCGCTTGGGGGGACGCAGATCTGGCGGTGTGGCAGTGGACGTAGTCTGTCGGGGTATATGTCGTTGGGGGTGACGACGGTGTGGTCGGGTTGGTCGGTCGTGTTGTGCTGGCGGTTGATCCAGGCTTGCATGTCGGGTGAGTCGATGCTGGGCAGGCTCGCTACAGCATGAACCCAGTCCAGTCCTGTGATGGGTATGGCGGCTTCTGCGACGGTCACCATCACGGCGTCGGTACTGTGCCAGCTGCCACCCATCGCCGATCGTGCCTTTCGTGACAACCACTGAGGAAGATGGTCCGAAAGGGCCTGGACAGGTTCGGCAGCGGTGAAATCCCTCCACATCAACGATAGACGCAATTCGTCGGTATGAGCCGTTCGATTCGCCGCGACCGCCGATACGCCTACGCCTCTCGGCGCCGCGGTGCCACAAGCATCGTTCGGGACTGAAGTGCGGGCCACGTTCCGCCTTCCGTGACCGCCGGCGGAAACCCCGCCGGAACATGTTGTGCCGCAGTCGATCTATCGTGCGTGCTCGCCGATCGGGGTGTTGGGGTGCCGCCGCGTTCTCCGGTGGCCAGGGCCGAACGGCTGGGAACCACAGAGGAGGACCGGTCAGTCGAGGTAGTCCTGCAGGGCCTGTGAGCGTGACGGATGGCGCAGCTTCGACATGGTCTTCGATTCGATCTGACGAATTCGTTCACGCGTGACGCCGTAGACCTTCCCGATGTCGTCGAGGGTCCGGGGCAGCCCATCATCCAGGCCGTAGCGCAGGCGCATCACACCTGCTTCCCGCGGGTTGAGCGTGTCGAGCACCGACTGCAATTGGCGCTGCAACAGGCTGAACGACACGGCGTCGATCGCAACGACAGCCTCGGTGTCCTCGATGAAGTCGCCGAGCTGGCTGTTGCCCTCGTCGCCGATCGTCTGATCCAGTGAGATCGGTTCACGCGCGTACTGCCGGATCTCCAGGACCTTCGCGGGTGTGATGTCCAGTTCCTCCGCGAGCTCTTCGGGCGTGGCCTCGCGGCCCAATTGCTGCAGCAGCGCACGCTGGGCGCGTCCGAGCTTATTGATGATCTCCACCACGTGCACCGGGATGCGAATGGTGCGGGACTGGTCGGCCATGGCGCGACTGATCGCCTGCCGGATCCACCAGGTGGCATAGGTCGAGAATTTGAATCCCTTGCGGTAATCGAACTTTTCGACCGCACGAACGAGGCCCAGATTGCCTTCCTGGATCAAGTCGAGAAAGGCCATACCGCGTCCGGTGTACCGCTTGGCGATCGACACCACCAGGCGCAGATTCGCCTCCAGCAAGTGGTTCTTGGCCTTGACGCCGTCCTGCACGACCCAGGTCAGGTCGCGGCGACGCGCGGCGGTGATACCGGACCCCGACGCGAGCTCCTCGTGCAGCTTCTCCGCCGCATACAGTCCAACCTCGATCCGGATCGCCAGATCCACCTCTTCTTCCGCAGACAGCAGGGGAACACGGCCGATCTGCTTCAGGTACGCGCGCGTCGAATCCCCACCGGCCGTGAGCGCGGCTTCCTTGCGCGCCCGTCGCAGTGCCGGGGACTCGCTGTCATCCCAGTCGGAATCATCCCCGGCACCACCTCGCTCCGCTGGGTCGACTGCGACCTCGAAGGTTGAATCCGCTTCCGGCGCATCGGTTTCCATATCGACATCCGATGGAGGCTGGTCGGTCGTTTCGTCGGCGGAGGCTATCACATTCGCCCTTTCGCGGAATCAGGGCGGCACCGCGATGTGAGATCCGCAGAGAGGCCTTGGATGCCCTCGGCAATCACCGAAGCCACTGGCCAGTGTACCGGCAACCAGCCGGTACACCGTGGCTGAAGCGTAGCTCGGGCAGGCATTCACCGGCACTGATGCGGCTGCATGCCGATGGATTTCCATTCCGTCGTCGATTCCTTTGTAGACGGCGTGTCTGAAGCACCCGATCAGCCCGTTCGCCGAACCGGGCCCGATGCCGAGTCCACGAGCGGGCGGCTTTACACACCAAAACAGGCCACAAACTACCGAATCCGGTCGGCGATCCAGCGGTGCGCCGCGGTCGGCTATCACCTGGTCTTCACCTCTGCACGTCCGATCCGGGATCTGCTTCCCGTTCTCGGGGCGGCTTCGACAGAGCGACGCTCATCAGCGGAACGGCAGCTTGATCTCGACCGGTAGCCGATGAGGTTCATGCCGTCAGACTTCGCGCACTGCAGCCAGTAGACGGTGTCTCGCAGATGCCCGGAGCGGATGTAACCGTCTGCGCGGGGTTGCCCGTTCTCGGTGGGCATGCCGTTCTCCACGATCCATAATGGCTTGCCGGGAAACCGTTGCGAATAGTGTTGCAGCGCAAAGTAGATGCCCTCGGGCCGGACCGGAAGATCACACATCCCCGCCGGGGCGGGCGCCGAGCCGCCGGGCGTGTTCGTCCAGTCGTTCCCATTCCACGTCGATCCGAAACACCTTGACGCCGAGATTCTCGGCCAAGGCGATATCCGACCGGAACCGGGAATGGAAATCGACGGAGTCGCCGAGGCGATCCCAGCCCGGATTGTCTTCGATGTAACGGGTCCAATTGCTGTCGGGTGACTGGCCTTCGGATTGGAATCCGGCGGCCGCCACACCCCAGAGAAAATCGTCGCCGAGCACGCCGATGTGTCTTTCCGGTGCGGTGCGGGCGGCCCCGGGCACCAGGAGCAGGGTGGCGGCCATGGCGAGCCCGGCCGGGACGAGACAGCGAAATCGAGTGCGCATCTGCACTTCCCCAGGGCCAGTACTCGAAATGAGTGAACGCGGCTACTTACTCCTGGATAGCTGCGATTCGTCTCGGGAATATGCCAGGTCGATGGTGGTTTGGCACAACCACGGTCGAGATACGTGCCAACGCCTTGTGGCGGCTGGGTCTGCACCCGCGCGGGCAAGCGTTCTGGCAGTGGCGTGAAGATCCTGTGTCCCAACGTCTACAGTGCGTTCGCCCGCAGACGCGGGCTGACCGTGCGGCCGCCCACCGTTCCATGACGACCTGGTCCGCCGCGGCACTCAAAAAACTGAACCACGATCATTTCAAAAACTGGTCCATTGACCATTTCACCGTGATCTAATGCTGCCCGACTCGGGTGCGGCAACCCCTCGACGACCCTGTCGAGGGACACCCGATGTCTGTGGGAGAAACAATGATGGACAGCAGTATGCGGCGGGCGGCCGGTTCGATGGCCGCGTTCGCGGTGGCGGCCGGTTTCGCGGCCGCCGCGATCCCCGGCACGGCCTCGGCCGCATCGGGAACGGTCACCTGGACCGACGGGAACAGCAAGTTCACCCGGACGGTCTCGGACACCAACCCGATCGCCGGCGAAACCATCACCGTCACGACAACGTTCGAGCGGACCGGCATCCCGGTCGAGTACATCTACTCGGTCAAGGACGCGCACCCCGCCTGCCTGACTCCGGTCGCGGGCTCGGGCAAGATGGGCGGCGACCAGGTCACGCTCGACACCTCGGCCCCGGACTCGGTCAGCGCCTCCTTCAGCATCGTCAAATACCCCGTGTACCCGAACATCTCTCCGAAGTCCCAGACCTTCGAGGTGCAGTACACAGTGGGCGTCAACTGCGCCCGCGACACCCCGTTGCCGACCTCCATGAGCTACAGCGGCTCCCTCGGCTCCGGAAACTACACCGACAAGGGCCCGGCCATCACCGTGTCCAGCGACGCCGTATCGACCACCACGCTCGCCCCGGTGAGCGGCGCCCAGGTCAACAAGGCCGTCACCCTGCAGGCAACCGTCTCCCCGGCGGCAGCGGGCGGCACCATCCAGTTCAAGGCAGGCGACCAGGTTCTCGGTGACATCCCCGTCTCCGCGAACGGCACCGCCTCGATCGTCTGGACCCCGGGTGCCGCGGGCACCTACAACATCGCAGCCACCTTCTCCGGCCGCACCGGCGTAGCCGGTTCCACCACCACCCAGGCAGTAACCGTGGCCGACACCCCGACCCCCACCCCCACTCCGACTCCCAAGCCCAGCACGGGCTCCTTCGGCTGATAGCCGCACCCGGCACGCCATGACCACTGCGGTCGGGGCACCCCGACCGCAGCGGTCATGTAAACGGAATCTCTTGCGGTCCACGAACACCCGTCGATACCAAGATGGACCGCCTCGCCGAGCAGTAGGCCTGGCTCGCCCACACCCGCTGATCCGCCCAGCGTGATGCTTCGTACAGCTCGGCGAGATCGGACGACGCGCTACGCCGAGGGGTATTCGATCATGAAGCCGTACACCGGGTCGGCGGATCGGGCGTCGGGGATCTTGTGGAGAGTGTCGGCCAGGTCGGAGACCAGGCGCTGGAGAGTCTCGACTGCCTCATTTTCCTTGGGGTCTTCGGACCATGTGGTCATTGTTGGCCTTTGCTGGGGGCGGTGGGAACGGCGAGGTGATGGGAGGTGTGGCGTTGGTAGGCGTCGCCGGCGCGCAGGACGAGGGCTTCGCCGAAATCCTTGCCTGTAATGGACATCGACAGCGGGGTGTGCGTGCTGGACAGGCCGATCGGGACGGCGAGGGTCGGGTAGCCGAGCGGGTTCCAGTACGGAGTGTGCAAGGAGGCGAGAACGTTCAGCGGCTCGAGCTGGTCGATGGTATCCACGCGCGGGGCCCCGAGGTGGCCGGTGGGGGTGACGATCAGGTCCACTCGATCCAGCAGCTCGGCCACCCGGTTCCGGGCAATCCGCCGGACGCGTTGGGCCTGAACGTAATCCGCGCCTGTGACGGCCGCTCCGGCGGCGAGGATGATGCGGGTGCCGCGGCCGTAGTCAGTCCACCGCTCCAGCAGGTCGCAGCGGTGGTAGGCGTGGGCCTCCGCCAGCATGACCACGATATCGATAGCGACCACCTCGGGATACATCGGGACTTCGACCGGGACGATGGTCGCGCCCGTCGCGCGGAGCGCATCGAGGGCGGCCGTGAACCGCGCCGGCTGCTCGCCATCGATACCCGCCGCGGCGTAGCGGTCGAGATTGTCCACTCCGATCGTGATCCCGTGCAGATCGCCGGTGAGCGCCGCGGGATAGTCCGGGATCGGTGCCCGGGCGCTGTACGGGTCGGAGGGATCGTGACCCGCCAAGACGGAAAGCAGCAGCGCACAGTCGGCGGCGCTGCGAGCCATCGGGCCGACATGGTCCAGGGTGTGTCCGAGCGGCACGACACCTGATTTCGGGACACGGCCGAATGTCGGCTTCAGGCCGGTGATTCCATTGAACGCGGCGGGAATTCGAATACTGCCCGCGGTGTCGGTACCCACCGCGCCCAGGAACATGCCCGCAGCGACACCGCTGCCCGAACCCGAGCTCGAGCCGCCCGCCCAGCACTGCGGATCCCACGGGGTGCGCGGAACCGGAAAGGGCTTGTCCGGGTCCGGAATTCCGATCGCGAACTCCATGGTCGTGGTCTTGCCCATCACGATGCCGCCGGCGGCCTCCAGACGGTGGACGGCGACGCTGTACCCGACGGTGTCCGCCCACGAGGGATCGAGGACGAGGCTCTGGGCGGTGGTCGGCCCGTGCGGATGCGCCAGAATATCCTTGATTCCCAATGGGATTCCGTCCAACGGCGACAACGGCTCACCTGCCGCGAACTTGGCGTCGACGCGTTCGGCTTGTTCTCGTGCCCGGTCGTCGAATCGGCTGAGGAACACCCCGACCTCACTGTCGTGGCGGTCGGCGCAGGCGATGGCCCGCTCGACCAATTCCACCGCGCTGACCTCATGGTTCCGCAAGGCCGCGGCGGCATCGGTGAGGCTGTGCACGGCCGGTACGTCGGTGCTCACAGCTGCTCCTCGAAACGTCCGCCGGTCAGCGTCCCGGTCAAATCGATGCGCATGACCCGGTCGATACGCAATTGGAGATCGCTGCAACAGGTTCCGAGCGCATAGTCGACGATCTCGCCGTCACGATTGCGAATCGACTGCTCCAGCAACATCACCGGCTCCCCCGGCATCACATGCAGCAGCGCGGCCGCGTAGTCGTCGGCGCACGCGGCCTGCATGCCGATATCGAAGGTGTCGATGGCGACGCCGCCGTTGTGCAGCAGCGAATAGAAGTCGTCGACGAAGGCAACCTGGTCGATCCGCGCCGCCTCGGGTGAGCGCAGATAGTTGGTGAAGATCGCCAGCGGGCGATCATCCACCAGCAGTACGTATTCGACGCACAGGCAGTCATCGCCGGGGTTCACCCCGGAGAGTCGATCGCTGATCACCTCCGGGGCCGGAATCCAAGCCCAGTGCAGCAGTCGCGGCGCGATCCGCCCCACCGCCAGATGCTCCTCGAGTGAACGTCCCACAGGCGGAAGTGCCCCGCGCACAACGTATTCCGATCGGATCGGCAGCGTCCCCATCCCCCGGCGGCGCTCGATCAGGCCGGCCCGCCGCAAGAGATCCAACGCCTCCCGGACGACATCGCGCGACGCATGGAATTCGGCCATGAGCTCCGGCTCGCCGGGCAGCCTGCCGTCGCCGAAGGCGCCGGCGCGCAGCGCCGAGCGGAGCGCATCGTGGAGGCGGCGGGCCAGCAGATGCGATGCCGAGGGCAGCACCTCCCGCAACTGGTCGCGAAACCTCGCCCGCCCATCGTGGAAATCGTCCTGCCCGGCCCGGCGGGGCGGATGTGTTCTGAACTGCATCACCGCAGTGTGCGTCCGGGCCGCATTACGCGGCAAGAAATTTGGTTAACGTCCAGTTACGCGGCCCGCGCGACGAAAACCATGGCCTTGACCTGCTCCTCGCCACCTCATCGCCGCGGGTTTCGCGGATCACTCGACCGTAACGGCGTTGGGATCCAGTTGCCGAGGAGCGTTACGCGGGCAGGCGCTCCCCCTCCGGACGTCGCGATTCGCGCGGTGGGTGCCCGCAAGGCCAGGTCGCCGCTTTGGTAGCGAAGGCGAACCGGGCAATGGCGGAAGAGGTGCTGGCTGTCGAACTGCCCTGGTTGGTTTGGCTGCCACCGGAGCACCGCAGCGAAGCTGTGACGGAATTGCTCGACGATCTCCTCGCCGGTGTGGACACCGGCTACTACCTGCCGTTCATGCGGAACCTGATCGCGTGGAAGCACACTGCCGAGATCCACACCGATCCATCGCTGGTCGCGCAGCTCACCGGACCGTTCCAGCGTGCCGACTTCAGTGAGGTGCAGCGACCTGGAAACACCGGAGTGGCAAACGGAACATAGGTGCGGTCGTATCGAACAGCTCAGGCCCGGCGATCCACCGGGCCTGAGCCCTGTGTCCGAGTGGAGCTAGGGGGACTCGAACCCCTGCCTCCGGGGCGCGGAAGCCCTGCTCACATCGACCGAGCGAAGTCAAAACCGGTGGTAACAGCGATTTCGGGGGATCTCGCTGCGGTTGACGGCCGAAATGATAGCGCTCTGGTACTGACGCCGTCAAACACTTTGGGGCCGTGTCGCGCTTCGCCGCAGCCTCCGTCGAGCCATGCTCCGTGAGTCGTCACCACACGTCGCTGACGGGTCAGAAGCGGTCGGCTTTCCAGAGCGTGCGGGTGTCGTTGGACGTTCGCCGCCGGAGGCGGGTTCTACCCTGGATGCGTGGCCGCATCCCTTGTGAGCCAACGCCGCCCACGCCGTCGACGTTGCGGACCATTATCTGTAGTCATTTCCCGCCGACCGAGGAGCAGCTGCGTGGATTTATCGAGAACGGGCAGGCGGTGCTCGACGCGAACGCGCTGCTAGACATCTACCGATTCACCGAGATCGCCCGCACCGAGCACTTGGCGACATTGCGGCTGCTCGGTGCCGGGTGTGGGTGCCGCAGCGCGCCGCCGAGGAATTCATGGACCGGCGGGCCAACGCCATCATCGACGCGGGCACCGAGTTCGCGGTGTTGGGAGTGGATTTGGTTGCAGCGCTGAGCAAACCGGTTGAGTTGGTCAGCGGGTATGCGCGGCGGCGTGGACGCACGCAGGAGACGGTCGAGAGGTTGATCGCGCCGCTGTACGAGGCGGCAGAACAGAATCATTGCCCGCCCCGAAGACAGCGCGAGCAGCGACACCAGCGCCACGGTGAACCCGCACACCAATCCGCGATTGGCACCCCTCTATGTCAAGACGTCGGTGTGGGTGCAGCGCTAGCCTTGAGGGTGGGTCCGGGCGAGGTCTTCTGAGCCTTCTACACGAAGTTCGACGTCGGCACCGACCTGAGAGCGCCGCAACTTTCTACCTGAGCCGCCGGCGGCTGGACCACCTCCTGCCGTTCACCGGAGCAGGCTTGCCACTCGGGCGAAGGTCTCGGCAATATGATCACGGTTTGCGCCGTCCGGTGTCCTTATCGATCTGCCTGATCGACAGCGGACTCGGATGCGCCGTGAAGAACACCTCGGCACCATGAAATCGGCTGCGGCTCTTACCGATCGCGGCGTTCCATGCTGGCCACGTCTGCGTCTTGCCCATGACGATGACGGCCGCAAGGTCACCAGGAAGAAGCTCAGCTACCTCCTCCAGGTAAGGCCGGGCGCGCTGGGCTTCGGAACTTAGCGATCGTCGACCCTTGGCCGGATTGGCGACCCAATAGTTCGATGGCTCCGACAGGAATTGGTTGAGGCACGGAGGAATCGCTGCCTTCCAGGTGCCGGTGTCCCGCCGATCGAATTGATCCGCGGGACACCGGGTGAGCGACCGAGAACGATCAGGCGAGGTCGAACCGGTCCAGATCCATGACCTTGGCCCAGGCGCCGACGAAGTCGCCGACGAACTTGCCCTGGTTGTCGTCCTGGGCGTAAACCTCGGCGACGGCGCGCAACCGGGAGTTGGAGCCGAAGACGAGATCAACACGGCTGCCGGTCCACACGACAGCGCCGGTGGCGCGGTCGATGCCCTCGTAGACGCCGTCCTCGGTGCGCGACGGACGCCATTCGATCGCCATGTCCAGCAGGTTGACGAAGAAGTCGTTGGTCAAGGTGCCGGGGTCGGTGGTGAGCACGCCGAGCCGGGAGCCGCGATGGTTGGCTCCCAGCACCCGCAGGCCGCCGATCAGGACGGTCAGTTCCGGGACCGACAGGGTGAGCAGGTTCGCCCGGTCGATCAGCAGATACTCGCTCGGCAGGTGATCGCCCTTGCCCAGGTAGTTGCGGAATCCGTCGGCGGCGGGCTCGAGCGCGACGAAGGACTCCACGTCGGTCTGCTCCTGGGTGGCGTCAGTGCGGCCCGGGCGGAACGGCACCTCGACGGCGAATCCGGCGGCGCGAGCGGCGTGTTCCACCGCGACCGAACCCGCCAGCACCACCAGGTCCGCGAAGGAGATCCGGATGTCGCCGGACTGCTCGGCGTTGAACGACCGCTGGATGCCCTCGAGCACACCGATCGCGTGGGCGAGCTCATCGGGCTGGTTGACCTCCCAGCTCGCCTGCGGCTGCAAACGGAGGCGGCCGCCGTTCGCGCCACCGCGCATGTCACTGCCGCGGAACGACGAGGCCGCCGCCCAGGCGGTGGAAACCAGCTGTGCGACAGTCAGTTCCGACGCCAGAATGCGGTCCTTCAACTCGGTGATCTGGTCCGGGCCGACCAGAGCGTGGTCGAACTCGGGAATCGGGTCCTGCCACAGCAGGGTCTCCTCGGGCACCTCGGGGCCCAGGTGGCGGACCTTGGGGCCCATATCGCGGTGGGTCAGCTTGTACCAGGCCCGGGCGAACGCGTCGGCCAGTTCGTCCGGGTGCTCGAGCCAGCGCCGGGTGATCTGCTCGTAGATCGGATCGAACCGCATCGACAGGTCCGTGGTCAGCATGACCGGGGCGTGGGTCCTGCCCGCGATGTGGACGTCCGGCACTAGGCCCGCCCCCGCGCCGTCCTTCGGAATCCACTGGTGCGCACCGGCGGGCGACTTGGTCAGCTCCCAGTCGTAGCCGTAGAGGGTCTCCAGGAACGAGTTGTCCCACCTGGTGGGTGTGGGCGTCCAGGTGCCTTCGAGGCCACTAGTGATGGCGTCCTTGCCGACGCCCGTGCCGAATTCGTTCTTCCAGCCCAGGCCTTGCTGTTCGAGCGGCGCGGCTTCCGGCTCGGGGCCCACGTTGTCGGCCGGGCCCGCGCCGTGGGTCTTGCCGAAGGTGTGACCGCCCACGATCAGCGCCGCGGTCTCGACATCGTTCATGGCCATCCGGCCGAAGGTCTCGCGGATGTCGGCGGCCCCCAACACCGGATCCGGATTGCCTTTGGGCCCTTCGGGATTCACATAGATGAGGCCCATCTGCACCGCAGCCAGCGGGGTCTCCAGGGCTCGCCGGCCCGCGTGGCGGCCGTCGGCCAGCCACTCATGCTCGGGGCCCCAGTACACATCCTCCTCGGGCTCCCACCGGTCGACACGACCGCCACCGAAGCCGAAGGTGCGCAAGCCCATATCCTCGAGCGCGACGTTGCCGGCGTAGACGATCAGATCGGCCCACGACAGCTTGTTGCCGTACTTCTTCTTCACCGGCCACAGCAGCCGCCGCGCCTTGTCCAGGGATGCGTTGTCGGGCCAGGAGTTCAGCGGAGCGAAGCGCTGCATGCCCGCGCCCGCGCCGCCGCGGCCGTCGCTGATGCGGTAGGTGCCCGCCGCGTGCCAGGCCATGCGGACGAAGAACGGACCGTAGTGGCCGAAGTCGGCGGGCCACCAGTCCTGCGAGGTGTGCATGACCTCGACGATGTCGGCCCGCACCGCGGCCAGATCCAGGGTCTGGAACTCGGCGGCATAGTCGTAGTCCGGGTCCATGGGATCGGACGCGGGCGGATTCTTCTGCAGGATCTTCAGATTGAGCTGGTCTGGCCACCAATCGCGGTTGCTTCCCCCCGCGGTCGGATGCTTCAGGCGGCCGGATGTCACCGGGCAACCCGCGGTCGGTGCGGTTTCGGCGTCGCCGAGGGGCGGATGGTCCTGTGGCACTGCGAGTCCTTTCGGAGGGGGTGACTGGGATCGATCACGTGATGGCGCGCGATCCGCCGAACTGCGCGGGGCCGCGGCGGCGAGGCCCGGCCGCGGAACCGGCTCACGACATGGTGGCGTGCGAGCCCGGCGATTGACGTCTCAGATTGAGATCTCCGTCACATGGCAGGGGCGTAGCGTTCATTGCGGTCAATAAATGAAGAGGTAGTCAGATGGTGAGCAATGACGACACCAGCACTCTGCTCCTGAGGGAGCGGGACAGGTTCCTCAGTTCCGGGGCGGTGGACGATCGGCTGGTTTCCGGCACCGTTCGCGATTCCTGGCAACGCTCCCGTGAACTGCGCATTCATCCCGATCGCGTCGATCTTCCGTTCGTCCGGGAACCGAGCCTCGATTCGCCGCTGGTCACCGCGGCCGAGCCGGTGATCCACCGGTTGGGTGACGATCTGGCGGACCAGGCCGTCAGCGTGATCCTGACCTCCGCCGACGGGCTGGTGCTGCATCGCGTCGCCGCCGACAGCGCCATCCTCGACGCGCTCGACGAGGTGCAACTGGCTTGCGGCTACAGCTATGCCGAGAAGTTCGTCGGCACCAATGGCATCGGCACGGCGGTCGAGACCGGGCGGCCGACCTTCATTCGAGGGGCCGAGCACTATCTGGGGACCCTCAGCCAGCTCGCCTGCGCGGGCTCTCCGATCCGCGACCCGCTGTCCGGCCGGGTGGTCGGCATCCTGGATCTAACCTGCTGGGTGAGCCAGTCCGATCCGATGCTGGTGGCGCTCGCCAAAACCGCCGGGGCGCAGATCGAGGATCGGCTGCGCACCCAGGCCAGCGAGGGCGAGGCCGCGCTGCTGGATGCCTATCTGCGGCAATGCCGTCGCTACCCTGCCGGTGTGCTCGCGGTCGGCGGCGACATCGTCCTGATGAACCGCTATCTGCGGCAATCATTGGACGCGCTCGATCAGCACGCCCTCTTCGAGCACGCCACCGATCTGCAGCGGATGTCGGCGACCACGACCGGCGCGGTGCTGCCCAGCGGACAGTTCGCCAAAATCACTGTCGCGGAACGAATCCGGTTGCGCAGCGGTCGCATCGACAGCGTCGCCCATGTCTCGCTGACCGACAGCACCCGCAGCAGCGCGCGCCTGGTGTCGCGCCGCCCGGCCGTTCCCGGGCTGGCCGGCCGCAGCAACTCCTGGCGGCGCAGCTGCCAGCAAGTCGAACGATGCTGTGCGGATCGCAACTGGGTGGTGCTCGACGGTGAACCGGGATCCGGCCGCGCCAAGCTGGCCGAGATGGTCGCCCATCACGTCCGGCCGGACAAGACGGTGCGAGTGCTGCGCACCGGGCGCCACGTATCCGCCGAGGAACTGCTCGCCCTGCTCGAAACCGAGGTCGCCAGTGAGGATTTCGACATCATCCTCACCGACATCGACGGGCTGCCCGACGAGGTCATCGAACCGATGTCGACGCTGTTGCAGGGGTGCGCCGGTCGCGGCTGGATCGCGGCCACGATGAGCTCTGCGGAGCCCTCACCGCAGGTGGAGGCACAGCTGCTGCCCTTGTTCATGCACACCGTCCCGGTTCCGGCGCTGCGGCACCGCATCGAGGATCTCGACGATCTGGTGCCGCATCTGCTGCGGGAACTGAGCAAGGGCTCCGATGTCGAGCTGTCCCCCGCCGCGCTTCGGCAGCTGACGAAACTGGCCTGGCTCGGCAACGTCGCCCAGCTGCGCAACGTACTGGCCGACACCCTCACCAGACAGCGCTCGGGCACCATCACTCCCGACAAACTCCCGCCCGAGTGCCACGCGCTGGCGCGGCGCACGCTGACGCCCATGGAGGCGCTCGAACGCGACGCGATCGTGCGGAGTCTGCAGGATCGCAATGGCGACAAACAGTCGGCCGCAACCGATCTGGGAATCTCCCGGGCGACGATGTACCGCAAGATCCGGCAATACGGCATTTCCTAGCCGCGGCACGGCGCCGTGTGAGCGAGTCTCGTTTCGAGACGGATGATCCGGTATCGCGGCCGAAAATGGTTGTAAAGCAAACACGGTCGACGAAACAACAGTCCCGGCTTCCGTTTTGCCCTCCGAGGTGAGGACCATTTGTCGTCCTCGCCGCTCCGTCAACGACGCCGGAGCGGTTCACAAGGGCGTGGACCTCGAGCGATTCACACCCGGGACGTTCGCTTCGCCGACCGGAATCGGCTCGCGAATCACAGTGCGCGGCCGGGATTCAGGATTCCGGCCGGATCGAATACGGCTTTCACACCGTGCATCAACCCCAGATCCACCGCTCCGACCATCGGTTCGAGGTAGCGGCGCTTGAGGTCGCCGACTCCGTGCTCACCGGTGATGGACCCGCCCAATTCCAGGCAGCGGCGGATCATGTCGTCAAAGGCGTCCCGGGCGCGGGCCGTCGCGGCGGCGTCGCGGGGGTCGAAGACGATGCTGGGATGCAGATTTCCGTCACCGGCGTGGCCGAAGGTACCGATCAGCAGGCCATGCCGGTCGGCGATCTCCGCGATGGCGTCGAGCATGTCGGGCAGCCGGGGCACGGGTATCGCGAGATCGTCGAGTAGGGTGCTGCCGCGGCGTTCGAGGGCGGTGAGCGCGAGGTGGCGAGCCTGCAGCAGACCCTCGCTTTCGACCGGGTCGCTGGTCAGATGGACCTCGGTGGCGCCCGCGGTGCGGCAGGCTTGCGCGCAGCGTTCGGCCTCGGTCTCGGCCGCGTCGCCGTCACACTGGATGAGCAGCAGGGCCCCGGTGTCGTCCAGGCCCATGCGCGCCATGTCGTTGACCGCGGAAATCGTTGCGCTGTCCATGAATTCGCACAGGCTGGGCTCGGCCACGGCCCGAATGCCCAGCACGGCGGCGATCGCCTGCCCCGCGGCGGGGAAGACCGCCGCGACGGTGACGGCCCGCGCGGGCCGCGCGCGCAGTCGCACGGTCGCCTCCACGATGACGGCCAGGGCGCCCTCGGAGCCGACGAGCAGCCGGGTGAGGTCGAGTCCGGCGACGTTCTTCCGCGTGGCCGCGCCGGTGTGAATAATGCGGCCGTCGGCGAGAACCGCCTTGACTGATCCCGGCGTGATGCTCGGATACTCCCGTGATCAATCGCCCAGTGCCGCAGTCAATTCCGTCACCAGACCGGTCATCGCCACGATCGTTCGCCTCGACCGGCTTGCGCGCGCGGGTGCCTCACGCGGATATCTCCAGCTCTCCCATCCGTGACCATTCGGTGCCGGGTACGTCGGTGTGGATGATGCGCGGTGTCTCGGCCAGCGCCGGACGCATGACTTCCAGGCCGTGGCGGAAATGCTCGGACCGCACATGCTCAACACCGGCCGCGCTGTCCCGGAAGGCTTCCATGAGAACGTATTCGGCCCGGTGATCGGTGCTGCGGCTCCATTCGAACCACAGATTGCCAGGCTCCGACCGTGTAGCCCGGGTGAATTCACCGGTGATGTCGAGCCAATCGTTCTGCAGTTCCTCGCGGACCTCGAATTTCACCACGATGAAGATCATTGATATTCCTTGGGTTTCGGTGCGCTACGAAGAGCAGGGCCCTCCCGTGGCGGGAGGAACCGGTGCTTCGTGTGCGGGTGGGTCAGTAGATGTTGGAGGGGCGGACCATGCCCTCGGCGAGGTCGCCGAAGCCGGGGGCGAGAATGGCGCCGGGGTTGCCGACGATCTCCTCCACCACCGCGGTCTCGGTCGTGATCAGCAGTGCCGCAATGGAAGCGGCGCTTTCGAGGGCGGCCCGGGTGACCTTGAACGGATCGATCACGCCGTAGTCGAACATGTCGCCGTAGGTGCCGGTGAGCGCGTTGAAGCCGTGGCCGAGAGGCAGATCCGCAACCACCTGGACCACCTCGTCACCGTCGAATCCGGCGTTGATGGCGATCCAGCGCAGCGGTTCGGCGAGCGCGCGGCGCACGACATCGCGGCCGATGGCTTCGTCGCCGGGCAGGTCGAGTTCGGCCAGGGCCCGGTGCGATTGGGCCAAGGCGGTGCCGCCGCCGGAGACGATGCCGGCCTCCACCGCGGCGCGCGTCGCGGCGAGCGCGTCCTCGACGCGGAGCATGCGTTCCTTGAGTTCGACGCTCGTCGCGCCGCCGACGCTGATCACCGCGACCCGGCCGGTGAGCCGGGCGATGCGCAGTTCGAGGCTGTCGCGGTCGGCGTCGATCTTGGCCCGCTCCAGCTGCGCCTCGAGCTGTGCGATCCGGGCATCGAGCAGACGCTGCTCACCGCGACCGCCGACGATCGTCGTCTCGTTCTCGGTCACGGTGATGCGGTCACAGGAGCCCAGGTGCTCACGGGCCACCTCGCACAGTTCGATCCCGGTGTCCTTGGCGATGACGTGGCCGCCCAGCGCGACCGCGAGATCCTCGAGCTCGGCGACCCGCCGGTGACCGAAGCCGGGGGCGCGGACCACCACCGACTGCATGGTCTTGTGCATATTGCCGCCGACCAGCAGTTGCAGGGCCGGACCGTCGACGTCCTCGGCCAGCACCACCAGCGGCCGGTCCGCGCGCTTGGCCACCTCGATGCTCGGCATGATGTCCTGCACCTGGGTGATCTTCTTGTTGGTCAGCAGGATCAGCGGATCGGCGTGGACGGCTTCCATCCGTTCCGGGTCGGTGACCATGTATCCGGAGATGTATCCGTGGTCGAACTGGATGCCGTCGACGATGCCGACCGACAGTCCGAGGGTCTCGCTCTCCTCGGTGGTGACCACCCCGGACTTGCCGACATAGTCGACCGCCGTGGCGATGGCCCGTCCGATCGTCTCGTCGTCACTGGCCGCCAGTGTGGCGATGCGCCCCAGATCGCTTTCGCCGCCCACCTCGGACACCTGTTCGCGCAGCGCCTCGACGACCGCCGACACCGCCTGCTCGATACCACGCCGCACCCGCATGGGATTGGCACCGGCGTCGACCGCGCGCAGGCCCTCGCGGACCATGGCCTGGGCCAGCACCGTGGCGGTCGTGGTGCCGTCGCCCACCACGCCGTTGGTCTTCATCGCCACTTCCTTGACCAGCTGCGCGCCCATGTTCGCGAAGGGCTCGCGCAATTGGATCTCGCGGGCGATGGTCACGCCGTCGTTGGTGATCGTCGGCGGCCCGGTCAGCTTTTCGAGCACCGCGTTGCGCCCCTTCGGGCCGAGGGTCACCTTGACCGCGTCGGCGAGCGCGTTGACCCCCTGCTCGAGCCGCGATCGCGCGTCCTTGCTGTAGCGCAGCTCCTTCGCCATGGCTGGTACTTCCTTACGTTTCGATGGTGGATGGGGTCAGGGGACGAGAATCGCGCGACCGCGGACGCGTCCGCCGTCGAGATCGTCGAGCGCCTGCTGGAAGTTCTCGAGCGCGTACTTCGTCGTGTGCAGGGTGACCTTGCCCTGGGCGGCGAGGGTCATCAGTTCGTGCAGGTCGTTGTACGAGCCGACCAGATTCCCGATGAAATTGATCTCGGTGGAGATCACGTCGATTGTGGGGACGTCGATGTTCTCGCCGTAGCCGACGACGTAGTAGTTGCCGGCGCGGCGCAGCATCGCGATCCCTTCCCGGGTCGCCCCGCCCTCGCCGACGAAGTCGACGACGGCTTCGGCGCCGTGACCGCCGGTCAGCTCCAGCACCTGCTGGACCTGGGTGCCGTCGGCGACGATGCCGTGATCGGCGCCGACCTGCCGCGCCAGCTCGACCGCGGCCGGATTACGGTCCAGCACCACGACGGTGACACCGGAGATCGCCTTCAGCACCTGAATGCCGATGTGCCCCAACCCGCCCGCGCCGATCACGACGCAGACATCGCCGGGCCGGGTCGACCGGGCGACCTTGGCCACCGCGTGGTACGCGGTCAGGCCCGCGTCGGCCAGTGCCGCGACGTCCGCCGGTTCCAGCGAATCGTCGATGCGCACAACGCTGCGGGCGGTGGTGCGCAGGTATTCCGCGTAGCCGCCATTGACGTCGATACCGGGAAACTGGCTGTTCTCGCAGTGCACGTCATCGCCGAAACGGCAGGCCCGGCAAAGTCCGCACGTGATCAGCGGATGCAGGATCACCTTGTCGCCCACCGCGACGTTGGTCACCGAATCGCCCACGGCGTGAACCCATCCGGCGTTCTCGTGGCCGATCGTGTACGGCAGCTCGACTCCGCTCTTGCGCGCCCACTGCCCCTCGAGAATGTGCAGATCGGTGCGGCAGACGCCCGCACCGCCGATGCGCACGATCACATCGAGCGGCCCCTCAATCGTGGGCTCGGGAATGTCGGTGAGCTGCAGCTTGGTGTGGTAGCCCACCACCTGAACGGCTTTCATCGCGGACTCCTGGTCGTTCTGAGATCGATGATTCGGGTTGTGGCGTCGGCGGATTCGCCGCCGCCGTATCGGGTGGCGAGCAGGCCGCGGCAGAAGTGGGAGTTGCCCTCCATCGAGATCCGCACGGACCTGGCGAATCTCAGGCGCAGCGGGATCGTGTCGGGCGCGACGCGCGTGCCGTCGTCGTTCACCAGTACCGGGCTCGCCGGGCACAGGCTCAACCCGATGCTGTAGCGGCGGCGCAGCAGCGCCGCCTTCTCCTTGCCCGGTGCGAGGTCGGAGAGGGTGAGTCGGTAGATCTCGTTGGCGCCCATGGGATTGCGCTTCACGTGCGCTTCGAGGCACCGTTCCATCGCCGCCGCATGCGCCTTCGAGCGGAAGGTCCTGCGGAGTTCGAGCAGGCTCTCTTCCGCCTCCACGCCGAAGGTGCCCAGATATCCGGCGTCGGCGGCGAGCCCCGCGTTGATCTTGTCGCTGTCGTGGTGATCGTCGAGTAGCACCCGCACCACGCCGATGCCCTCGACTTCCCGGAGCGCGTCGAGCGCGTCGGAGGCCATCAGGTAGGCGAAGTTGGGCGAGCAGAACGCGGTGGGGAGGCGAAGATGAACGGTGACCCCGTCGTCGGCGAGAGTGATCGAGCGGACGAAGCCCAGATCGGTGATCGGCTCGTCCAGTTCGGGATCCACGACCGTCGACAAAGCCTGCAGCACAGCCGATTCCGTGCAGACGGCGATGGCGGTCATGACTACACCGTCTCCCGAACCAGAAGCTGGGGGGCGGGCGACTCGGCCGCCCGCAGCTCGGCGGGGACCTCGATGTCGTACAGCGCCGCGGCGTTGAGCCCGAGGATCTTCTGCTTCTGCGCCACGGTGATCTGCGGGTACTCGCCCAGCATGTCCTCGGGGATCTGGAAATCCACGAACTGCTCGATCAGCCACTTCGGCGTCCACAGCGCGTAATCGCTGCCGAACAGGATCCGATCCTCGTCGAGCCAGTACAGCAGCTCACCGATGATCTGGGCGAAATACCGTGGGCGCGTGTGGATGAAGGGCAACGCTACCGCCAGTCCGCCGTAGACGTTGGACTCCTGGGTCGCGATCCAGCAGAAGTCCTCGAGCCGCGGCAGCCCCACGTGCTCGACGATGAACCGCAGATCCAGGTAGTCGGTGGCCACCTTGTCGATGTCGGAGACATCGAAGGCGTCGCGGTCGAGCGGGCGGATGGTCGGGCCTTTGTGCACGTGAATGTTGGTGATACCCAACTCGAGGCATTCCTCGAGGTAGCGACGCGACCACGGATCGTCGAGCTTGTATCCGCGCGAGTCGCCGTGCCATTCGGCGGTGTAGAGCTTGACACCCTTCAGATTCATGCGCTCGGCGTCCCGGCGGAGCTGCTCGAGCCCGGCCTCCCCGTGGCGCGGGTCGTAGGCGTGGTTGTAAGTGAGCTTGCCGGGGTGCTTGGCGACCAGCGCCAGCGCCTCCTCGGTCTGCCCGAACCCGTTACGGTAGAAGTCGCTCAGCAGGGTGGCCTGGAAGATGGCGTGGTCGACGTAGCCGTCGACGAACAGGTCACGTTCGAGCCGGTCGGGACCGTAATAGGTGTAGGTGTCGTAGTCCCATAGGTATTCCTGCGGGCTGAGGTTCTTGTGATAGTCGTAGAAGCAGTCGATGAACTGCTTCCCGTGCACGTTCTTGTGATTGGATTCGCGGCCGTCCCAGAGGTGGACGTGGCCGTCCACGATGAAGTACTTATCGCCGTTCTTCTCGTACATGCTGGCTACTCCGATATTCGGGCGGTGGGCCGGTGCGACGCCGTCGACCACGGGTGATCCGGTGACAGCGTCGGCACGCGGTTTACTGCGGGTGCTGCGTCGAATACGCGTGAGGACTTCAGTGCGCGGTGAGGTCGAATCCGATGTACTCGGCGGCGTCCTCGGGGCTGGCGAAGAGCAGTGTCTTGTCGTCGAGATGGACCATCCGCCCGTAGTGGGTGGAGCTGATCTCCTCGAAGGTGGAGCCGTCGAACTCCTCGCCCAGGGCGTCGCTGAGTTCGGCGTAGTCGAAGTCGAGCAGACGCTGGCCGTCGACCCGGATCATCGACGGATACTCCGTCAGCTCCACACCGTCCTTGCCGCCCATCACCTCCGCGACGACGCGGCCGATGGGGGTGTTCATCAGGGTCACACCGCACATGTTCGAGAACTCGGTGGACGATCCGAACTGCATGCTGCTCACTGGTCCAACTCCTTGGGGATATCCAGCCCGAGGTCCTCGAGCAGGGAAGCGAACTTGTCCTTGGCGGTTTCGAAACTGGTCGCGAAGGTGACCGCCTTGTCGGCCGGCTGCGACCAGATGGGCTGCAGCGCGCGAGCCGCGTCCAGACAGCGCGGTACCCAGGTCCGCAGCCAGGCGCCGAACAGCTGCTTGTTCGACTCCCCGTATTCGGGGTCGCGGGTCAGCAACCGGAACAGGTTGCGGGTATAGGCGAGATCGCGGTCGTAGTCGTGCTCGCCGGTGCCCACGATGGTGGGCGTGATGTAGTCGCCGTTGCGGGCGGCGATCTGCATGACCAGTTCACTGCGGAACAGCGAACCGACCAGCTGCTCGAAGACGATGTTCGACGCGAACAGCAGCTCACACCAGTCCGGCACCGCGGTCAGTCGCTCCACCACCTCACGGGTCGGCTGCCACTCGGGCGCGGACTGCCACACCTGCTTGTGGACAGCGCCGTCGAAGTCCGCGCTCGCCTCGGACAGATCCAGGTTGAACAGCGCCAGATCCTGCGCGAACCGCATCTTGTGCGCCGCGTTCACCGCGACGGCGGTGTTGATCATGTTGGTGGGGCAGGAACGCTGGATGGAGGTGAAGACATGCAGTGCCAGACCGTTTTCCGCGTGCATCCACGCGCCCAGGTTGCGGGCGATGAAGGTCAGCCAGGGCAGGTTCCACGCGTCGTAGACCCGGGCGCGCTTGGCGTTGGACAGACACAGGTCGACCTGGTGGACGACCTTGGAGTTGTTGCGGTAGATGGTCTGGTCCCACTCCTCGTTCGGATCGAGGAAGGCGTGCCAGTTCGACGATTTCGCGGCGGTCCACTCCTGCGGGTAGCCGCCCTTGCCGTTGGCGAAGCCATAGATCCAGCCCTGCGTGAGATGACGTTCGGGGTCCGGTTGGACGTCGACCGTCACGTCCTCGTACATGGTGGAACGCAGTTTGGCGGGCTTGTAGTAGTTGTACGTGCGGCTTCGGGAGCTGGGGAACTCAAGAGCGCCGGCTTCGGAGTCGGTGAACTCGATGGTGGGGAAGCTACGTTGCTTGTTCCCGGTGGTTGCGGTCATCTCGTTTCTCAGTTCTTGTCGGTGTGGGAGAGCTGGTTCCCGCGGTCACTGACCGAAGGCGGGGCTGGTGAACTTGTCGTAGAAGATCTGGTCCTTCGGGGTATTGCCTGCCTCGAGCAGTTCGAGGGCGGCATCGACCATCGGCGGTGGCCCGCACAGATAGACCTCGGTCTTGCCCAGCGCGGGTTCGCGGCGCGCGACGACGTCGGTGACGTTCCCCGCTTCGACCACGACCGAGTCCGGCAGTCGGTGCGGATCCATCGATTCCGATAGGCAGGCCACGAAGGTGAAATCCGTCAAATTCGCGCCGAATCCGAGGATTTCGTCGAGATAGAACAGATCTCCCGGGGTGCGGGCCCCGTAATAGAAGTGGACCTGCCGCGCATTGCCCGTCTCGCTCATGTGCCGCAGCAGGGACAGAATCGGGGCCATCCCCGCGCCGCCTCCGATGAAAACCAACGGCAGGACGTGGCCCTTCTTGAGCGTGAAAGACCCGTAGGGCCCGGTCAATTCGATCTCGTCGCCCACCGAGATCCCGTCCTCGAGCAATCCGGCGAACCTGCCGCCCGGATACTTCTTGATGAGGAATTCGACCTCCGCCGGAGTCGACTGCGTGGTCGCCATGGAGAAGGACCGGTGTTCGGAGCTTCCGGGAATTCGCAGGTCCGAATACTGGCCCGGTTTGAACTCGTAGGCCGCCGGTTCGACCGGCCGCAGCCGCAGCGAGACGATGTCCTTGGTCATCGGCTCGATCGCGACCACCCGCGTCCGCACGTCCTGGATGGCGATGCCGCTGAGCAGCTCGTCCTCGTCGAAGTTGAGCAGTTCGATGGTGCAGTCGCTGAAAGCATGTGAGCGACAGAGCAATACGAAGCCCTCCTCCACCTCGGCGTCGTTGCACGCGAAGGTCGAGTAGTTCTCCATCTGGATCTCGCCGTCGAGGACATAGGACTTGCAGGCCGAGCACCGCCCCTCGCGGCAGCCGTGCATGAGATGGATTCCCTGCCGGAACGCGGCATCGAGGATGTTCTCCTCGTCGCCGACTTCCATCTCGATGTCGACGGGCTCGAAATTGATACGGTGCTTGTCGGCCACGGGTGTGTCTCCTGGGCTCGGAATCGATGGTGAGGCGGTGGGTGGCACCGGTGTTGGCGCCACCCACCGAGCCGGATCAGGCCGGGACGGCGCCCGCGCGATAAGCGGCGACGTGCGCCTCGCGTTCGGCGTCGGACATCTGGTTCAGCAGCACGTTCGGGCTGTTGAACGTGTTGCCGCGCACGTCGTCGAGGGTCCACAGCTTCTTGGGGTCGTCCAGATGCAGATGCGGCTGGCCCACCAGGGTTTTGCCGTCGTCACGGACGTAGCCGAGATCGGAGACGATGTCGGCCAGATCTTTTCCGTGGTGCAGGGTCTCCCATTCACGGAATCCGGTGAGGCGGCCCATATTCGGGGTCGGGCGGCCCTCGTACTCGCCGCGGAAGGCGACGGCGTCGGTCCAGTAGCAGGTTTCCGAGCAGTAGGTCCGCCACTGGTCGTCGACCTTCTCCACCACCATGTCCTCACGAATGAGGGCGGGCACCATGCAGGTCCAGCAGCGATGCGGATACTGGTATCCGACCTCCTCGAAGGCGATCGGCTTGTTACGGCCCGGGTAGGCGAGGCGGTTGTACTCCTCCCACCACTTGCCGTACTTCGAGTACCAACCCGGGTACTTGTGCTCGAACCACTCGAAGTCCTTGTCGGTCATCGCGTCGATGCGCCAGTAGTTCACCGGCCAGCCGGTGGCGAAGAAGCGGGCCACTTCGTGCACGTAGCCCTTGTCGACGATGCGCTTCCAGGCTTCCTCGACCAGATCGTGCGGGATTGTCAAACCGTACTTTTCGAGCGGGATCAGGTAGCTGCGGTAGTAGTCGTCGTAGATCCACCGCCGCCACATCTCGGCGTAGCTCTCGCGGTCCTTGCGGCGGTCCTTGGTGCCGTACTCGATGAAGGTGCCGATCGCGGCGTCGACGACGCAGTGGTTGTTCCACCAGGCGTAGCGCAGATCCCGTTCCAGCAGTGGGCGATTGCGTTCGTCGGCCAGCGCCATCAGCAGGATCGAGTAGCCGTTGGAGATGTGGCGGGACTCGTCGGACTGCACCGAGTGGAACACCGTCGGCAGCAGATAGTCGCCGTTGGCCGCGGCCTCGTCGGGCATGGCCACGAAAAGCGTGTTGGTGAACGCGGTTTCGGCCACCACGGTGAGATAGATGTTGGCGGCGGTGATCGCGTCGCCGGTGATGAACCCTTCACCGAACTGGCGGCCGATGGTGCCCGCGTAGTTGTTCGCGAACGCCTTCTCCGTCATGTCGAACCCGGCAGGATCGATGTAGTTGTTCATGTACAGCTTCTTGAGGTTCATCTGAATCGTCGAATGACGAACCTCGTCGATCATCTGCACGGCCAGCCCGTTGTGGATCTCGGGATTCGGCACGGCGTCGATCGCCATCGGCATGGCGCGCGCGGCAGAGATCTCGGGGAACGGGATGATCGACAGGAACAGCTTCTGCCACTCCAGCCACCGCTGCTGCACCTGCCGGAACATGTTGCCGCGGATCGCGCCGTCCATGGCGCCGTACACGCGGTTGTCCTTCTCCTCCTCCATCGGGAAGTAGGACCGCATGATCTGCTTGAGCGGATCCTTCTTCGGGGCCTTCTCGAAGGTGTAGTCGGTCCCGAACCGCGTCGCCGGTGTCGCGAAGGTCGGTTCCCACGACAGCTCGGTGATCTTCGCGTGCGCCTTCGTCAGGCTTTGCCTACTCAATGTTCGCCTCCTGGATCAACAACCGGCCGCTATGCCGGCTGTGGGCCGTTGCTGATCCATTGGAGCCCGTGACGTGCGCCTCGAGCGTCTCAACGTGAGACGGGCATCACATAGGAAGGCGTGAGCCCCTGGCTCACTGCGGCCAAGCTGGGGGCAGCGCAAAAGCCGGGGATCCGATTCTGGTCTACCGTCCAGAATTGATGAGCTGGCACCCCAGCGATCGCAGTCCCACTCGTTCCGTCCAGTCCATCGAAAAACGCCTGATACCACCGCATTTCACGGTTATTGAGGCGATGAGCGGTGCTGACATTGCAGGATGTTGCCAAATCCGCTGCCAAGAACCCCGACAAAAGTTGAGGGCGGTCCTGAAACCTACCGGTCAGGACCGCCCTCGTTTGTAGCGGGGACAGGATTTGAACCTGCGACCTCTGGGTTATGAGCCCACGGGAAGCATCCCAGGACCTGTCTCCAGACATGCCCAACGGGATTCGTCCCGCCGCGCAGCCTCCCGACGCTGCCGCGACCCGCGGCCTCCGATACGGAAGCCATTGCCTGACCACACATTTGGCGTCCCAATGAGGTCACTTGAACGCCGACCCCGATCATCGCGTTCGAGTTACTCAGGCCGGCGATATGCAATATGAACCAAACACACTGAATCCTCATGCCCCACATGGGGAGTAAGGGGACCGACCCCATCACCGACCTCGGGTCGGCTGGAAGAAAGTCCAGGCCAGAAAGTCGAGCGCAGATCCCGGTGGCCCGCTAGACGATCAAGGTATTGACAGCGTCAGTATCAAAGGGGATTGATCCGGGCCTACGGACACCCAGAAACGGGCCATAACCAGGTGTTATAGCCAAATGAGATGGTGGAGCTAAGGGGACTCGAACCCCTGACCCCCACACAGGGGTTCAAGGGTATGCGAGAGATCTCAATACTGCCCAATACTTCCCGCTACCTGCACAATCGCGACGGCGCCCTTCCCATCACTTCTCATTGTTTCCCATCGCTTCCGGTCGATACCATGGGGGAAACTATGGGGTACATCGAATCCTGAAGCACCCCAGCCCCAACCTTCTGATCCGTAGTCATCTCGAGTTCGGTTCAGGCGTTCGTCCAGTATCGTCCTGTGTCAGAGGGGGTTTCATGTGCGTCTGGTGCCGCCCTGAAAGTCTAGTGCCGTCCTCTGCCGACACACTCTCGGTACGCTGAGAATCATCTCTGACCTGCGCCAAGGCCGTCCCGGGTGCGCATGCTGTCATGTCGTTGACCGTGGCTGGTCGACGCCCTGATGGCCGTCTGCACGGGATGCGGCCACCTGCCGTGACCGCTGCGACGGATTGTCAGGGCTGGTTCCAGCGACCGCCGACCGGCTCGGTGTAGCGCCGGAGCTCAAGCATCGGGTTCTCGACGCTGCCGTGCAGGCGTGCACAGAACGCCTCCAACGATCCGTACCGAGCAATGGATGTCACCGAGCAGGCGAGACGCCCCCGAGCCCTGATCCGTCCGCGTCCCTCCAGTACCAGTAGTGGACCATCGCCAGGTCAACCGATTCCAGCCAGCGATCGACATTCTGTACCCCTCGACTGGCACGTCGCGGGCAGGAAACGGGCGACCAACGTAGAGGTCGATCCAGTCGGCCCCTCGGCGACAGCCGGTGTGTACCGATCTCGTCGCCGACTCAGCGGTCGTTCGGTCAGCTACCCCACACGACCAGTTCGAAACGCGACCAGCGGCAGGGGACACCACTGCGCCGACGCACCGTCGGTCGGATCACCGCGCGCCATAGCGGACCGGGCAAGCCGCACCGTCACGCCGACGCACCCGACCCGGTGCCGGGTCAGCCGGCGAGCCCTTCCGCTGCGGGCGCAGACGCTACGCGATACGAGTCGACCGACCTGTAACCGACCGATCCGCTACGGCTACCGATGCCCAGCGGCGCCCTCGATCAACCCGCACCCCGATCCGGAGGACCATGACTGCCGATTCCGACCTGCTCGCGATCGCCGTGCGCATGCCGACCGCACCCGGGCCACCGCTGCGCGACACCGCCCGCTCCCGTGCGCACGCCTTCTTCTGGATCGTGCTGTTCGCCGCCGCCACGGTCAGCGTCGCAGGCAACGCCACCCACGCCCTGCTCAACGTCCACGTCGTGCCCGCCGTCGCCGCGAGCGTCGCTATCGTCCCACCGGTCGCCCTTCTCACCGCCGTGCACGGCGTCACCGTCCTGTCGCGCGCCCACGCGCAGCCAAGCCCGCCACCCGCATCGCGGTAGCGATGACGGCCCTCATCGCCGCAGCGGCGTTCTGGCTGTCGTTCACGGCGTTGCGGGCTCTAGCCGAAATGGCCGGAGTGCCAAGCAGTTACGCCTGGCTGTGGCACGTCTTCCTCCGCCGGCGGTGCGTCCGAACTCTTGGGACCGTCGGAAGCACTCCGCCGTTGCGCCGCTGCGCCGGATTCCCTGTCCATGGGCAGGTTCCGTGGCGCCGACGTGTTTCGTGCCCGAAGGCGCGCTGGCTCAGGCGTGTGCGGGTTGTCCGCGACGGGGGACAGTTCGGTGATCGCCGCGCGGGAGCTGGCCACCAGCTGGCGAGCACGTTTGACAGTGATCTCAAGTAGTTCGGCGAGTTCTTCGTCGGTGTGCACGTACGCGCGCACCACCCCTGCGGCCGCAGCTTGCGCCTGTTCGTGCGCGGTGATCTCGCTGGCCGCACGCGCGTTCACCGCGTCGATCTGCTGACGCAGCTCGGACTCCTCACGGTCGCGGCGGTGCTCGACGCCGACGATCGCGTTCCACGCGCTCAGGTAGTCGCCCACCGCCCGAGTGATCGCCTTCTCGCGCTCGGTGGCGGCAGCGCGACGTTCAAGGCTGCGTTGATGTGAGCGTTGTAGACGCTCGAGAAGTTCCGGGGAATCGTTCCTACGCGCTCTAGAGCGACGCGGACGTGGCTTGTCGGTCATGGTGAACAACTCCTGACGGGCATACGGATAACCCGATCAGTCCCTCGCACGACCCACGATACCGATCACGCGCTCTCCCACGGGAGTCTGCGCTGACCGCGTCGATCGATGCCCAGCCCGCGATCCGGCCCAGATCCCCGTGCATCCGATCGACGAGCGGTGCGTGTCGGTGCCCATCACTCGAAGGAGTTCTGCTGATGCCCCAAGGTGTGTTTCTCGGCGATCCTGCCGATGTGGTCGCGGCCGTACCGGCGATGCTCGGTTTCGCTCCGACCCGATCGATCGTCCTGATATTCGCGCAACGCGAAAAGTCAGGCGACGCAAGGCTATCGCTGCCGTTCATGGTGCGCGCGGATTCCCCCTTGGGCAAGGAGTCTCTCACCGCAGCTGAACTCGCCCACTGCGCGATCGACATGTGTGCTCGTCTCGACGCCGTCGCGGTGCTGGTGGTGCTCATCGACGACCGCCTGACCCGCTCCGCCGAACCCGACAGCACTGATGCGCGTTACCTGCCCGTTCTCGAAACACTCGACCGGCACCTCGCATCGATACACCGCAGCCTCGACGGAATCTGGGCTACCCGGGTGATCGCTGCGAAAGCCGAATGGTGGAACCCTCTCGACCCGGAACAGCACGGGCACCTTCCCCGACCCGGCTGCCTCTCCTCTCGCGCTCGGCCACACGAACACCGACCGCGCCATCCACCGCAGCCGCGGCGAACTCACCGACCTGGTCACCACCGACACCGCGTTGCGGGACCGTGTCGCCGCGCTACTGCCGACAGCCGCCGCCGACGCGACACGACGGTTTACCCGCAACGCACGGATCGGTGATCCCGCCGCCGACACTCGGCAAACGCTGTGGCGGGTGGTGAACGCCATCAAGTCGTGTACCCCGCACAAGACTCCCGCACTGCCGTTGCTGGCCGAAGTCGCTGTCGCGCTGCGCGACAGCACGATTCGCGACGTCATGTTCGGTGTCGCCGCAGGCATGTACGCCCCACAAGCCGAACACCTGTGGTCGATCCTCACCCGCGCCCTCCCCGATCCCGACCGCGCCGAAGCGGCCACACTGCTGGCCTTCCACGCCTACTTGCGTGATGCGGGACCACTGGCCGGGATCGCCCTCGAGGCGGCACTGACTTCGGACCCCGAACACCGGATGGCACAACTCCTGGACATCGGCCTGACCCACGGCATGGCGCCCGCTCGGCTGCGCCGACTCTGCGAATCCGGAATCTCGGCCGCCGCCGCACTGCGCATCGATATCGGTGCCCCACAACCGCATTCACACTCCGAGAAAGGGTGATCGTGACAGATCCTGATGAACGCCTCTACGCCTGGGCTTTGCTGGCGCGGGCCGCGCTGGTCTCCCCCGCCGCCGTGCACGCTTCGCTCGCAGCACACGGGCCCCTCGACGCCGCGGAGCGGATCGCGACCGACGCCCGCGATTCCCGCTTCGGCCCCCTGAATAGGGAGATGGCCGAGCAGGACCTGCTCCGCGCGGACCGGGCAGGCGCGCGGCTGTTGACCCGTGATGATCCCGGCTGGCCAAGCGCGCTCGCCGACCTCGACACCATCGGCGCGCACGCACCGATCGCCCTGTGGATACGTGGACCCGGGCAACTGAACTTGTTGACCGAACGCGCTGTCGCGGTGGTCGGTTCGCGGGCCGCGACCGGGTACGGCGAGAAGGTCGCCACCCATCTCGCGACCGGACTGGCCCGCCACGACTGGACGGTGCTCAGCGGCGGCGCGTTCGGCGTCGACGCCGCTGCGCACCAGGCCGCTCTCGACGCCGAACGCCCGACCGTCGCGGTGCTGCCCGCCGGGCTGCACCGGCTGTTCCCCCACGGCAACGCCTACCTGCTGGCCCGCATCGAGGAGACCGGGTTGCTGCTCAGTGAGTATCCGCCAGGCGTCGAGCCCAGTCGCCCGACTTTCTCGGCGCGCAACAGGATCGTCGCCGCGCTCGCCGCCGGGATCACCGTGCCCGAAGCCGGGCTGCGCAGCGGCACCGCCAACACCGTGCGCTGGGCCAACAAACTCCACCGGCCGGTCACCGCCGTACCGGGCCCGATCGACTCCGCAGCCTCACGCGGCTGCCACGAATTCATCCGCACCGGCCAAGCCACATTCGCCGTCGACACCCAAGACGTCCTCGACGCCATCACCCGCTGACACCACCGCCCGCCCTGTACTCGCCACATCGGCAGCGGCGACGCGGTCTTGGTTCCTCACTCATTGTCCGCACTTTTCGCACTGCTCGTTCTCGATCATTCTCGGAGGCTGCTCATGTCCGTCAAACCTCTCGTCGTCGTGAAATCGGCTGCCGTCGAGTTGATCTCGCGCAGCGAGTACGACCAGTTGGTTCATCGTGGCCACGCCGGGGCCGTGCCGGCGATCGAGACCACCCCCATCCTGGATCGCTGGCGCGAGGCCCATCCCGATTGGCGCGGTCGGCATTGGCGCTTCGTCGCCGACGACAACGACGTCCTTCGGCTGCACCCGGTCAATGTCGCTCGCGCCGAACGACGCTCGCTCGCCGCCTGACCCACACTGCCCGCTCACCCACAGGGCCACCACACCGAGGCGACTGCATCGAGTGGTGGCCCCAAAGTCCCCTGTCAAGGAGGTCTGCCTCGTGGAATCCGTTGCCCTTGCCAGTGATACAGCCGTTGTCGACGAACACGACCGCGCCGCGGAGGTCGCCGATTCCGATCACTCCGATACGTCCGGTGACCCGGACCCGGCCGACGATGCGCAGCCGCTGCCGCACGTGAAGGCGTTGTGGCTGGATCCGGCCGAGTTGGTGATCGCGGAGAATGTCCGCAAAACCTTCGATCTCACCGAGCATCCCGACGTCGTCGAGTCGATCAAAGAGTTCGGTGTCGATATCCCGATCATCGCCGAACGCCAGCCCGACGGCGCCCTGCACGTCACCGAAGGCCAACTACGCACCCTCATCGCCCTCGACCTCGAGCTCACGAGGGTCCCGGTCTGGGTCCGCGACGCCGACCCCGACATTCCGGAGAACGAACGCCGCATCCGAACCACGTTCATGCAGATGAACGTCAACGACCGGCGCGTGGCGATGGTCGAGGCCGACCGCGCCGACGGCATCGCATTGATGCTCGATCTCGGCGCGTCGGTCACTCGCGTGGCGAAAGGACTACAGCGCAAACGATCCCAGATCAAACACTCCGCGACGATCGCGGGATCGGCGACCGCACGCGGATTGGTCGATGAGGGAACCTACAGTCTCGATCAGCTCGCGGTGATCGCCGAATACGAAACCCTCGGCGACACCGACGCGGTCGAACGACTGCTGCGGGTAGCCCGGTCGAGCTTCTCCTACACCGCAAAGCAGATCACCGCGGACCGCGAAGAAACCCGCGCTCGGATGGAGGCGGCCGTGTTCTGCGCAGCGCTCGGATTCGGGGTACTGACCGCCGAACCGGACACCAGCTCCCCTGACTCGACGCTTCTTCCCGCTGAGCTGCTCGAGACGGCCGACGCCGCGCCGGTCCTCGAAGAGGTGATCCGTGCGCAGGCGCACCGGTGGCTGGTCTACCTCGACGTAGAGGAGAACGGGCAACTCGTCGATAGCCACACCGGTGAAATCGTCGACCCCGATCATGTCGACTGGGACACCCAGGGCCGCAGCGAATCCCAGCCCGCCGAGGGCCTGCGTCACGCCGATTCGGTGGACTACCGCGACCGCTGGATCCCCCTGTACTTCCTGCCCGCGGATCAGATGACCGAGTCCGGTCTGAAGCTTCGCTCACTCGCCGTCGACGAGGAAGCAGTCAGTGATCGCGCCGAGGCGCTGCGTATCGAGGCCGTCGAGGCCGCCGCCGAGCACGAGACCGCCCGGCTCGAACGGCGGAGGGTGCGCGAGCTCAACAAGCGCGGGCTCGCCGCAAAGGAACGACGTGTGGAATTCCTGACTCGGTTGTTGTCCCGGCGGACTCCGCCAGCGCAGGCCGGGCAGTTCGTTGCCGAATCGCTGGCGTGGGAATCGGATCTGCTCGGTTCTTTCCACGCGCCGAAGGCTGCGCGGGATCTGCTGGGGGTGTCCGGGTTCACCGACGAGCTGGTTTCCTCGATCCAGTCCGCGACCGCGAGCCGGGCGTGGGTGATCGTGTTGGCAATGGTGTTGGGCGCGTTCGAATCCCGTGCCGGCAAGGACTCCTGGCGCTACAACGACCGTGGCTTGCAGCGGTATCTGAAGTTTCTGTCCACCGTCGGCGAGCAGCTGGAGTTCGAACTCGTCGATGTCGAACAAGCCGCCGCCGGACTCATCGACTACCACGACATCGACCTCGACTCCGACCCCGAGCTGGCTGTAGCCGACGCAACCGCCGCTGCGTGACTCACGGCGCGCATGCGCTGCGAGGTACCAACGATTCTCGAGACAGGGAGCCGAGCGATGACTCAGGACCTATTTACCATCAAGGGGAATCTGACCGGCGACCCCGAACTCCGATTCACAGCTGGCGCCGCGGTCACCAATTTCACCGTCGCGTCCACGCCACGCTATTTCGATCCCCAGTCCAAGGAATGGCGCGATGGTGAACCTCTGTTTCTTCGCTGCAATATCTGGCGGCAAGCAGCGGAGAACGTTGCCGAAACCCTCACTCGCGGCGCACGTGTCATCGTCTCGGGCAAGTTGAAGCAGCGCAGCTACGTCACCCGCGAAGGCGAGAAGCGCACCGTGGTGGAGCTCGACGTCGACGAGGTCGGCCCCTCACTCAAATATGCCACCGCCAAGGTGATGAAGAACCCGCCCAGCGGCAACCACACGGCCGGGCGTCCCGCCGCCGGGAACGGGTTCGGCCAACCCATCCACGATCGTGAACCTTCGACGCACGACGGGGATCCGTGGCACGCACCGCCGTTGGCGGTGGTCGGAGGAATCGCCTTCACCGACGATCCGGCGTTCTGACCTCTCGCTCTCGTTTCTGCGCTGGTCTTCTCGGGCCAGTGCAGGGATGAGGGTGCGATGTCCGGCTGGTCGGGGCGACCAGCCATCTCGAGGGCTACCGGCTCCGGGTGCGCCGCGCCACGCAGCCCGCGCCCGGCGCAACCGAATTCCCGTGCGCACCGCCCCATTCACAACCACCCGCTGCGTTGATCGCGCACGGGAATTCACTTCCGCACGCCCGGCGCGTTCTGCGCCTGCGCGTCGCCCTCGGCCCCGGTCTGACGCCCTCGGCTGGTCGCCCCGACCAGCCGGCCATCCCGGCTGCCGATGTTGCTCACGCGCCGTGGTCGCCACTCGCATCACTGTCCAGACAGGAAATACTCGTGACCGAATCCAGCGCATTCCTCGACGCCATCGCCGCACTCGACATCACCTTCACCACCGACCGCCGCGCCGCCCGCAAAGCCTTCCCCGCCGCCCTCGCTCTAGCCACCCCGCAGGAGCGTGAATTCCTCGACCGACTCGCCGACACCTTCACCCTGCATCCGTTCGAGACCGCGATGAAGTGCTTCGACGCCCAGTATGCGGCCGAGCCCGAGAACCGGGACCGCCTGGTGGCGTTGGTGCCCGAGACCGATCCCGCGCTGTTCATTCGTGATCGCGCCGACCGGCACGCCGAGATGCAGGCTCGCGCGGTCCGTAACAAGACAAGCGTCGAGGACGAGTACTCCGCGACCCACGCCGGGTTGCCGACCGCCGAGCTGCCGCGCACCCCGATGCGTCAATGGCGCAACCCGCCCGCGCGCACCTACCTGGCCCCCAGCCGCGACACCGAGAAGTCGCGCGGCACTGCCGAGCAGATCAAATTCCGGATCGCCCGCCGTGCCAAGCGCCGCCCCGTCGACCTCGAACCCGAACTCGTCACCCGATATGTCGCCGAGAACCTCTACACCGACACCGTCGACGCCGAAATGACCGACGCCCGCGCCGCAGAAACCCGCGCCCGCGAACGCGGCCTGCTCGCTCGCCCTCAATCCGGTTCGTGGACACCGCGATTCCCCGGCGACAAACCACCGCTGGATTCCGAGGAGGCCCGCACGGTGTGGAACCACCTCTACGTCGGCTACGTCGCTGAGCAACACCAACACGCCCTGGCCCTCGCCGGGAAATCCGCGGTCAGCGAGGACCGTGCTCTCGCCGATGCCGCCACCCGCACCACCCTGCACGGCTACAGCGACCGGCGCACCGCGATCCCGTTCCAGGGCAACGGCCTGGACTACGACCACGAAGCCATGAACCCGGTGCGCGGGTGGCGGTGCGTGTCCTGCTTCATCGAACGCGCGGACACCGACCAACATCTGATCCACACCCACACAGGTGGACTCCGCAGCGACGACGGCCTCTGTGACATCTGCCGCGCCGACGGCCGCCCCGGTTTGCCGCCGCTGCCCGCCAGATTCACCGCACGAGATCTCGCCAGCGCCTACATGCGGTTTTTCGCCGACACCTACCCCGACGCCGCGCGGGGCCTGCTCGCCGAGGTGCGCGGGCGCGCCCCGCAATGGCTGATCGCGCTGATCGACGAATTCCTCGCTACCGCAGCCCTTCCCGGCACGACACCCACTGATCCCGACCCGCAGCCTCCGCTGGCTCCCGCCCAGCGGCAGCCGCGTCGACGCGGCCCCGTCCTGGGTGCCGGGCAGCGCACCGGCCGCTGCGACGCCTGTACCCAGATCACCGCCGTCAACACCGATAACCTGTGCACCCCGTGCCTGGTCTGGATCGGACTCGACACACCCGCGACCCCTCGCCGCGCCGCCTGACCCACGACACCGACCCGCGCACCCGAACCGATGCGCGGGTCGGTCCTTACCGACCCGACACCCGCGATCGACGAAAGATTCTGTTTGAGCGAACACCCCGACCGCAGTGACCATCTCGCCCCCGACCCTCTCGCTGACCACGCGGTTCGCGTGGTGTGTCGCCTCTGCAGCGGCACACAGGAACTTCCCGTGGATCTCGCCGCGCTCATCGGCTGGGCCGCGCGCCGGATTCCCGTGCAGGACGCGTTCGCTCACCTGTCCGCGCCCGACCGCGAATACATCCGGTCACGGATCTGCCCGGCCTGCTGGATCAAACAGTTCGGCACTCATCCACATCACGCCTGACACGGCACCCCATTCTCCGATCCGCCGCAGTGACCACTCCTGCGGCGGACCGGGGCCACCCCTCCCACCGAAGGACCTCCCCATGCCCACCGCACTGGCGATCCTGCGCTACACGGCGATCTACCTCAGCGTCTTCGTCATCTGCTATCTCACCGGATACCTCATGTTCCACATCCTGCCGGTCGATCTGAACCCGCCGATCCAGATCACCTGCCCCTCCGGTGATCCCGTCGTCCGCCAGGCGTAAGCGAGCCTCTGCCCGCCCGCAACCAGGTAAGGCAGGTAACCACACTATGCGGTTACCCGCTTATCCCGCAGCAACTCTCACCCGCAAATCACCCTCAACCACACCATCTCCCGGCAAACACTTCACTCACCTATCTCACGCACCTCATCCACCATTTCCCCAACTCCCCCCTCTTCATTCCCCATTCACACCAGCAGACCTCTTGCATAGAGGAAAACAATTCGATAACGACCAGCGGCAACAGCAGAACTGGTAAATTTGTTACCAGTTCCGACCATAGCAATTCGCGGTCATTCAGGGTTTCGATTGACGCGTGACAGCGACGCTGCACAAAGTGTTGGCCGGCAACGGCTATCTGTACTATCTGCGGCAGGTCGCCGCCGACGATTCCACCGGCCGGGACCCCGGATCCCTGGCCGACTACTACTCGGCGCGGGGTGAGTCACCGGGTCGATGGCACGGCAGCGGCCTGGCGGCGCTGGATTTGACCGCCGGGGATCTGGTCACCGAAGCACAGATGAAGAGCCTGTTCGGGCAGGGACGCCACCCGGACTCCGAGGCCATCGAGACCGCGGTCATCGACCGAGAGATCATCGCCGGCGCCAAACCCAAGGACGCGCTGCGGGCCGCGGACAAGGCCACCAGGTTGGGGCGTCCGTTCCGGGTGTACGAGGGCGGCAACGAGTTTCGGGAACGCTGCGCGGATGCCTTCGTCGAGCACAACACCCGGCACAACCGGCCTCGAACTGCCGCGATCGATGACGAGGTCCGTGCCCGGATCCGCAGCCGCGTCGCGACCACGATGTTCACCGAGATGATCGGCCGCGCCCCGTTGGATGCGCGGGAGCTCTCGGGGTGGGTGGCCCGCAACTCGCGCCCGAAGTCGGCGGCGGTCGCGGGTTTCGATATCACTTTCAGCCCGGTCAAGAGTGTGTCCGCGTTGTGGGCGATCGCCCCGAAAGCGCTGTCGGACAAGATCGCCGCCGCGCACGACAAGGCAATCGATGACGCGGTGGCGTGGCTGGAAGATCACGCAATCTTCACGCGGCTGGGCGCCAACGGCGTGCGGCAGGTCGATGTGGACGGGATCGTCGCGGCACGGTTTGTGCACCGCGAATCACGCTGCGGTGACCCCGATTTACACACTCATTTGCTGATAGCGAATCGGGTCCGGACGCGCGACGGACAGTGGCTGACTCTGGACGCCGGGGTGGTCTATCGGCTGATGGTGACCGTCAGCGAGATCTACAACACGCGTCTGGAGCACCATCTCGAACACGACGTGGCGGTGTCGTTCAGCGCACGTGCTGGCACCGACCCGACGAAGCGTCCGATCCGTGAAATCGACGGTGTGCCAGTGGCATTGATCGATTATTGGTCGCGTCGCGATGCCGCGATCACCGCCCGCCTCGATGTCCTCGCGGCACGGTTCGAGCGCGAGGTCGGACGTGAACCGATTCCGAAGGAGATGTTCGCGCTCGCTGAACGCGCCACCCTCGAAACCCGCCCTACCCGTCACCGATCCCGGTCCTGGGCCCAACAGCGCGCCGACTGGCACCACCAGGCCGAAACAGTGCTCGGTTCACCGGAACTGGTATCGAAAGCGGTATCGACGATCCTGACTCACCGCCCTGCACCACGCCGCCATCTCACCCCCACCGAAATCGCGGAGACTGCGCAGCACGTAGTAGCGACCGTGTCGACGGAACGGTCGAGTTGGCAGTGGCACCACGTTCGCGCCGAAGCCGAGCGACAACTACGCGGCCTGCTCGACAAGGATCAGTGGCCAGGCGCAGTCGATTCTGTCGTGGCCGAAGCGCTTTCACCGTCGCACGCGGTCGCGCGCGGGAATCCCGACATCGCTGCCGAGCCGGTCCTCGCCACCACTCCACCCCTGTATCAGCGTGCCGATCACTCCAGCGTCTACGCCGGAGCCGGCACCCAGACCTACACCACCGTGCATCGGTTGGGCACCACCCAGCGGTTGATCGACCTGTCGCTGCGACTCGGCGCACACACCCTCACCGACCGGAACCTCGACGCCGCGATCGACGCTTATCATGCAGATCCCGCCAACAGCGGACGACGACTCAACACCGGACAGGTCGCGGTCATCACTGAATTCGCGCGTTCCCCGTGGTTCATCGCTACCACGAACGCGCCCGCTGGCGCCGGGAAAACCACCGCGATGCGCGTTCTCGCCGACGCGTGGCGCGCTGACGGCGGCACCGTCCTGGGCCTAGCGCCGACCGCGGCAGCGGCCGCGGTCCTCGGCGACGCGATCGATGCCCGAACCGAAACCGCCGACAAGCTTCTCGACGTCCTACACAAGCACTCGCCCGCCGCAGTGGCGTCACCCGTGGCCAGCAACCCGTTCCCGCCGACGCTGCCGCAGTGGGTCCTCGATATCGACGCGCGCACATTGGTCATCGTCGATGAGCATGTGCGCCTCGGCGACGACAAACGCCTGCGGTTGTTCGAGTTCCTGCTCGACCGGCGCGCGGCGGTGCGGTGTGTCGGTGACGACCACCAGCTGCCCGCGATCGAGGCCGGTGGCTCGACCGCTGATACCGCCGACGCGGCCCGCGCTTCGACCCTGACCCAGGTGGTGCGGTTCGCCTCGAGCGTCGAGGCGTCGGCCAGTCTCGCACTGCGCGAGGGCGATCCGAGCGCGCTCGGATTCTATCTCGACCACCAGCGGATCCGTTCGGGGTCACCGGCGGCTGTGCGCGAGCAGGCATATGCCGGGTGGATCGCCGACCAGTTTGATGACCGGGACACGGTCATGCTGGCTGCCACCAACGACATCGTCACCGCACTCAACGACCAAGCCCGCGCCGACCGCATCGCCCGCAGCGCCACCGACCTCGGGCCGGAAGCTGCACTCGGCGACGGGCTCCACGCATCGCTCGGCGACATCGTCAGTACCCGCCACAACGATCCCCGGCTGCGTTTGGGTGGACGCGACTGGGTGCGCAACGGCTACCGGTGGACCGTCACCGCCGTTCATGCCGACGGCGCACTCACCGTCACCCATCTCCGGTCCGGTCGACCCTCCGGCGAGACCACGGTGCTGCCCGGCGAGTATGTGCGCGAACATGTCCGGCTCGGGTACGCGACGACCATCGACTCCGCGCAGGGAATCACGGCCGACACCTGCCACGTCGTACTCACCGGCCACGAATCCCGCAACCAGCTTTACGTCGCGCTCACCCGCGGCGCCACCCGCAACCACGTGTACGTCACGACTGCGATCGACGGCAGCGAAGCCTCCTTCTGGACCGAACCCGGCTTGTTCCCCCGCACCGCCGTCGAAGTCCTGCAACGCATCCTGGCCCGCGACACCACCAACGCGTCCGCGCACACCGAACTACGCGACGCACTCGACCCCTACCAGCGCCTCGGGACCGCCATCGACACCTACCACGACGCTCTGGCCCTCGCCGCCCAAGACGCACTCGGTACCACGGCGTTGACCGCACTCGACACCCGCGCCGAGCAAATCTGGCCCGGCCTCACCGACGCACCCGCCTACCCGGCGTTGCGAGAAGTGCTCTCGCTCATCGCCCTGTCCGGTCGAGATCCCGGAAACGCCTTGACCTCAGCGCTCGCTGCGCGGGAACTGACCACCGCAGCCGATCCCGCCGCTGTACTGCACTGGCGCCTCGACAACGCCCACGCGTATCCGCGCGAAACCGCGCCTTTGTCATGGGTACGGGCTCTGCCGCAGAACCTGCCCGAAGGTCTCGTATCCGACCATCTGCGCGCCCGCGCACGCCTGATCACCAACCTCGCCGACCAGATCCGCACCGACACCCGCACATGGACGACCGCCACGGCACCAGCCTGGGCGAGACCGCTACTGAGCAACGACGCGCTACTGACCGACATCGCGGTCTGGCGGGCGGGCCGCCATACGGTCGACACCGACCTACGGCCCACCGGCCCCACCGGTTTCACCGCCCGGGAGCAGAACCATCAACGACTACTCGACGCGCGGGTCACAGACGTGCTCGGCGATCTCCACACCGCGATCAACACCTGGTCGCCCTTGGCCAAACAGCTCGACGCCCACGTCCTCGATGACCCGTGGTGGCCGAACCTGGCCGACAAACTCGACACCGCCGCCCGCGCCGGCCTCGACATCGACGCACTGCTGACCCGCGCCGCGACCGAACGACCCCTACCCGACGATATGCCCGCCGCCGCACTGTGGTTCCGCCTCGGCCTCGATCCTTCTGCCCTGCAAACCACGACCGAGGCCACACATCTGCGACCGGACTGGACCACCCACCTGCACGAGTTACTCGGCGCCGAGATCGCCAACACGATCATCGCCAGTCCCGCGTGGCCGCGCCTGGTCGCAGCAGTCGACCACGGCACCGACGCTGGCTGGGACCCGCACGAGCTGCTCACCACCGCCCACGAACTGCTCACCGCCACAACACCCGACGATCCCGGGCCACGACCCGACCGATACGCCACCGCACTCGCCTGGCGCATCGAAGCCCTCCTACACCCCACCCCGCCATCCCCCGACACCCCCAGCTCTCCCCACGAAAGCCACAGCACCACAGCAGATTCGGACCACCCTGTGCCTCACCTCGACGATCCCAGCACCGCCCCCACGCCCCAGAACGAACCGGATCCAGACGATCCGCACAATTCCCACCACGACACCGGCGGCGACCAGAAGCTCACCGCGGAGCTGCTCGCTGTGACCGCGCTGTTCCGAGCCGGCCAGATCACCGAGGCCAAGAACGCGCTCACCACGGCCACCCGCACCGCGACCGACACCGAACTCGACATCCTCGAACGTGTCGCAACCACGCTCTACCACAACAGCTTCCCGGTCGCCCGGGCTCAGCTGCAGTGGGCCGCCGGACAATACCGCCAACACCGCGCTCTCATCGAAGCCGCCACACCCACCACCGACCCACACACCTACAACCCCGACATCGGCCCGCGACAGACACCGCCCGTCAACGACATCGACCATGCCGCACGCGACCACGAATCCCGCCGCAACGACCAGCCGCCACGTCCACGACCGACGGCCAACGACATCGCTGCCCGCCGCGAGACTGCCACATACCTCGACACACGCGCTGACATCGACGCCTCACCCCATCACCTTCCACTCCCCGAAGGCGTGCCCCATCACTACTACAACCCGCATCCACACGACCCGCGACCGAACCAGACCCCGCTGGACTACGACCTCGCGGCCATCCCCGACACCCGCGGATTCGACTGCGTGCACTGCGGTCTCGAACGCGCCGTCCTCGACGCCACCCCCGCCCGAGGTCGCCGCGGTGACGACGGCCTGTGCGGCGAATGCCGCGACAACAACTCCCCCGCGATCCCCGACCACGAACCCCAAGAACATATTTCGGCGCGATGCGCCCACATCGCCAACACCTATCTCACGCCCGCGGTGTTGACGATGCTGCGCCGCGACTGGCGCAGCGCCGCCACCACCGACACCCGCCAGCAGATCGAAACTTGGGTCGCACAACACCTGACCGCTCCTACCGAGCCTCCACTCCCCGACGCCGAGGCAGATCCCGCTACGACCAACCTCTTCCTTCGGATTGCCGACGACGACCTTGCTCAGCGCATCCAGCACATTTCCCGCCGACTCGCACTCGCCGACACCGAAGCGATGCTCTACGGCCCCGCGCAACCCCAAACCAACCGATCCTCCGGGCCCGAAACCGATTGGCTGATCGAGGAGTTGGATCAGCTCCAGCAAGAACAACACCGTCGCTCGCACCTATCCGCCGACGCGACAGCGGCGGAGCGCCTTCGCTATCGCGGCAGCGTCAGCCCCGATTCCGGTATCCCGACGCTCGACCTGGGCCCGCACACCGCTGATCGCACCGGTCCCGGCGCCGATCTATGACCTCAAGCCAACCGGCGGTACGTAGGGAATCGGTGGACGGAAGGCCAACACCTGATCGGTCTGGGCGACCACATCGACATCGATCAATCGCGGAATGACCTGTCCGCAATACCAATCCGGCTCATCCACAACCGCAACCCTACAGAGGAAGATCCAAGCCACCCAGCACACGGCGTGATGACATGCGCCAACAATCCGGCAGAAACTCAGCCACGCGATCTGCCAACAACTTGTCGCACCGCAGGTCAGGGCCCTGCCGCTGCGTCAGGTCATGTGGCAACGGACAGAGATTCACCAGTATCGACCCACCCGACACACCGAGGTCGGCGGAGATTCGTCAGCAAACCACGCTGGGATTCACCAGTGAAGCCAAAGGGGTTCGGAACCGAGCATGTGATCGTGGTGCCGAAACTTCATGTCCGGTCGCTCTTGGAGCTGGAGCCAGCGCTCCGGGGCGCATCTGCTGGAGGTCGTCCAGGACGTCGCGCAGCGCGTGGTGGACGAGCATGGCGGTTGTCAGGTTCTGACGGCTCTCGGTAGTGAACAACACAACCGCCATCTGCATCTGCATGTCGCTGCTGGAGATAGCGTGGCGCGGTTCGTCTCTCACTAGTAGTGGGTCGGGAGTGAGAATCCGTATGTCATCTGCCGGAAATTCCTGCGGCTTCGGCGATTTGAGGTGCGATGGCTCTCGGCTTCAGGTTGGTGGTGTCGATGACGTGGGCTTCCTGGCTGTGCCATGAGCGGGTGGCGTCGTAGTCGTCGAGGTGCTCGAGACGCCAGGGCGAGTTCGGATTGGCGGGGTCGGTTGCGATGCGGCGACGCAGTTCCTCGCGTTCGGCATGGAGAACGAAAGTGATGCAGTGAGACGCCGGCGCTTTCGAGCCCGGTGCGGATCTCTTGCCAGTATTGGTGAACGAGAACCGACTGGGGAACGATGAGAACGCCGCCGACATAGTCGAGGAGTTGTGTGGCCGCAGCGACGACCAGTCCGCGACAGGGCGGGTGGTCCTGGAAGTCCCGAACGGTTTCGGTGGCGAGGACGTGGCGGAGCATGAGCCCGACTACCTCTGTGTCGAAGATCCGTGATTTGGGTAGCAGCTCGGTCAATTCCTTTGCTGTGGTGGTCTTTCCGGCTCCGAAGGTTCCGTTCAGCCAGATGATCACGTTGTCGAGCCTAGAGGCTCGGGTCGAGCTCTGCCCGGCTCGTCGAGTGGGTCCTCGGCGGTCGACAATGTAGGCGTTGACGGCGGTGTAGGCGACCGCGGCATGGTGGTGGTCGAGTAGGTGCTCCCAGATCTCGCGGGTGCTGGCGGTGGGATTGGCGGCCAGAAGCGTGTCGATCTGAGCGGCGAGGTCTCCGAGGCCGGGTCGTCCGCGGTCGGGGTATTTCTTTCGCGGGGGCGGGGTCGGGGACGCGAGAGCTGCTGCGACGGTGTGCCATCCGACGTTGTGCTTACGTTCGATGGCGCGCCGGGACAGCCCTGCTTTGTGATCGCGGCGGATGGCCGAGTATCGACGCCGTTTCGCTTCGGCGTTGCGGCGGGCGCGATAGCGCTGTTGGGCGGCGGTTCTGGTGCGTTGGGGCGGCGGCGGGCGGCGAGCTCGTCGAAGATGCGCAGGATGACCTCAGTGCTGCGGGCGCTGACAGCGGCGAGCTTGTCGGGGTCGATGGCGCCCATTCCTCGTCTGCCCGGGGTGATCAGGCGCCGCAGATAGCTCGGTGGAAGATGGTTGGCGACCGCGAGACGGATCACATAGGACTCGGCGGTTTCGCCGCGCAGTGGGCGCAGCCGGATCGGCAGCGGTGTCAGGTTGTCGTTCAATCGGATCCTGCGCGGATGGTCCAACTATTTCTGGCATGCGGTCTGCAAACACACCATGAGCAATCTCGACCACTTCGTCTGGTGGCGAGTTGTCCGCTGGTGGAAGCGGCTGCACCGCTTGAGATGGAAAGACGTTCACCGACGCCTCGCCGACCACACCGGCCGGTGGCACAAACCGTCGGCGGACGGGATCGAACTGTTCTACCTTGCCGAGGTGCCGATCACTCGATATCGGTATCGCGGCAACACGATTCCCAACCCCTGGACTCTGGCCGACCACGCCTGACAGCAGACATACCGGGCCGTTGTCCCGGTCCAGGCGTATCCGAGCAATTCCTGAACGGCGAACAGATTCATCCCGGCCAGATAGAGCTGGGAAGCGCAGAAATGCCGCGGCACATGCGGCGTCAACTTTCCCGACCACGTCGGCAGACGCCGATCGACCGCGTCGGAGAGGGTACGACGGAACACATCCGCTGCTGCCCGCCCGGCGCTGCCGTCAGTGTTCTTGCGTTCGGACGGGAACAGCGGCACCCCGTGACCGGTCGCGTCGATGTCGAATTTGCCGAGCACATCTTCGATGAACCAGCGCAGACTCCTGTCGGCGCCGTTGATCAGCGGCACCAGCCGGGGTTTCGGGCCCTTGCGACGAGATCCCTTGCCGTGACAGACATTCAGTTTCCCGACCGCCCCAACTCCCAGCGCACGTCGTCCAGATCGAGCATGCGGGCCTCGTTGATCCGCAGCCCCACGTCGGCGGTCAGCCGCGCCACGGCGTAGTTGCGGGCGGTCCGGGCGAACTTGCGGCAGGTCGCCAGCTCCTCCCGCCACCCAGCAAACAGCACCTCGATCTCCTCGACCGTCGACGGGATCCGCAATTGCGGATCCACCGCGGCCCGAGGCCGGTTGATCTCATCAAGCGGGCACTCGACAACCCGGCCGGTGAGGTTCTGCAGCTCAACCTGGTGACGAAGCTCCAGAAAATGGACGAATAACACCGTCAATGCGGCCACGCGGCCGGTGCGCGTCCCGGGCTTCGCCTCCCGCAGCACCTTGCCGAAACAGGTGTCGGCATCTTCGGGCTGCATTTCCCACAACGGCCGCCCGAACCAATCCCTCATCAGCTCAGGACGATTCACATCATTGCGGATGGTCGAGTCGACCAGACCGGCCGATGCCCGAGCCAGCACGAACCCTGACAGCACATCGGTCTCGAAATCGGCGATCTCATCCTCGGTCGCCGGAGCACGGAACTCGCGCAGGCCCCGCACGGCCGACGGCACCAACCCACGTCTCCTCGACTTCACTCTCCGTGAACAACCTTCGGCACGGCCGCAGAGCTATCGACCGCGCCGAGGCTACTTCACCCGAATGATCAAGTGCAGGGAAACGACAAACGAGCCTGGTCCAGGCACGGAACGGAGAGAAAGTGAAAGCCGGACGGCTCAGGAACTCATCGACTGTTGATTAGAAGCGAACCGGTGGCAACACCGGCACCGCGCCGCGGGCCGACTCAACCAACCGGAACCCCGGACCAAGGAAAGGACCACCCTCCGGGCCCGTGGAACCCGGCAGTCATGCCGCCTGAACGGGGCCCAACTCATACGGTTTCGCGGCCGCAACTGCCACGAACCGGCACACCGAAGCAACCAGGCCCAGCCGTCAGAACCATCAAAATTCTAGGTCAGTACTCAAGCATTACCTTGTGATGTGACAGGGACTGGACCAACGGACATGTCCCGGCGAATTCGTGCCACCTGCGTAGCAGCTTCAGGCCCTTCATAAACCGCAACGACATCCTCGATTCCGCCGCTCAACTTTATCTGCCCACGGTCGACCCAGACTGCCGAATCACACAGCTGAGCAAGGAACTCGTTAGAGTGACTGCAAAATACCAGAATTCCGGAACGGTCCACCAAGTCGCGTAGCCGTCCACGGGCTTTGGCCATGAACTCCCCGTCCACTGCGCCGATGCCTTCATCCAGAAGCAGAATCTCGGGGTCGATTGACGTGACAACACCGAGCGCCAGTCTGATCCGCATCCCAGTCGAGTAGGTCCGAAGCGGCAGGCTCAGATAATCGCCCAGTTCGGTGAAGTCTGCAATTTCATCCATTTTCGCCAACATTTGCCGACGGGTTTGCCCAAGAAATAATCCGCGAAGAATAATATTCTCAAAACCCGAGATCTCCGGATCCATTCCCACCCCAAGGTCGAAGATCGGAGCAACACGACCACACACCGAGGCCGTTCCCTTGGTGGGTTCATAAATTCTGGCAATCAGTCTCAGCAGTGTCGACTTTCCCGCGCCGTTATGGCCAACCAATCCGACGCGGTCGCCCTCCTTTAATGATAACGAGATATCACGCAAGGCGGTGACCACGACAGAACCTGCCGTCGCGTCTCGTATCACACCGCCCGCCTTTCCTAGTAATGCGTTTTTCAACGACCGCGATTTAGCATCGAACACCGGGAACTCTACCGATGCATTCAAAATGGTCACCCCGACACCCGAATCGGCACCACCATCAAAGCGATTGGCCACAGCAGTCAGCCCCTCTTCTTTCAGACCCAGTAGGCAATACGAGATCGATACCTACGAAACATAAACAAGGCAACCGCCCAGCCCGACACAGTCGCGGATGTGACAACGACCCATGGGAACCATCGAATCGGGTCTCCAATCAGAGGCGCCCTTACGATTTCCAAATAGTGGAACGTAGGAACTAGCTCGGCAATCTTGAGGCGTTCAGTCATTCTCTCATTTAAGTTCAAACCCTTCGTCGTCCACATTACGGGCGTAAGAACAAACAACATGAGTGTCAGACTGTCGAAAATCGGCAGCAAATCTCGATAACGCGTGGATAATATCCCGAAGACAATCGCGACCCACGCTGCATTGAAAGCTATCAGAATCATGGCCGGAAATGCCAACAGCACGTACCAGCTCATCTGACGCCATGTGCCACATGCAACCACGACGATTGCATAAACAACCATGTTGTGCATGAAGAAGAGCAACTGGCGCCACACCAAACGATACACGTGAACACTCAAAGGTGCGGGGAGGAACTTTATTAACCCGTCATTCGAAATGAATACCTCCGAGCCCTCGACGATACTTGAACGAACGACATTCCAGACAATCAACCCGACTGTTACCCAAGGAAGCATTTCACGAACAGGCAGATGAAGTAGTTGCGAATACAAAATACCCATTGCGGCGGCTTGCGCTGCCGTAGCGATGGAGATCCAAAACGGGCCGATGACGGACCGGCGATACCGCTGCTTGATGTCCTGCCAACCAAGCGCCAACCACAACTCGCGCCTGTTGAAACCCTCGTATAGATCATCAATAGCTCGGCTCATACTTCGAGATCCAGCCACTGGCGGTACCTCGCTTACGTCAGATCTGGCCATAGTGTCCACGGGACACAAAGCTACCTGGTGGAACGAACTATAGCCAAAACAGACAAGCCACTCGTCCATCGCCACAATCTGCACCGTCGCTGGAAGACAACACACCCGTCGACACACCTGACAGACCCGACAACGTCTATTGGGCAAGGGTAGCAAGGTGCGCGGCAACCGATATCGCCGCGCACCTTTTCGTATCAATCACATCGCAATCACACAGACCGCTGTCGAGGAACCACTAATCAGGTACATCATCGACTGGATCCGCATGCCATGCTGACAACACCACACACGTCTCGGCGTTTCCTTCCGATCTGCCGGCTTCCCTATATTAGATGCGATCAAGTCTACGGATGGCTTCCGAAAGGACCGGACCTATGTGTGACAGTGCAAAAGAGTACAGCATCTCACCATGCTCACAGGGAACATCTTTTCGATCAATATTACGGACATATGGACTCCAGGCGAGCGCCGGGGATGAGCCTTCGGTGCTGCTACGCCCAGCTGCCGCGAAGTACAGCAAGTCGCCTTCGAACTTATCTGGAATGTAATCGTGCAGCAAGTTTCTACACTGCCTGAGAGATCTCCTCACACCTTTCAAGGTGGATTCATCGAGCAGCGCATCGAAAGATGCTACTCCAGACGGCATCTTTTCGGCCTGCAGTATCTCCCGTATTTCTTCGTCGGTAGGTTCCGAAATATCTTCAAGTGCTGCTTCCGTGACCGGGTTCGAATCCAGCATGATCAGCAACTCGACATTTTCACCTCGACTCTGTAGCTCCGTCGCCATAGCATGGGCCACCACTCCACCGAAAGACCAGCCCAGCAGTCGATAAGGTCCTTTTGCCTGTACAGCCATAATATGATCGACATAGTCCCTCGCCATCTCCTTCAATGTCGACGGCGCGGTCTCGCAGCTACTCAGCACACGAGGTTGCAGCCCATATACAGGATGGATCGGGTCCAGATGACTGAGCAGAGAAACGTACGACCAACTTAATCCGCCTCCGGGGTGGATGCAGAAGAGGGGCGTACCAATTCCTTGGCGACGTAGCGGCAAAAGAACTTCAACTCCGTAATTCGATTGGTTGTCCCGATCTAACAGCGAAGCGAGCGCACGGACGCTCGGCGCCTCGAACAAGACACGTACGGGAAGGTCTCCACCAAAAGCCGCCTTGATGCGGCTGACCAAACGGGTCGCAAGAAGTGAATGCCCGCCCAGATCGAAAAAACTGTCAAGTACTCCGACACGCTCAAGCCCCAGCACCTCGGCGAAAAATCCCGCGAGCAGCGTCTCTCTTTCATTATCCGGGGCCTGAAACGCGACCTGATCTACCGCATCCGAAACCGGTGCCGGCAGGGCATTTCGGTCCAGCTTCCCGTTCGCGGTCAGTTGGAACTCATCGACAATGACGATCGACGGCACCATGAATTCGGGCAATCTCACAGATAGGTAAGATCGCAACATTGTGACGGTCGGCCGATTGTCAGTGATCACCGCTCCGGCCTCATGCTCTGATGCAGTGAGTGTGACGTATCCAATGAGACGCTTGTTGGCACCAACGCCGCTGGTAGTTACTACCGTCCGGTCTACATCAGGATGGGATCCGAGGATGGCTTCGATTTCACCAGGCTCCACGCGATAGCCCCGAACTTTGAGCTGGTCGTCCGCACGGCTTACATAATTGAGTACACCCGCGGAGTTCCACCGCGCCAAGTCACCAGTTCGATACATGCGACTGCCTGCCGACCCGAACGGGTTGGCTACAAACCGCTGTGCGGTTAGCCCAGACCGGTGGCGGTATCCGCGGGCCAGTCCCCGACCCGAGATATACAGCTCCCCGACAACACCAATTGGAACAGGTGCCAGACTGGGGCCGAGAATATGTATTTGAGCGTTCGCTATAGGCCCACCGATCGATATCGTATCGGGCCATTGCGACATCTCTCCGTTAGGAGTATGGAAAGTCGCAGCATGAGTCTCGGCCGGCCCGTAGATATTATGCAGCTGAATCGGCGATCTCCTGGAGGAAAGAAACATCCTGAGGCGTTTGCTTATTGTCAGAGCCTCTCCTCCCTGGTAGATGTCTGACAGTGCATCCATGGTCGTTCGTCGCTCGAGCGCGGACTCCGCAAGTGCATCGATAGCTGAGGTAGAAGCGTACAGCTCATTGATCTTGTTTCTGTCGATCCAGCTAACCAACTCGCCAATGTCTTTTTGCACGATTCTATCTGGGATAACAAGAGTCTTTCCCATCGTCAAGGTCGACAGGATCTCTTGTATCGAGAAGTCGAATCCAATCGATGTGAACTGAGCCGTTCGAGCTTGGGTACTCCGCGCAAAGGTCTCTGCATGCCGCATAAGAAGATTTGTCAGACCCATTGATGGCATTGTGACTGCCTTAGGCTTTCCCGTCGATCCCGAGGTGTAGATGAGATAAACGGGCGTCAGGGCGGTCAGCGAGTGAAGGCGTTCGGAGTCCTGAATCGGGGAACTTTCTAGTTCCGATACTTTCGCGGCATAGTCACTGGAATCGAGCCAGAGCATTGGTGTTGTAGCGCCCACAAGCGATTTTGTTGCGGAATTGGCAAGCACAAGGCCGGGTTGAGCATCGGCCAACATAAATTCCACACGATCGATGGGATACGCCGGGTCGATCGGCAAGTATGCACCGCCCGCCTTAGCGATAGCGACGATTGCCGTGATTAGCGCGGGTGAGCGCGGCAATACAACTGCGACTATCGTTTCTGGACCGACGCCGTGTTCGATGAGCAATCGAGCGAGCTGGTTGGATTCGCTGTCGAGTTCGTTATAGGTGACAGTTATTCCCTCGAAGAGGACCGCCACGTTTTCAGGCGTCAGTCGACATTGACGTGAAAACATGTCCGGCAACGTCGTATGTTCGGCGTCGATTTCTTCGGCGATGGCGGACTTGCTCCATTTACCGATCAGTTCCCGCTCGCTGTCGGCGAGCAGGTCGATTGACCCGATCTGCACCTCCGGGTCATTGACAGCAGCGCTGAGTATCCGCATGAGGCGCTCGAACATGAGCTGTATCGATCGCTGGTCGAACAAATCCGTCGCATATTCTACCGCTACTTCGAACCCTGATACTACTTCTTGAACATTCACCAAGATGTCGAAGCGAGCTGTCCCTGTCGAGGTTCTGTAAGCGGATGCTCGCGCACCCGGTATTTCAATTTCGGGTGTCTCGTTGTTTTGATACGCGAACATCACTTGGAAGAATGGGTGATGCGCCGTGGAACGAACCGGGTTCAGGAGTTCGACGAGAAGTTCGAAAGGTACGTCTTGGTTGTCATACGCAGCCAGCGCCTTGCCTTTAACCTGTGCGAGCAGTTCCGAGAACAGCATATCGGATTTGACGTACGAACGGAGGACCCATGTGTTTACGAAGAACCCGACCAAATCATTCAGCGCATCGTCGGTTCGCCCTGCAATCGGTGAGCCGATCGCAATATCATTGTCCCCGCCGAGCCGGTGCAACAACGCCGCGAGGGAAGCCTGCCAAACCATCGCCGACGTTGCGCCTCGCCTTCGACCTAGTTGCTCCATTTGACGACGTGTCTGTGCGCCGATATCAAATGAGTAGACTGCACCCCGATAGGTCGCTGTCTTAGGCCGCGGGCGGTCTGTGGGGAGCATCAGCATCTCTGGAAGATCTTCCAGTTCGTGCTTCCAGTATTCGAATTGGTCAAAGAGGAGACTGTCTTGGTCGGTATGTGAACCCAGCAAGTCACGCTGCCACAAAGTGTAATCCGCATATTGGACATTTAATGGAAGCCAGTCCGGAGACTTACCGTCGAGTCGCGCTCGATACGCCGCAGCCAAATCCCGCATCAATGGCGCGACTGACCAACCATCAGCCGCGATGTGGTGCAGCACGATGACCAATACGAATTCATCGTTACCGCAGCGAAGTATTCTGGCTCGAATCGGAATCTCCGTCGCGAGTTCGAATTTGTAAGCGGCCTCTTCGGCAATGGCCAGCTCGACATCACCGACGTCGGATATCTCTACCGGAAACTCCATGGCTTCGATTTCCAGCACTCGCTGCGTAGGCACACCGTCCGTTTCGGGAAAAACCGTACGTAGGCTCTCATGCCTCCTGATCAGGTCCCCTACCGCAAGTGCCAACCCCTCGGGATTAACCTTGCCGGCCAGACACAAAGCCATCGGCATGTTATAGGTGGCCGATGGTCCTTCAAGTCTGTGGATAAACCACAGCCGCTGTTGTGCATACGACAACGGGACATCCACGGGCCGGGGGCCCTGTCTCAACACCGGGCGGACAAGCTTTCCGTCATTGAGGCGCGGCGACAGGTCCACGACCGAATGCGCCTCGAATACGACTCTGACGGGGACTTCTACTCCCAGGACCGTACGTATCCGGCTCACCAATCTCATCGCAAGCAGAGAGTGGCCGCCCAGTTCAAAGAAGTCGTCGTAGATCCCGACTCGTTCGACGCCGAGCACCTCGGCAAATAGTTCCGCCAATATCTCTTGTTCAGCCGACCTCGGCGCTCGGTACTCTACTGCGGATACAACATCCGGTGCCGGCAACTCCGCGCGATTCAGTTTGCCATTCGGTGTGAGAGGAATTTCGTCGACGATCACCACCACAGGAACCATGTACTCCGGCAATCGAGCTGCGACGGACTGTCGCACATCGGTGGCAATCGATTTCGGGGCCCGTGAAGCTGCATAGGCCACCAGATGAACCGTTCCGATCGCGTCTTCCCGCGTGACCACCGCGGCCTGTGATACTGCGGGGTGCGCCGTTACTGCCGCTTCGACCTCACCAAGTTCGATGCGAAAACCGCGGACCTTTACCTGATCGTCCGCACGCCCCAGGAAATGAAGGGCACCTCGGTTAGTCCAGCGCACCAGATCGCCAGTCCGGTAGAGACGTTCGCCCCGACCAGACGATGCGAACGGGTTTGCCACGAAGCGAGAGGAGGTCATCCCTGGGCGGCCATGATAGCCGCGTGCCAAACCTGCACCGGCGACGTAGAGTTCCCCCGTAACACCCTCCGGCACCGGCTGCAGCCTTCGATCCAGGACGAACATCGACGCACCTGGGACTGGCGACCCAATCGTGGGCGTCCCTTCCTGGGGAGCCAATGCCGCACTGATCGAGGTGTACACGGTTGCTTCAGTTGGTCCATAGGCATTCACCATCAGCCGCCCTTGAGCCCAACGGTGGACCAACTCTTCCGGGCAGGGCTCGCCTGCCACAACAAGCGTATCGACGCGATCTAACCCTTCAGCCGACAACATCGCCAAAGCCGATGGCGTCTGGCTGAGTACAGTCACTTCCGCGTCCACGAGTAGGCGGTGGAACTCCTCAGGGGAGCGCACCACGTCTTCTGGGACAACGACCAACCGGTCGCCTTGAAGCAACGCCCCCCACATCTCCCACACAGATACATCGAAGGCGTACGAATGCCATTGCGACCACACTCGTTGAGTTACCGAGGGCTCGAGTCGATCCTCGCCTCGTCGAAGACGGGTTATCGCCCCGTCGATGAAGGTGATGAGGTTGGCGTGTGTAACGACAACGCCTTTGGGCCTGCCCGTCGTACCTGAGGTATAGATCATATAGGCTGCGTATCGATCGTCCAGTGTTGCTGGCTGAGCTGGATTAGTCACCAGAAGACGAGGGTCCGCGACATCGACGAACTCGACGTCGTGGTCCGCCAGGGTCCGCACTCGGGCAAGTAGTGCACTAGTAGTGACGACCACCGTCGGGGCGGCGTCCGAAAGCACAAAACGCACACGCTCGTCCGGATAAGCCGGATCGATTGGGACATACGCCGCACCCGTCTTCAGCACCGCCAGAATCGCAATTACGGTGTTGGCCGACCGAGGCAAAACCAGTCCAACGTGGCTGCCGGTACAAGCTCCAAGTTCGATCAATGAGGCCGCGAGTCTGCCTGCGGCTTCATCCAGCTCCTGATACGTCCACTGTCGGCGGCCGAACTCGAGCGCCACCGCGTCTGGAGTCTCACTCACCTGTCGTGCGAACAACTCCGGCACCGTCACCGGCTCCAACCCACCACGTTCGGACCCGGAACTGTTCCAGTCCACCAGCACCCGACGCCGCTCGTCCTCACCCAACACATCGATCGCCCCCACCCGACACCCCGGATCAGCAGCCACCGCCTCGAGCACCCGAACCCACCGCGCGACCAACGACTCCACCGTCGAACGATCGAACACATCAGAACGGTATTCCACGACGCCGCTGACACCGCCGGCGTTGCCACCGTCCTCGGACAGACTGAAACTCAGATCCATTCTGGCAGTACCGGTTTCGATAGGTTCGGGGCGAACCCGCAAACCCGCCATCTCGATGTCGCCACTATCGGTGTTGTTCCAGGAGAACATCACCTGGAACAACGGATGATGCGTCACAGACCTGACCGGGTTCAAAATCTCGACCAGGCGCTCGAACGGCACATCCTGATGGGCATAAGCCTGCAGGCTTCGCTCACGCACCTGCGACAACAGCTCGGTGAACGTGGGATCTCCCGACATGTCAATGCGCAACACCAACGTGTTCACGAAGAACCCGACCAGGTCATCGAGCACATCATCGGACCGCCCGGCGACCGGCGAGCCCACCACGATGTCCTCACCGCCCCCAACCCGAGACAGCAATACTGCAAGCCCGGCGTTCAGGACCATGAACACACTCGCACCGCACCGCTGGGCAAGCTCAGCGAGATGACCATGCAACTCCGCGGACCAGGACACCGGAACCCAGCCACCCTCATACGAGGCGACCTGCGGATACGGCCGATCCACCGGAAGCTCGATCCGCTCGGGCAGCCCAGCAAGAGCCTCACGCCAATACGCCGCCTGCCCAGCCATCGCACTGTCCGGATCGGATTCCTCACCGAGGACCTCCCGCTGCCACAACGTGTAATCGACATACTGCACAGGCAATGGCGACCATTCAGGCGCCCGGCCCTGACAACGAGCGGCGTAGGCCACACCGAGATCCCGCACGAACGGACGCATCGACCAACCGTCACCAGCGATATGATGAAGAACCAGCGTCAAGACGAACTCACTGTCATCGCATCGAAAGATGCTGGCCCGCAAAGGAATTTCGGCTGCTAGATCGAACCGATGAGCAGCCTCGGCCTTAACAGAAACATCGATGTCGCCAGCCTGGCCCAGCTCAGCAACGGGTACCACCACCGTCGCCGCATCGACTCCCAGCACACGCTGTACCGGTACCCCATCGATCTCCGGGAATACCGTTCGCAGGCTTTCATGCCGCGCCACGAGATCACCGACCGCCGCAGCCAACGCTGTCGTGTCTACCGGACCGAACAATCGCAGCGCCAGCGGCATGTTGTAGGTCGGTGACGGGCCTTCCAACCGGTACAAAAACCACAACCGGGTCTGCGCATACGACAACGGCACACGCTCAGGTCTGGTCCGCACCGTCAATGCCGGCCGCGTAGACCCATCCATACCGGCCATGGCCTGTGCAAGCATTGCGACTGCCGGGTTGTCGAACAACACATGGATGGGGACCTCGACGCCGAGTTCGGTCCGGATCCGGCTCACCAGCCGCGTTGCGAGCAGCGAGTGTCCGCCGAGGTCGAAGAAGTTGTCCTCGACCCCGACCCGCTCAAGCCCGAGCACCTCCGCGAACAACCCGGCCAGCACGAGCTCACGCTCGTTGCG